>JBBRVS010000001.1:0-100459 GCA_038246645.1 Pyrinomonadales bacterium
AATTTTCCGTATGGAAATGCGGCGAAAGGTAAGTATCTTGAGCGGACATCAGTTGTCGGAAGTTATCAGCCGAATGCGTGGGGTTTGTATGATATGCACGGCAATGTTTGGGAATGGTGTCAAGATTGGTATGGAGTGTATTTGAGCGGAAGCGTAACAGACCCGACGGGAGCAAGTTCGGGCTCGAATCGAGTGGTTCGCGGCGGCGGTTGGCTCTTCAACGGCAGGAGCTTGCGTTCCGCGTATCGGTACTACAACACGCCGTCGTTTCGGAACTCCAACTTGGGTTTTCGTCTTATCAGGGAGTAATGCTTTAGTCCTTTTACGCTTTTACGCTTATGGGGTATGAGAATAGAAAGTTAATAATTGGAAAGTGGAAGCGAAACGCAGTCGCCCGCTTTCCAATTATTAACGGCGATGAGAAGAAATGAGGGCGAAGGATGCTTGAAAAAAACAACCGCGTTAGCGGTCGGAATTTTTTACAAAAAACGAAAACTGAAGAATGTTGACAAAAATCTTTACAATTCGGTTCAATGAGGCAAAAGATTGTTTTGACGATACCGAGTTGCGAGATTTTATCAAAGACAAAGAAGTGCCGGCGATGCGCGACCATTTTTTTTCGCGGCACGAAATTCCGTATCTGACGGTTATCATCAACTATAATTTAAGAACGGAAACTCCAACTTCTACATCAACCGAAACGAAAAAAGAACGTGATGAATCATGGAAGGAATTGCTTACGCCTGAAAATATGCCGATTTTTAATGCAATGCGGGATTGGCGCAACGAAACGAGCCGGCGGCGCGGCATTGCGCCGTATATCATTTGCACCAATCGCCAACTCGCCGAAATTGTCCAAAAAAAGGTTTCCAGTAAAAATGAACTTAGCCAAATCGAAGGTATCGGCAAAGCAAAGATTGAAAATTTCGGTGATGACATAGTTGCCTTGATGACTGAAAATAAAATTGAAACCGATGGAAAACAAGCCGAGAAAACAACTTAGCCCCGAAGAACAAGACCTTTCAATTTTTCTAAAATGGACGGAATTTATCGAATGGCTTTTTCCGCATACTGAAAAATTCCCGAAGCGTTCAAGATTCACAATCGCCTTACGAATTGAAAATCTCTCGCTCGACATCATCGAAGATTTAACCGAAGCCCGTTATAAACAAAACAAAATAGAAATCTTGCGAAAGATAAATTTGAATTTAGAAAAAATTCGGATAATGCTTCGTCTGGCTCACAAATTTCGTTATCTTTCCACGCAATCTTACGAATTTTCTTGCCGTTCGCTCAATGAAGTCGGCAGTATGATTGGTGGTTGGATAAAACAACAGGAAAACAAATGAAACGTTACGGAAATCTTTACGAACAGATTACAGATTTTGCAAATCTATACGATGCCTCGCAAAAAGCTATTAGCGGACACAGAGACAAACCTTCGGTCATACGATTTTGGTTTAATCTCGAAAATGAACTTTTTATCTTGCAAAATGAGTTAAAAACTCACACATATCAACCACGACCATATCAGATATTTTTCGTGCGCGAACCGAAACTTCGCCAAATCTGCGCCGCACCGATTCGGGATAGAGTCGTTCATCACGCTGTTTGCAGCATTGTCGGACCAATTTGGGAAAAAACAATGATTTCCGATAGTTTTGCTTGCCGCGTCGGAAAAGGAACTCTTGCCGCAATACTTCGCGCAAAGCATTTTTCCGGTAAATTCAATTTTTTTCTGCAATGCGACATCAAGCATTATTTCGCTATGATTGACCGCACGATTTTACAAAAAATAATTCGCCGAAAAATAAAAGATCAAAGTACTTTACAGCTTTTAGATGTCATCATCGAACAAGATTTACATGGCTCGGAAATTGGAAAAGGTGTGCCAATCGGAAATTTGACCAGCCAGTATTTCGCTAATTTATATCTTAATCAACTTGACCATTTCGTTAAAGAAACATTGCGGGTTAAAGGATTTGTGCGATATATGGACGATTTTCTCTTATATGCTGATGACATAGACGAATTGCACGATTTTCATTTATCGATCCTAAGTTTTGCCGCGAACGAATTAAATCTGCAACTCAAGGAAAATCGCATCATTGCACCGTGTTCGCAGGGAATTTCGTTTCTCGGCTTTCGCACATTTCCGCATCTTTTACGCTTGCAAGGCAGAAAATGGCGCAGGTTTCGACAGAAAATTGAAACTTTGGAGAAAGATTTTTTTGCGGGTGAAATTAAAGAAGATGAATTGGCAAATCGGGCGCAAAGTATGATCGCACACATTTCAAAAGCAGATTCTTTGCAAGCGCGGCGAAAATTCTTTGCAAAATCGCGGCAAACTTGGTAAAACCAAAATCAGGTTGAAGTAAAGAAAGCTCGAATCGAGTGAATCGCGGCGGCAGTTGGAACAACAACGGCAGGAACTTGCGTTCCGCGAATCGGAACAACAACACACCGTCGAATCGGAACAACAACTTGGGTTTTCGTCTTATCAGCACAGGAAAAAGGCAGAAAAAATCAGTTCAAGGATTGATTTTGCGAACAATTTCCTGCCCAAAACTTCAAAACCTGCGCCGAATCTAATTCGGACAAACAAAAATAGAATTAGGCATTTTGGTAGCTTCGGTGAAGAATTGCTTAGTTCATTTTATTCTTAAAGATAGCAGTTGATTTTATCTAGCAGAGTGATTTTGAAAATAAAAAAGAGCGGGCGCAAAGCTGTAGCCCTTCCCAACCTGTTAATAGTTTTAACTTGTCTTTTTCAACTTTATCTTGATTGAGGTTTAGATTTTATCAAAAAACTCAAACAGATTTCAGGTCAGGAAGGATTGCTCTGCGCCCGCCTCTTATAGAAATATGCTAAAAGTCGGCTTAACAGGTTCTATTGCAGTCGGTAAAACTTTTGTTTGTGAGGTTTTAGCCGAACTCGGCGCGTTTGTTTTGGACGCCGATCTGACGGCGCGGGAAGTTGTTGAACCGAATACGAAAGGCTTAAAATTAATCATTGAGAATTTCGGTCGGGAAGTTTTGCAGCCCGACGGGACGCTTGACCGTATAAACTTAGGCGCAATCGTCTTTGCCGATGAAGAAAAGCGGCAACTTCTCAATTCAATCGTGCATCCATTGGTTATCGAAAAACAGAATGATTGGCTCGCTCAAAAGGAACTCGAAAAGCCTGACGCGATAGCTGTCATTGATGCGGCTTTGATGATCGAATCGGGCGGTTATAAACGCTTCGACTGTTTGATTGTCGTTTGGTGCGATTCTGATATACAATTGGAAAGGCTGATTTTACGCAATAATTTATCGAAGGAAGAAGCCTTAAAACGCATTAAATCGCAAATGCCGCAGGAAGAAAAAAAGCGTTATGCGGATTTTTTGATCGATACGTCCGAAGGATTTGAAAATACGAGATTACAGACAATTGAAGTTTTTGAGCAATTACGGCTTTTAAGTTTAAAAAATAAATGAAACCACCGATGCCCACAGATCAACACAGATTTAAGAGAAGAAAAAAATCCGGGTCTATTTGTGTTTATCTGTGGTTAATTTTTTTAGCTTTATTCCTGAGCGCGTGCAGCGAGCTCGAACGACCGAAAACCGAGCCGTATTATGCCGAAACCGCGCCGCCGCCGAAACAGGAATTTCGGTGGAGCAACGGCAAAACGCCGAAATCTTTTGATCCGGCGCGTGCCGGCGCGCCGCCGGAAACCGATGTCGTGCGGGCGGTTTATGAAGGTTTGACCGATACAAATTCAAAAACGCTCGAAATCGTTCCGGCAATCGCGCTTGAATGGACATCCGAAGAAGAGAACAAAATCTGGACCTTCAATCTGCGCCGCGATTCAAAATGGTCAAACGGCGACAGCGTAACGGCGGAAGATTTTGTGCGCTCGTGGAAGCGTTTTTCGGAATCGGAAAGAAAGGATATTTCGCATCCCGATCTGCTCGGTAATATCGTCGGAATAAATATCAGGGAAAAAGAAGAAATTCCGGTTGAAGCTCCATTAAATAATGATGAAATAGATATTTTGCCGAAGCCGTCCGCCGCGCCGAATTCGCCGATTTTTAATAATCCGCCGATTCAAAATCTGCCGAAACCTTTGCCAAAGTCAGAAAATAAACAAGCGGAAACTAATCAAAAACCGAATCCCGCAACGTCTTCGGAACAAAAACCGAAGGGCGAGGATAAAGTAGATAAAAAAGAATCAAAAACCGAAAGCGAAGAAAAATTCGGGGTTGAAGCGGTTGAAAAATTTACGCTTAAAGTTACGCTGAAAAAATCAGACAAAGATTTTCCGGCGTTGGTCGCGCATCCTTTGTTTCGACCGATTCACGCAAAAACGGTTTTTGAAAAAGACAAATTAAACGCCGATATTATTACCAACGGCGCGTTTCGCATTTCGAGCGTCGGGCAGGACGGCATAACGCTCGATAAAGCGGAAAATTATTGGAATAAAGATCAGGTCAAACTCGAAAGAGTGCGGTTTATTCCGCAGGAAAATGCGGAAAAAGCTCTGGAAGCGTATCGTTTGGGCGAATTGGATGCGGTAACCAACGCCGAATTTGAACCGCTGGCTTTGAAACTTCTCACGCCGTATGAAGATTTTCAGCGAACTGTTCACGGCGCGTTGAATTTTTACGAATTTAATTCGAAAAACAAACCTTTTGACGATAAACGCATTCGTGAAGCTCTGGCAATCTCAATCGAGCGCGAGCGTTTGACCGATGACGAAATGGACGGCGCGACCAAACCCGCGCTCGGTTTCCTGCCTTATAGTCAAGAAAAAGAAGCAAAACTTTCGCAAGATTTCACACGCGGACAAAAACTTCTGACCGAAGCCGGCTTTCCGAACGGCGAAAATTTCCCGACCATCAAACTTTTGATCAACCGCAATAATATCCAGCAGCGTATCGCCCGTTCGGTGGCGCGGATGTGGAAGCAAAATCTCAATATCGAAACGGAAATCATTATCAAAGAAGCCGGAGAACTCGAAACTGCCGGAAAAGAAGGCAGTTACGATTTGATCCGGCGCGGCGTGGTTTTTCCGACAACGGACGAAACGGTAAATATGCAGGCGATTTTCGAATCAAAAAAAACGGTTGCAGAAGAAGCCGAAAATCAGAACCCGGCGGAATTGGCAAAAGAGCTTAAAACGCTCGAACAATCGAATTCCGATGCGGCGGCACTGACCAAATCCGCATTGAAATTGCAGCATTTACCGGCGAATTCCGATTTGATTCCGGAAACCGACGATCAGTTCGGTGAAAGCAAAATAATTTTGACCGAAGTAGATGCGATTAACGAACTTCGCGCCATTCCCCTTTATTTCCCGACTTCATATTCTTTGGTCAAGCCGTATATTCAGGGATTCGAGATCAATACTCTGGACGCGCCTTCGCTTAAAGATGTGAGTATTGATAATTTTTGGCAACCGAAAAAGACAGCCGGCGAATCCTAAAATTTATTACGCCATTTGCAATTTGCAATTTGCAATTTGCGAGTGTTTCAAATTTGATAAAATATCTTTTATCAATGATTTAATCGGGTTTACTAGAAATTAAATCATTACTGTTTGAGACTCACGCATTTATTCAAAAGCGGTTGCGAAATACAAGTTATTCTTGCCTGTCAGGTTAGGAACGTGCTAACTTTATGGCAACATTAATTTTGATTATGTTTTTTCTCTCCTGAAATCCGGCAACCGGATTTTCAAAAAATAGAAGTTTTACAAGGAGTTTTATATGATGCGAATCAACTTTAAACAATTTCGTTTAGGATTGGCTTTGGTAGTTTTGTCTTCGGTTTTAATCGGCTGTTCGACGCAGGCAAGCACGAAATATTGGGGACAAACCGATGCGCCGACCGACAATACGATGCGGTATATTACCGGATCAGAGCCGGAATCGCTTGATCCGCAGTTTGTTACGGGACAGCCGGAAGCTCGTATTTTGATCGGACTTTATGACAGATTGGTCGAGTATCATCCGAAAACGATGGAGCCGATTCCGTCAATGGCGACACATTGGGAGCAAAGCCCGGACGGCGCGGTTTACACTTTTTACCTGCGCCAAAACGGGAAATTTTCCAACGGCGACCCGATCAAAGCGCAAGATTTCGCCTGGTCATTCCGTCGTGCATTATCGCCCGAACTCGCATCGCGCTACGGTTTTCTGGGTTACGACATAAAATACGCCGAAGCATTTAATTCGGGCAAATCATTTGTCAAAGGAAAAGACGGAAATTTCCTTCTGGCAAAGGATTTTTCTAATGTTCCCGCCGATAAAAAAGAGCCGGCTGCCGAGCCTTCGATTGAAACTACCGCTCCGCCGCAAAACTCCGTTATTCCGACCGAAACAAAAGTTGAAAATGCTAAACCGGAGACCGAATTTGAAAAATATATTACTTCGTCCGAACGCCTGACCGTTCCGAGCGATGAAAAAGGACAAGCCACCGCGATTAAGACCAATCCGAAAATAAAAACCGCTCTGGAAGGCAATGAGCTTGTTGCCGTGACAGCCGAAGACATCGGCGTTGAAGCAGTTGACGATTACACTTTGCGGGTTACTTTGAAACAATCCGCCCCTTATTTTACGGGACTTTTAACGCATCAATTCTTCGGCGTACTGCATCGTCCGACAATCGAAAAATTCGGAGAAGATTGGATTAAGCCGCAGAATATTGTTACCAGCGGTTCATATAAACTTTCTGTCTGGAAACCTTACGATGAAATGATTATCGTTAAGGACCCGAATTATTGGGATGCGGCGAATGTCAAACTCGATTCGATCGTGTTTTATCCGATGGATGAACAGACGACGATGATGAATATCTATAAATCGGGCAGAATTGACGCGCTTTATAATCATACGGTTCCTGCCGCCTGGAATGAATATATCCGGCAATACAAGGACGAATATCTTCTTCATCCCGAAATGGCTATCGAGTATTACACGATCAGCGTCAAGAAGCCGCCGATGGACAAACTGCCGGTTCGCAAAGCTCTGGCATTAGCAATTAACCGCGACGCTTTGGAACAATACCGCAAAACGGTCAAGAAATTAGCGGATTTTACGCCCGAAGGAATTTTTCCGAAATATGAAGAAGCCCGAACCAGAGTTTATGCCAGACTTTTGAAGGAAAAAGGAATTTCCGAGGAAGAATGGGGCAAACGAATGTTTAATCCGGCAAAAGCCTGCGAATTGATGAAGGAAGCCGGATATAATGTTGCCCCGCGCGAAGAAGGTCGCTGTACGGTTACGGGATTTCCGGCAGATGATATTACGATCAGCTACAACACCGCGGAAAGCAACAAACAGGTTGCCGAATTTGTGCAGGCGCAATGGAAACAAAATCTGGGAATCACCGTTCAACTCAAGAATATGGAATGGAAAACCTATCTGCCGTATCGTTCGAGCATCGAATATACCGGTGCGGCAAGAGCCGGTTGGGTTGGCGATTATGTTGATCCGTTCACATTTTTAAGTCAATTCTATACGCAAAGCAACGACAGTTCGACCGGTTGGTGGAATCCGAAATACGATCAATTGCTCGACGAAGCAAATCGCACCGCCGATCCGACCGCCCGTTTTGAAAAACTTGCTGAAGCCGAATTTTTGCTGATGCAGGATCAACCGATTCTGCCGCTTTCGACCGCCGGAACGAGTTGGATGAAAAAGCCTTATATCAAGGGAATGTACCCGAATCCGGGAACGATGCATCCGTGGAAATTCATTTATATCGAACAAGACCGCAGCAAATGGGACGAAAATGTTGACAATATTATGAAATCTACTGATCCGCAGGTCGAAGCGCAAGTCAGCGCGTTGGTCAAATCACAGGAAGATTTTGAAAAATCCAAAGCTGCTAAAAGCGAATAAACAAATGGATCAGGATAAAATTGACAAAACCATCGAGATTATTCTGCAAAATCAAGCGCAGTTTTATGCCGAATTGCAGCAAACGCAGGAACTTCAAAAGGAATGGCAGAAAAATTTTGAAAACCGTGTCGTTAATCTGGAGCAAGCCTCTATCAATTTAATTGAAGCGGTCAAGCAAACCAACGAAACCGTCAAGGAAGTTTCAAAAAACGTTGACGAAATCTCAAAAAACGTTGACGAAATCTCAAAAAACGTTGACGAGTTAAGAGCGGCTCAAAAGGAAACCGATGAGCGTCTGAACGCGGTAATTTATATGGCGGAGAAATTTTTCAGCCGTGGAAACGGCAATCCCGAACAAATTTAGAGGAAAAATGCTTAAATTTATCTTAAAACGATTGATAATTATAATTCCGATGGCGTTGCTCGTCGTAACGCTGACCTGGGGCTTGATTCGCATCGCGCCGGGAAATTTTTATTCGGGAGAAAGAACTCTTCCGCCGGCAATCGAGGCAAATATCAAGGCAAAATACGGCTTGGATGATCATTTTATTAAGCAATACGGCAGAGTGATGTGGAATATTTTGAAACTCGATTTCGGCGATTCGCTCAAATATCAAGGTCAATCCGTCAATGAGATTATTATCAGGCATTTTCCATATTCGGCGACGATCGGGATTTTAGCCTACCTTTTGGCGTTATTGATCGGCTTGACCGCCGGAATTGTCGCGGCACTTAAACAAAATTCGATCTTCGATTACGGCTCGATGGCTCTGGCAATGCTCGGGCTTTCCGTACCGAATTTCGTTTTGGGACCGATTCTCGTTTTGGTGTTTTCGCTCTGGCTGTTTTGGGTGCCGCCGGCGCGCTGGGGCGGCATTTCAAGTTTGATTTTGCCGGTCATTACGCTGGCGGCGATCTATGCGGCGTATATTGCGCGTCTGACGCGGGCGGGAATGCTCGAAATTCTGCGCTCCGATTACATTCGCACGGCGCGGGCGAAAGGTTTGGACGAAAAAACCGTTTTGCTCAAACACGCCCTTCGCGGTGGGATTGTTCCGGTCGTTTCATTTACGGGTCCCGCGCTCGCATCTCTTTTAGCCGGAACGGTTGTGGTCGAAAAGGTTTTTGCCATTCCGGGTTTGGGCAATATTTTTATTCAATCGGTTTTAAATCGCGATGAACCTCTGATTTTGGGAATCGTCGCGTTTCTCTCGATTTTGATTATGATTTTCAACCTGATTGTGGATATTTCTTACGGTTTCCTAGATCCGCGAATTCGCTATGAATAATTATGACGACGCTTGTTGACGTTGAAAAAATTCCGAATCCACCCGTAACGCGAAAGAAATTTCGTTCGGATGAAGTGTATAAAATGATGGAAATCGGCATTTTGCCCGAAGAAAGCGGTTGGGAATTAATTGACGGGGAGATAATTCATAGAATGCCTATCGGAAGCAAACACGCGGCAGTAGTAAGAAAATTGGAAAAATATCTTGAAAGAAATTTTGGTGACCGTTTGATAATTTCCGGACAAAATCCGATTCAAATTGACGAACACAACGAACCCGAACCCGATATCGCCTTACTTGTTCCGCAGGATGATTTCTATGCAGAAGCGCATCCGACGGCAAAAGACGTTTTGCTGGTGATCGAAGTTTCGGATTCGACGCTGGAATACGACCGCGATATTAAAAAAAATATTTACGCCGAAGCCGGAATTAGTGAATTTTGGCTGGTCAATCTACAGAAAAATACGATTGAAACCTTTTGGAATCCGACGAGCGGAGATTATTACGAAATGCGGATTTTCGAGCAAAGCGAGACGATTCAATCGAAAAATATCGAATATTTGACTTTGCCGGTGAGCGAAATTTTGGGAGAAAACATAATTAACAGCGAAACAGCAGAAGATTAAAATTATGGCAGAAACAGAAATAGTTAAAGGAACGTCGCTTTGGAAAGACGCGTGGAGACGGCTTTTAAAGAACAAACTCGCCGTTTTCGGTTTGATCGTTATGGCAATTATGGTTGTTGCCGTTATCATCGGTCCGTTTTTATTAAAGACTCTTGCAGGAATTACAGCTGAAGGAATGCCGACTAGCGGCGAGGGATATAAATCTTCGCCGCCGTCCTGGTCAAATTGGATGGGAACGGATGAAGCCGGACGCGATATTTTCGCCCGTGTTCTGCAAGGCGGCAGAATCTCGCTGATGGTCGGTGTTATTTCAACGGTTGTTTCGCTGATTGTCGGCGTAAGTTACGGCGCAACCGCAGGTTTTCTCGGCGGAAAAATTGATAACGTAATGATGCGTGTCGTAGATATTATATATGCGATTCCGTATATTCTGATCGTCATTGTTCTGCTCGCGGCTTTCGGCGGTAACAATACGGAATTTTTGATTCAATTGCTTCCGGTAATTATTGTCGGTTTTATAATGCTTTTAGGTTTAACCGTTGCGCTTGTAAAGATTTACAAAAAGCTTTCAGCCGATTCGGCAGACAGTAAATTAGGACTGAATCTTGTCTATACGCTTGTCACGATTTTGGCGATTGTTGCCGTAATAACTTTGAATTACTACCTTTATCAATGGTTTTTAGGCAGTGTCGGAGGTTCTCTCGGGAAGATGTTTACCAGCTACGTCGGTGCGGGTTTGAGTCAGATTTTCCTACTCTTTTTCGCACTCGGTCTGGTTTCGTGGCTGACGATGGCGCGGGTTGTGCGCGGGCAGGTTTTGTCGCTCAAAAATCAGGAATTCGTGCTGGCGGCGCGGGCGACCGGAGTTTCGACATTTAATATAATTTTCCGCCATCTCGTCCCGAACACGCTCGGTCCCGTAATTGTTTATGCGACGCTGACCGTGCCTTCCGTAATGCTGACCGAAGCGTTTCTGTCATTTTTGGGAATCGGTGTTCAAGCACCTTACGCTTCGTGGGGTTCTCTGGCATCGGACGGAATTAAAAATATCGCAATCTTCCCGTGGCAATTGATCTTTCCGGGCGTAACAATGGCTCTGACGCTCTTTTCGCTGAACTTTTTAGGCGACGGCTTGCGCGACGCGCTCGATCCGCAAACGCGAAAATTCTAAATTATTTGAATTTTATGATAACGGCAGAAGTTACATTTTCACGCAACGACTTGTTGAGTTTGAAATATCCGATGGAATACGTCGGTATTGATTGGCAAACTTACGAGGAAATCTCCGCCGAAATCGGTGAATCGAGCCATCTTCAACTTACTTACAAAAAGGGGAATTTGACAATTATGCCTGTGACCGAAATTCACGAATTGTTAGCCGGATTTTTGCACGATTTTATAAGATTTGCCGGACTTGCCTTGAGAATAAACGTAATTGACACAGGCAAAGCAACTATGCGTTCCGAGCGCAGACAATTCGGAGTCGAGCCGGATTTATCGTATTTCGTCAGCAAAGCGGATATTCATCAGATTAAAAACTACGTTCCGAACGAAATCGAACTCGCGCCGGATATTGTCGGCGAAATTGACATTCATCATCCTTCAAACGACAAATTCGAGATTTATGCCGAATTCGGAGTTTCGGAATTTTGGCAATACAACGGCGAAAAATTGAAAATTTTCAAATTGCAGGAAATAGGGGAATACAAAGAAATCGAGCGCAGCGAAGAACTGCCGATCTTAACGAGCGCGATTTTGAGCAAATTCTTAAAACGCGGACAAACGGAACAACAATTTACGGTTTTATCGGATTTTCAAAACTGGTTACAAGAAAATAAATGAACGACAAAAACGGAACAATTCTTTCGGTCAATGACCTTAAAACATATTTTCAGACGGAAGACGGCGTGGTCAAAGCCGTTGACGGCATTACGTTTGAACTCAAAAGAGGCGAAACTCTCGGCATCGTCGGCGAATCGGGCAGCGGCAAATCGGTGACAAATCTTTCGGTGATGCGCCTGATTCCCGAACCTCCGGGAAAGATCGTCAGCGGGGATATAATTTTCGACGGCATAGACGTTCGCAAACTTTCGATTGAAGAAGTCAGAAAAATTCGCGGAAAACGAATGGCGATGATCTTTCAAGACCCGATGACTTCGCTCAATCCGTTTTTGCGGATTTCGACGCAGTTGATGGAAGTTACGCGGCTTCATCTCGGACATACTAAGCAGCAAGCCTATAAGCACGCGATCAAAATGCTGAAAACGGTCGGAATTCCCGACGCGGAAAATCGCGTTGACGGTTATCCGCACGAATTTTCCGGCGGTATGCGCCAGCGAGTGATGATCGCGATGGCTTTGTCTTGCGAACCCGAATTACTCATCGCTGACGAACCGACGACCGCGCTGGACGTAACGATTCAGGCGCAGATTCTCGAACTTATCAAGGATTTGAAAAAGGAACTCGGCACGAGCGTTATTTTGATTACGCACGATCTCGGCGTGGTCGCCGGAATGACCGAAAAAATTATCGTCATGTATGCCGGAAAGGTTTTTGAATCCGCGCCGACGCGCGAACTTTTTGCAACGCCGGCAAATCCATACACGAAAGGATTACTGAAAAGCGTTCCCGATCCGGCGCACGAAGAAGGCACGGATCTCTATCAAATTCCCGGACTTCCGCCCGATGTCGCGCATCTGCCGCCGGGCTGTCCGTTTGCCGAACGCTGCGAACGCGCCGAAGATATTTGCGAGCGCGAGTTTCCGCCGTTTGTTCAAATCAATGAAAATCATCAATCGCTTTGTCATTTTGCCAAGGAAGTTTATGCCGAATCCCTGGAGGAGAGAAAAAATTACTAATGTCAGAAAATAACGGAAACAGTTTGATTTCTTTACAAAACTTAAAAGTCCATTTTAATCTGGGCGGCGGCGGAATTCTGGACAGATTGACGGGCGGAAGCCGTGTTCCGCGAGTTGTCAAAGCGGTTGACGGCGTAAGTTTCGACATCGAACGCGGCGAAACTTTGGGACTCGTCGGCGAATCAGGCTGCGGAAAATCAACGCTCGGCAAAGCGATTTTGCGCCTTACGCCGATTACGAGCGGCAAGGTTTTTTATAAAGGCAAGGATTTAGCGCACGCGTCCGACAGAGAAATGCGCGAACAGCGAAAATATTTGCAGATGATTTTTCAGGATCCGTATGCTTCTCTCAACCCGCGGATGACGGTCGGAAATATCATCGGCGAACCGATTCGCACGTTTAACTTAGCAAACGGCGGCTCGGTCGAGAAAAAAGTACAGGATTTGATGGAAACCGTCGGAATGAGCCGCAGATTTATCAAACGCTATCCGCACGAATTTTCCGGCGGACAACGCCAGCGCATCGGAATTGCCCGCGCACTCGCGGTTGATCCCGAATTTATCGTCGCCGATGAGCCGATTTCCGCGCTCGATGTTTCGATTCAGGCACAGATTATGAACTTGATGGGACAGCTTCAAAGAGAAAAGAATCTGACTTATCTGTTTATTTCGCACGATTTACGCGCCGTTCGCCACGTTGCCGACAGAGTTGCGGTAATGTATCTCGGCAAGATCGTCGAACTTGCCGGCGGCAAGGAAATTTACGCCGATCCGTTAATGCCTTACACCAAAGCCTTGATTTCCGCTGTTCCCGTTCCTGACCCGGAAATCGAGGCGAAACGCGAGCGGATTATTTTGACGGGCGATGTTCCTTCGCCGATCAATCCGCCGATTGGCTGCCGTTTTCATACGCGTTGCCCGTATGCAATTGGTGACTGCAAAAAGATTGAACCGCAGCTTGTCGAAATCAAACCGAAACATTTTGCCGCGTGCATTCGCATCAGTCCGGAAAAACCGGACATCGAGGACAATATTTAACAGGAAAAGGAGCGAAAAAATCGCTCCTTATTCTTTTTAGGCTAACAATGAAAATATCGTCAAATTAATTTGTCGCCGCTTTGGCGCTGTCGCGCAGACCTTTTATTTTGTCATGCGTCGCTTTTACGGTGTTTGCTTGATTTTGAACGGTTGTGCGGGCATTCGCCGGCAAATCTTCTTCCAGAGCATCTTTGTAAGAACTGACGGCTGAATCTTCGCCGCGTTCACATTCATTCAAAATTGCGGTTTCATCTTTTCCGGTAACGGCGGATTTAATATTTATCCAACCACGATGAATCGCCGCCGCGACGCTTCCCGAATTTTCAGGATCACCGCCGAATTCACGAACCAAAGATTGCAGTTCGCCAACAAATTGCGAACGCTGCTGCGAGCATTCATAAAAAAGCGATTTTAAATCAGCGCGTTCTACGCCTTCCGCTGCTTCCTTAAATCCGTTTTGCCCGTCTTTACAGGTTTCGATCAAATTATTAAGTGTTGAAATTGTATTATCGTTTGTCATTTGTTTCTCCCTTCCTTGAAATTAAAATAAGTCTAAGACGTTAAAATTATTTTCCGCTTTTTGACTTGTTATGATTAATTAATCAAGAATCGTGCCAGAGTTAGTAGTCAATAAATATATGGTTTTTTAGTGAATAAGAACTTTTTGTGAAGTGTATTGAAACAGAGCTGTGTATGCATTACGTTCATAAAAATTAAAAAGGTTTTCGTCGCGTTCGGGACGAAAACCTTTTTCTGTTTCTTCGAAAATTGCCGCAAAAATTTAACGGTTTGCGGCTTTTTGGCGGTCGTGTTTTCCTTCGGCAATTTCTTCGATCATTTTTTTGTTAAAAGCCGGAAGATCGTCCGGATTGCGGCTTGTCACCAGTCCGTTATCAACGACAACTTCTTTGTCAATCCATTTCGCACCCGCGTTTTCGAGGTCGTGTCTGATCGTATGATATGAAGTCAATTCTTTGCCTTTGACGACTTCGGCATTGATTAAAATCCACGGTGCGTGGCAGATTGCCGCGACCGGTTTTCCCTGGTTGAAAAATGCTTTGACAAAACTTAGAACCTTTTCATTGGTTCGCAGTTTATCGGGATTCATCAAGCCGCCGGGAAGCTCGAGCGCGTCGAAATCATCGGCATTTGCTTCGTCAATCGTCAGATCGACTTTAATGGTTTTGCCCCAATCTTTCCCGTCCCAACCTTTTATTTCACCGCTTTCCAGCGAAACGATGGAAACCTCGGCTCCGGCTTCTTCGAGAGCCTTTTTCGGCTGGAATAATTCGCTTTGTTCAAAGCCGTCCGTTGCTAAAATTGCTACTTTCTTTCCTTGTAATTTGATATTCATAATTTCTAAAACTCCTTAATAAAACGAAAACAAAAAATTGTGTTTGACTTCGATTCATTTTCGCTTTTCGGATAGTAATTACTACAATTTTTATGCCATAATTAAACTCATTCCCAAAAAATTAAAAAAGATTTTCACAAAATTGAAAATCCAAGGCAATTAACTCTATCTAGCCAATACGCGCCGTTTGTGATGATTTTGGATAGACTGTGAACTCAAATTATAGATGACCGAAACACGGCGCAAAAGCTGTAACAAAAATGATCAATAAGAATCCGACGATAAAGTTTTTATGGAGAGAAATGCAGGATAAACTAGCCAATGAAAGCGGTGTGTCGGTTGTTACCGTTGATGAAAATTCGTCCGTTTTAACCGAATCCAACGACAATTCCATTTGTCAGGTTTTGTATAATTCGGAAGAATTCGCGTCAAGTTGTGCAAAATACTGCGGCAGGGCTTTTAATATGGCGACCGAAGCGAAAAAAACGGTCAAATACAAATGCTACGCGGGCTTAAATTGTCTGGCAGTTCCGATAAAAAAGGAAAATAAACAGATCGTCGCCATTATCGGCAGAACTTTTTTGAGATCACAGGATTATCGAATAGCAACGCAGCGGGCGATTGACGGTGATTGGCAAAAATTTTCACGGACAAAGTTTTTTGAAAACGTAATTTTGAGCGGTTCGCCGCGCCATCTTGAAATAGTCGCCGGACATTTCGAAAATCTGAGCCGGGAAGAAACAAAGGCACTTTTTCAATTGATCGAGAAAAAACAAATCGTCGGCGAAAAGAAAACGAAGGTTAAACCTTCGCAAACTCAAAAAACGGAAATTAAAATCGAAAAGACCGGAAAAACAGATGTTAAAAAAACGGAAAAAACGGTTAAAGCAGATTCCGTCGAAACTCTGGAAATCTCTAATTTAATTGAAGAATTTCACAAATCCACCGAACAAAATCAGATTGTTTCGGAAAGATTCAACAGGAAAAACGCCGAAGAAGCCGAAGAAGCCGCCGTTTGGCGCTCCTTGTTCGGTTCGCTGCTCAATCTTTCATATAAACAGGCTTGCACGGCAATTTTGCAATTTTTGCAAAAACGCTATTCGATTTCATCAATCGCCTGGCTCGAAAGATTCGATAATCAGCTGGAAACAATTCTCGCGGGCGGAAAATTAAAAGATTATCCCTTGCGTTTTAAGTTTTCGGCGGATGATAAACGTTTGATCGAAACGCTTCGAAACGGCGTGCCGCTCGAACTTAATTTGCGGCAGAGCAAAGAAGGTGCGCCGCGCATTATTCAGCTTTTTCCGCTCGGGGTCGGCGGCGAGATCAGAAACGCGCTGGTCATCAGCGACGAGATAAAAGATTTGGACATTAAACGCCAAATTTCGCGGTTTTGCCAGCGAGTTTCCTCCGACATCGAAATTTTGCATTTGCGCGAACAGCTTTCGCACCGGGATTGGCTCGAACGCGCCGTACAGGTTTTTAATGAAAGCGTAAAACACATTGATTCGGAGGATTTCTGGTCGAGTTTGACGCAGATTTTGTCGGAACTCTTAAAATCCGAACGCAGTTCGCTGCTGATATTTGACGAAAAATCGGATTCTTTTTCGGTCAAAGCGGCAACCGGAACAAGGGCGGAATTTTTGAAAGAACAAAGTGAGCATATCGGCGAGCGTATCGCAAAAAATGTTTTGAAAAAAGGCAAACCGCATATTCGCAGAGATTTACGGGAAACGGATGCGAGTGCCGCGCCGCTCGATTGGAAGTATAAATCGAATTCATTTATCAGCTATCCGATCAGAATTGCCGGAAGGGAAATCGGCGTTTTGAACGTCACGGACAAAACCGACGGCGAAATCTTTGACCAGGTTGATCTGGAACTGCTCGATGTCATCGTGCCGCATCTGGCGGTTTTGATTGACCGCGCTTTGCTCAAACAGAAAGCGGGCGAATACGAACATCTGTCGGTTACTGACGCGCTGACCGGATTGCTCAACCGCCGGTATTTGGAAGAACGTCTGACTGAAGAACTGCAACGCTCGAACCGCCACGGTTATCCGATGAGTTTTATGATGATTGACGTTGATAATTTCAAAGCTTATAACGATACTTATTCGCATCTCGAAGGCGATAAAGCCCTGCGCCTGGTCGGGCAATGTTTTAAGGAAATTTTGCGCGGCGCGGATGTGGCGGCGCGGTACGGCGGCGAAGAATTTTCGATTTTGTTGCCCCAGACGAATTCTCTGGAAGCCGAAGCGATTGCCGAGCGAATCCGCGAAAAAGTCGCGCTGACGCGCTTTCCGAACCGGCAAGTAACGATCAGCATCGGAATCGTCAGTTGTTCTTCGAGCGTAAATTCCGCGCAAGACTTGATCTGGGCGGCGGATACCGCGCTGTATGAAGCCAAACGGCGCGGTAAAAATAATGTCAAAGTATATGAACATCTGAATTTAGAGGAAATCTCGGAAGAAAGAAACCTGGAATTAAAACACGGGTGAGATAAAAGCAGAGTGAAAAAGTTTAAAAGTGAAAAAAGTGAAAAAGTGAAAATGTGAAAAAGTTTAAAAGTGAAAAAGTTTGGGTTAATTTGATAAATTGCAGCTTTTTCAATTCGAATTGTTTATTTTATACAAATGCCGAAAAACGAAAAGCGTAAAAAACTTTTTCACTCTTTCACTTTTAAACATTTTCACTTTTAAACATTTTCCGACCTCTCACTTTTTAGGAAATCATCATTAATTAGACTTTTTTATGGGTGGAAACATTTTCGCCTTGAGAATAGTATTTGAAAAAAATAGATGAGCAACATAAATCTTAGAAAAAAATTAACCTCTGTTCCGGAAGAAGATTTTATCGGTAGAACCCACGAACTCGAAAAACTTCTCCGTCACGGCAAAGGTAAAACCAAATCACACGGACTTCTTCTTTTATCCGCTCCGGCAATCGGTTCTTCGGAACTGCTTCGTCAAACTTTCGATCATTTGTTTTTCAAACAAACCGAAACTATTCCGTTATATTTTTCGCTCGAAAGTTCGGATAAGACAATCAGACAAGCCGCGTCAAGGTTTTTGCAGACGTTTCTCCAACAAGTTGTCGCTTTTCGCCGCAAGGACGAGAAAATTCTCGATGCCTCGCCGGATATTGATGAACTGGCGCAGCTTTCCGCCGCTTCTGACGGGTTTTGGATTGACCGTTTGATTGCGAGCTGCCGTTCGGAAAATGTGGCGAATGACGAAAGATTATTTATCAAAAATTGCCTGAGCGCGCCGCTCTATGCCGCCGCGCACGGCGTAGAAATTTTCGTGATGATTGATAATCTGCACGTTGCCGAACATCTCGCGGGCGCCAGCGATCTGATCGAAGAAATCAAGGAAATTTACAGCCGCGCTGACGATGTAAACTTTGTTTTGGCGGGCAGGCGGCGTTTTCTGCTCAATTCGGTGCAAACCGGAAACACGCAGCTTTATGAAACCGAAATTCTGCAATTAGACCCGCTCGATTTTGCCGATGCGGGAATTTTGGCGGAAAATCTGGCGGAAAAGTACAAAGTCAAAATCAGCGATCAAACACGCGATTTGATTTCCCGCAAGTTTTTGGGAAATCCTTCGTTTATCAGATTTCTCTTTCAAGCGGCAAAGGAAAAGGGCTGTAATCTCGAAAATTTTCAATACGTTGAACAGATCTATGCGGACGAGATTTTTGAAGGAAAGATCGGCGGATTTTATGATGCGGTTTTCGATGAAATCACGCCGAACAAGGAAAGTCAAAAACACATTATTTCGCTGTTATACGACGTTTTAACTGGCGAAAAAAGAAAAAGCCCGATTGACGCGTGGCAAGCGCGGCTCGGGCAAAACGATACTGATTTTTACCGCACGATGCGGCTTTTGAATAATTTCGAGATCATTCGCCTGACCTCGAATTTGGTCGAGGTAATGGACGAAAACGAAACTCTGACCGATTATATTTCAAAGCGTTTTGCGCTCGAAATTCAAATAAAACCGCGTGTTCTGGTTATCGTCGAAGCTCTCAAAAAATTCCTCAAACGTGCGCCGAATACGATGGCAAAGTTCTACCGGCTCAATTCGGCGATTGATCTGCGTGAACTTCTCGGAATCTTTAACTGCCAGCAAATTCCGCCCGATCTGCTCGATTACGAGATTTTTAAAGACCGCCACAAAGGCGTTGAAGACATCGAAATTTTAGAATTTCTGGATAAATCGGAAGAAAAAATGATGTTGCCGCAGATCGTCTATTCCGCGCCGACGGTTGAATTTTATCCGCCGATCAATCAATTTACCGACGCGCAGCATTCTGCCGTCGCGCTCGGTTTTGAAACGGCGAACTACACGGATGAAAACGAAATCATCTGGCTTTCGGCGGAAATCGAAGCGAAACTCGAAGCGACAAAAGAAATAGCGGAATTCTGGTGCGACCGCCTGGAAATGGTTGCGCTCGTCTGCAATTTTCAAAAATACAAAATCTGGCTGATCGCGCCCGAAGGTTTTTCGCCCGAAGCTATCGAAGTTCTAAAGGTAAGAAACGCGCTCGGTTCAAGCCGCAAACAGGTGGAACTTCTGAAAAAATTCTTAAATGCGGAAGACGCGATCGGTGAAAAACGCAATCCGAACGAATATGAAATGGTCGTACCGATGGGCGAAGACACGGAGCTGATCGCCGCGCACACGGTCGAGGAAATCGCCCGCCGCCACGAATTCGAGCCGAAGGCGATCAATCAAATAAAAACGGCGCTGGTCGAAGCGTGCATCAATGCGACGGAACACAGCTTGAGTCCCGACCGCAAAATTTATCAAAAATTTTTGGTCGAGGAAGATAAAATCATCATCACGATTTCAAATCGCGGCGTACGAATTTCAGACAAAAATCCTCTGGAAATCAGCCCGAACGATGAACGGCGCGGTTGGGGTTTAAAGCTTTTAAAGACTCTGATGGACGAAGTGAAATTCGAGCAAGTTGATGACGGAACGCGCATTTCGATGACTAAATTTTTGAAAGTAAACGAAGACAATACGGCGAAAAAAATTGCGGCGTAAAAAAAAAGTTGACAATTATCAATTAAAAGACTAATCTCAAATTCTAAATCTTGCCTGTAGCAACCAAAAGAAATAATGAATATGTCTGTTCAAACCGGAGGCGAATCGGTAACTGTTTTTGCCTCTGATTACTTAAATAAATTGAGTGGTGAGAAGATTGAAAGAGAGTGTAAACAGTATTTAAATGATGGATGCAGAACACTTGAGGTCAATTTCAAAAACACGGAAATTGTCAATAGTATCGGAATTTCGATTCTGTTGGGCGTAATTGACGCGGCTTCCGATGTTGATGCCAGCCTGATTTTTTCCGATGTCAGCCAACACACAATCGAACTTTTTGAGATGCTTGGTCTGACCAATCACGTTATTCTAAAATTGAGATAGAGTTAATTTTTTGTTAAATATGTTTCTGCTTTCCGCCTTCCACACTGTGGTGATTTGATTCAGCACAATTTCCGACGACTTAAGGGTGAAAAATATAATTTTCGGATAAAACTGTTTTCAGGCAAATAGTTGTCCGTCTCCCGTTTGAAAAGATATGAAAGAAAACCAAAATAAACTTATCTATACTTTCGGTGCATTGGCAGAGTTAGGACAAGAAATTACAAACCGCCAGAGTTTTCAGGATATGATTCGCACTTCTCTGCATCTGCTGCTGGGTTCACTGGCGATTATGCGCGGCGGCGTGGCGCGTTATTCGCAGTTTCGCCACGAACTTAATATGATCGCGGTGCGGGGGCTGGGCGAAGATTTTCCGCCGAGCTTTGCCGTTTATCACGAAGATGAAGAGCAATTTTTGCTCGGCGAACTTTCGGCAATCGAAATCAGTCAGGCAAAGGATTTACCTTTTATCCGCCATTATTTATCGGAAGACCGGAAAAAGCGTGTCGAATTAATCGTTCCGCTGATTATTCAAGATGAGATCGTCGGCTTGATTTTCCTCGGCGAAAAGGCAAACGGCGAACCTTATTCGAGTTATGATAAAGAAATTATCTGCGCGATGGCGCGGCATATCGGAGTCGGGATTTCGCAGAGAAATCTGATGGTCGAAATCGAACGCCGCAACACGGAAAACCTTCGTCTTTACGACGATCTGCGCTTTACCTACAAAAACACCGTCAAGGCATTTGCCGCCGCCATTGATTACAAAGATAAATACACCGAAGGTCATTCGGTCAGAGTCGGGAAATACACGGAAATCATCGCCGCCCAGCTCGGCTGGAACGAAGAAGAAACCGAAGGCGCGGCAATCGCCGGATACTTGCACGACATTGGAAAACTCACGGTCGAACGCAATATAATTAATTCGCCGCATCGTTTTAACGCTAAAGAATCCGCCGATCTGAACAAACATCCGGCGGTCGGTTACGAAATTCTGCTTCCGATTCATCATCCGTACACGGATGTTCCGCTTGCCGCCAAATATCATCACGAACGCATTGACGGGCGCGGTTATCCCGACGGTTTGGAAGACCGCGAGATTCCGTATATTGCAAAAATAGTGAATTTAGCCGATTCCTTCGACGCGATGACGACCGACCGACCATATAAACGCCGCCGTCCGGCAAATGAAGTGATCGAAGATCTGCAGAGAAATTCCGGCAAACAATTCGCCCCCGAACTCGTTACGGCTTTTTGTCAGTCGTTATTAAACGAATTAACCGGAAATATCAAAAGAAAGGTTTTTCACCGGATGCTCGGCAAAGATTATCTTCAAGCCGAAACGATTGTTCCGCAATTGAAAGAGCTTCTAAATGGTTTAAATGGAACTTCGTCGCTGACGCTGGTGAGTTTGGATTAAAAAAGGAACACCGGCATCCTGCCGGCATTAAAAAGAATGAATTCAGTTTATACCGGCAGGATGCCGATGTTCCTTTTTATTTCAACAATTCCAACAAACGATCCGGATAATCGGTCATTATTCCGTCCGCTTTTATTTCGATCAGGCGTTTCATATCTTCGATTTCGTTAATTGTCCAAACGTGTACGTCGAGATTTCGCTCCTTGGCGGCTCTGATGTAATCTTCCGTGACGATTTGTAGACTGCCGATTTTTTTCGGAATCTGCAAAACCTGCATCCTGGGGCTGTAGCTGTCGCTCAGACCGATTTTGTATCCGGCAAGGAAAAACCCCGCTTCCGAAGGACTCGCCGAAGTTGCCACGCCGGGACAATTTTGCCGGAAACCTTCCAAAACTTCATCGCGAAACGATCCGACGATAACTTTATCGGCGCGGTTAAATTCATTGATTAAATTGCACAAAGGCGCGACGGGCGAAGGCGTGTCGTATTTCGGTTCGATATTGATCTTAGTGGCGGGAAATGCTTCGAAAACCTCGCGAAGGGTCGGGATTTTTATGCCTTGTCCGCGAAACGGAAAGGTTTGTCCGCCGTCATTTGTCCAGTGAAAACCGGCGTCCAGTTTTCTGATTTCCTCAAAAGTCATTCCGGCGACGATGCCGCTGCCGTCAGTCGTCCGGTCAACTTTTGCGTCGTGAATGACGACGAGTTCGCCATCAATCGTTGCGCGTACGTCGAGTTCGAGAACGTCAACGCCCAAATCCATAGCGCGTTTGAAGGCGAAAAGCGTATTTTCCGGCGAAATTCCCGCGCCGCCGCGATGCGCGATAACTAATGGTCGAGACATTTGTTGAGTTAAGACCTTAAATCTTTCCGCCCGTTTGCCTTCCGACATTGCCAGATAAATATAGGTAAATCCGAGAACTGCGATAATGCTCAGAACGAAATATAAAAAGATTTTAAGAATTTTTTTCAGCACTTTTGATGTGTAAAACTTGTTTTAGCCGTTAATTTTATTTCTACATTGTTTAAGACGCAAAAATTAACGAAAATGTTCGCGTCCTTTTTGTTAAATTTTATTAAAGTTTGGTGACGGAAAATGTTCCGATATAATCGGTTCGATCAATTTCCGCGTTTTCCTTCGGCGCCGGAGTCAGTTCGGTGATTTTTATTAAATATCCGCCAAACTCGATTTCCTGTTTTTCGAGATTCGTATTGAGTTCAAAAGTTTCCCACGCACCGTTTTTCTTTTTTAAATCTAACTGAACTTTCGCGTTGCCAGCCCAAATGCAATTCGTGCCTTCGGCGCACCGCGAATCTTCCAAAACCGAAACGAATTTTACGGTTAAACCCTTGTTGTCAATAGCTTTTTGGTTATTAACCGGGAGTTTGATTTCCCGATTCGTTTGCGCTGCGGCAAGTTGAAACGAACCGAAAATAACGGTCAGGATAAATAGTAAAATTAATGATCTCATAATTTTTCTCCTTTAAGTGCAAACCGAATAAATCTCGTATTTACAGAAATTTAGAAAGTTTTAAGGGCTGCCCGGTTGCAGTTTATTTTAACCTAAATAAACGGAGAAAGCGTAATTTTTATTTTTTCACGCTTTCTCCGTCTTTTATGACAAGGAATTTATTTGGTTAATTTCCGTTAGATTCTCACGCTGCTGACCAATTTGCGTTCGATTCTGCCGTTGCGAAAGGTCGTTACCTGATATGTTTCACGATAATTGAACCGACCTTTTCTAACCGTTTGCGTTTGGTAAGTCGTTCTGACACCCGCATTATTGTTGCGATTATCATTTATTTTGACGCGGCTGATCAATTTCGAAACCGTTCTGCCGTTCGGCTGAACTCTTACCTGATAAGTTTCGCGGAACTGCTGTCTGCCCTGACGGACGATTTTGGTTTCGGTATAGACGCGAACACCGCGATCATTGACGCGAACATTTTGTTGTTGATTTCCGTTGCGGCGAACTTGAGCGTCGGTGCTCGATGCGAATGCGGCGAATGCTGTAAATGCGAAAGCGATTGTTAATAATTTTTTCATGACTACTTTTTACTCCTATTTATTATTTCCAGGACAATTTCGAAATATCGAAATCTGTCTGCGGGGTTGGACGGCAGAGTAATAGCGCAGAGTTGGCATCTAAAACGCCGGTCGTGTAAAGAATTGTCAGAGTAAATTGTGTAAAATCAGCTATTTACAAAGTTGTGTAAAGTTCTTGCGGGTAAATGAAAATTTACGGAAATGATTTGTCAGAAGAATCGAAATGAGAAGTTTTAGGAAGATATAAAAAATGTCAAAAAGGGGAATGGCGAGAGGAGAGAGTAGATTCTCGCTATATCTGGTTATTTTATAATTAATAACGGCGGCTTAATCTTACGCGTCTGATTAATTGACGTCGTTGTCTGCCATTCGACGAAACCGTGATACGGTAAGTTTCACGGTAAATGTATCTGCCGCGTCGAACATTTCGTGTTTGATAATACGTTCTGACACGCCGATTGTTGCGGCGGTTGTCATACCGGCGATTTCGGTCGCCGCGCCGTTGTTGTGCGCCGCGTCTTTGTTGGAGAGTTTCTGCGTTTAACGAATTTGCCGATGTATCCCTTGCCTGTGCAAACGGAACGGTGAAAATCAACGCACCGAAGACAAAAGCGATAGTTAAGCAGGTGAGCAAAAGTTTTAAGATATTATGAAAATTCTAATAATCCCTTCAAACATCAGATGTAAGAGAATTTAGGAGTTTTCTGACATTATCCATTATCCATTATCCATTATCCATTATCCATTATTAATTATCCATTGGTGCTTAGTAAATTCTTCATATTCTTCATAAATAAAAAACTCCTTGCATAAATTATTTACAGACAACATCCAAAAAATTAAGTTTTACGAAATTGTCTATGTAAAGTATGAAGCAAAACATACTTATCGAGTTGGAAAAAAATTTACTTTATTTTTTCACGAATTTATAAGCATTCGGTGTTTTCTATATACTTATTCAGTTGTGTTAATCTGAAAATCAATCATTTTTTATGAGCAAATCCACAATTTCAATTTTAGGTTCGACCGGATCAATCGGCTGCAACACGTTAAAAGTAGTCGAATTTCTGGGAAATATTCGCGTCGTCGCGCTCGGTGCGGGGCGCAATATGGAAAAATTCGCCGCGCAGGTCGCTAAATTCAAACCCGAACTCGTTTCGGTTGATAATGAAAAATGCGCCGAAGAGCTTCTCGAACATTTACACAAAACCAACACAAAAGCTCTAAGAATCGAGCTTAACGAAAAAGGTTTAATTGCTGTCGCAACTCACAATGAAGCAACAACGGTTGTTTCGGCAACGGTCGGCGCGGTCGGTTTTGTGCCGACTCTGCGGGCGTTGGAAGCGGGAAAACGCGTCGCACTTGCCAACAAGGAAACTCTCGTCATGGCGGGCGAACTGATGACAAAAGCGGCGCGTGAATCCGGCGCGGAGATTTTGCCCGTAGATTCCGAACATAATGCGCTTCATCAATGCTTGCGCGGCGAAAAAAGGGAAGAAGTAAAACGCTTGATCTTAACGGCTTCGGGCGGACCTTTCCGCGAAAAATCAAAGACGGAAATCGAAAACGCGACGCGCGAAGAAGCCTTGAATCATCCGACCTGGGAAATGGGCGACAAGATCACGATTGATTCGGCGACTTTGATGAATAAAGGGCTGGAAGTCATCGAAGCGCATTGGCTTTTCGATTTTGACGCTGACGAGATCGGCGTGGTCGTTCATCCGCAATCGGTCGTTCATTCGATGGTTGAATTCATAGACGGTTCGATCATCGCGCAGCTCGGCGCAACCGATATGAAACACGCGATTCAATACGCTTTGACATACCCGAAACGCCAGAAAAATTGCCTGCCGCCGCTCGATTTCGCGCAGATTTCCAAACTGACTTTCGAAAACCCCGATTTGGACAAATTTCCGTGCCTTGCGCTGGCATATAAAGCCTTAAAACAAGGCGGAACAATGCCCGCAACGCTGAACGCCGCCAACGAAATCGCCGTTCAAGCGTTTTTAGACGGCAAGATCAGACTTTCCGATATTGCGCGAATCAATGAAGCCGTGATGAACGAACACGAATCGGGCGAAGTAAAAAATCTCGAAACCGTTCTAAAAGCCGATGAAAATGCGCGAAAAAAGGCTATAATGAAACTTGAAAAAACCGCTTCGGCAACGTGAGGTAAAAAATGCAAGAAATTACAACCGAAATTCAATCGCCGGTAAATCCTTTTGTTTCGGACGTTGAAATTAAAAATGGGGATAATCAAGGCGTAAAAGTAATAAAATGGACTCAAGATGAATATTACAAAATGGCTGAACTCGGTTTTTTTCACGGAAAAAGAGTTGAATTGATTGAAGGAGAAATTATTGAAATGTCGCCGATGAGAAGTCCGCACGCTACCGCCGTTTCTTTAGTTTATGAAGTTTTGCGCGAAGTTTTCGACAATAATCATTTTATCAGAAATCAGCAGCCGTTGAGTTTTAGCAAAATTACCGAACCCGAGCCTGATTTAGCGGTAATTAAAGGTAAAATCCGCGACTTTTCCGATTCGCATCCGAAAACTGCCGAATTATTAATTGAGGTTTCCGATGCAACGATTTATTATGATCGCGGAAAAAAATCAAACCTTTATGCTAAAAACAAAATACAGGATTATTGGATTATCAATTTGAAGGATAATCGGTTGGAAGTTTATCGCCGTCCGATTAAGGATAAAAATGCTTATTACGGTTTTAGTTACGGCGAAAAATTAATTTTTACCGAACAAGACGAAGTTTCCCCGCTTGCCGCTTCGAGGGCGAAAATCAAGGTTGCGGATTTGCTTCCGTAAGTTTCGGGTTGACTGGAAAACAAAGGGGTTTTAAACTTTTAATTTACAACTTGCGGCGCGAGTTTTGTTTCTAAACGGTCAGTTATTCAAAGTAAGGTCAAATTTATTATATGTACGATATTTTATTAGTAGTTTTTGCGGTTATATTTGTTCTCGGCGTGGCGATCAACATTCACGAATTCGGGCATTTCATCGTTGCCAAAATGTTTGGAATGCGCGTTGACGCTTATTCGTTTTTCGGTCTCGGACCGCGAATCTGGGGTTTTAAGATCGGTCATACCGATTATCGCATCAGCGCGATTCCGCTCGGCGCATACGTTAAACTTTACGGCGACGAAGCAACCGGACCGCTCGAAGGCAAGGACGCACAGGAAGAAGTCGTTCCCGATTCGGAACTTTACGAACTGCGCCCGAAATGGCAGAAATTTCTCGTTATGATCGGCGGACCGTTTATGAATCTTCTGCTGGCGTTTACAATTCCGTTTATCGGTGCGCTGGTAATGGGCGTTCCGACGACACCGGCGCCGATTGTCGGACACGTCAAACCGGGCGGAGCGGCGGAACAGGCGCAGATTAAGGTCGGCGATAGAATCGTCGTTTTTGACGGCATCGAAAATCCGACGTGGCAGAGAGTCAGAAATGATTCGCTGATCGCGCCCGAAAGAGAAATTCCGGTTGTCGTCGAAAGAGGCGGACAGAGAATTCCGCTGACGGTTACGCCGCGAAAAGAAGTGCAGAACGGCAACACCATCGGGATGATAGATTTTGAGCCGGAAATGGATGCCGAAGCGGTAACGGTCGGCAAGATCGAACCCGGAATGCCCGCCGCCGAATCGGGTTTGCAAGCGGATGATTGGATCGTTTCCGTCAACGGCAAACCGATTCGCAACCGTATGGAAATGCAGAATTTGGTCGGCGAACTCAAAGATCAGCCGCTGAATTTGGTTGTCAATCGCAACGGCGAACGCAAGGAAATCACGACGATGACAAAGGCGGACGACAGCGGCAGACACCGCATCGGAATTGCTTTCAAAACGCTCGACAGCGAACGCGAAGCGGTCGGAATCGGGCAAGCCGCAGGTTTTGCGTATAATGCCAATGCGGAAATCATCCGTCTGACCGGAAAGGTTTTCGGACAGCTTTTTGCCGGCGAACGCTCGGTCAAAGATGCCGGAGTCGCCGGTCCTGTCGGAATTGTTCAAATTATCGCTCAAATGGTGCGCGAAGCCGGATTTTGGGGACTTTTCCCGATCTTGATGGTTATCAGCTTAAACCTCGGAATCTTTAATCTTCTGCCGATTCCGATGCTTGACGGCGGACAGATCGCCTTTTTGGGAATTGACGGATTTTTGGGACTGTTCGGCACGGAACTTTCCGCTTCGATCAAGGAAAAAATCCAGCTTGCCGGGCTCGGAATTATTTTAGTTCTGATGGTGCTTGTGATGTATCTCGATATTGCGAGGCTGATCGGTTAGCGTATAAAAAAACGTAACGTCGCCGTCCCGGCGGCTGTCGTGAGTGCGTCTCGCACTCACATTTATCCGGCGAGCGAGACGCTCCCCGGACAGCCGGCGAGACGCTGGCGTTACATTTTTAGAAATCGGTATTAATTATGTTGAAAAGAGAAACGAAAGCAGTAAAAGTCGGTAATGTTCAGATCGGCGGCGGCGCGCCTGTCGTGGTGCAGTCAATGACGAAAACCGACACGGAAGATGTTGACGGAACTGTTCTGCAGATCGAACAAATGATCGAAGCCGGATGCGAAATCGTCCGCATCGCCGTGCCGAATGATGCCGCCGCCGCCGCACTCAAGGAAATCCGCAAACGAACGGAAATTCCGATCGTCGCCGACATTCATTTTCACTACAAACTGGCACTGAAAGCTCTCGAAGCAGGCGTTGACAAACTGCGCCTGAATCCGGGCAATATCGGTTCGATTGACCGCGTGCGCGAAGTCGTACGCGCGGCAGAAGTTCAAAAAGTTCCGATTCGCATCGGTGTCAACGGCGGCTCGCTCGAAAAAGACCTGTTAAAAAAATACGGCACGGCAACGCCCGAAGCGATGGTCGAATCGGGAATGCGCCACGTCAATATTCTCGAAGATTTGGGATTTTCCGATATTATAATTTCCTTAAAAGCCTCCGACGTTCACAGAACGGTCGCGGCATATCGCCTGATGGCGGAAAAGGTCAATTATCCGTTTCACCTCGGCGTAACCGAAGCCGGAACGCCTTTCGGCGGCACGATCAAATCGGCGATGGGACTCGGGATTCTGCTTTTCGACGGAATCGGTGACACGATTCGCGTATCTTTAGCGGCAGAACCGCACGAAGAAGTGCGCGTCGGCTGGGAAATTTTAAAGAGTTTGGAATTAAGAAAACGCGGCGTAACCGTTGTCGCTTGCCCGACTTGCGGACGGCTCGATATTGATAATTTCGTCGAAATCGTCACGGAAGTCGAAAGACGACTGGCGCACGTCGAAGAACCGCTTCATCTTTCAATTATGGGCTGCGCGGTCAACGGTCCGGGCGAAGCGCACGATTCGCAATTAGGAATCACATTCGGCAGAAATGTCGGAATGATCTTCAAGGACGGCGTTCCGATGCGCAGAGTCGGCGGCGCAGACATCGTCGAAGAATTCGTCAAGGAAGTCGAAATCTTGCGTAAAGAGGGAAAAGACGCTAAGCCTCTCGGCGCGGAAAAACAACTCGTTCAAATTAGCTGATAAAAGAAGACGACAATTGCCGCAAAAAGGCACAAAAATCACAAAAAATAATCTAAAAAAGTTTTGTGATTTTTGCGCCTTTTTGCGGCGGTTCTATTTTAAAGTTTGATTATGGAGAAAAAATCGTAAACGGATAAAACGGCAGATTTCGCAAAACGCCGAAAACGAGTGAGGCGATAAAAAATCCGTAGATAGAAACAGGCGTAAAAATTTTACCCGAAAGTCCTCGACCTCTCGAAACAATTAAAAAAAGCGTGATTCCGATATAGAAAAAAACAAGCAAATACACAGGCAAAAACAAGTTAAATTGCAGAGCGGTCAAAAAATCGCCGTGAAAAAACGCGTGAAAACCGCGTGTCAGACCGCATCCCGGACAATTTAATCCGGTGATCGCAAAAAGCGGGCAAACCGGGAAAAAATTAGAGGTCGAAGGATTAAAATAACCGACGACAAACGCGCCCGCCGAACCAGCCAGAATTCCCGCCGCCGCCAAAACGCGCTCGAATGTCGAATGTTTTTCCTGTTTCATTAAAAAAAATTACTCGTTTTCTTCAAAAATAAAATCGCCGATTTCCATTATTTTATCATCGAGTTCCGATAAAATATCAACATCGGCAAGATCATTTCTTTCGCTGAATTCGATAAGTTCTTTGAGCGGTTCGCGCAGATCTTTCGGAAAATCGGGCGGCGCGCTACTCAGTGAATTTTTGATTTTCGACAAACCGTATTTTGTCTGCGAACTGCCCGTGCCGCCAATCACGGCGCGTTTCAGCGTTTCGGTAATGAGATCGCCCAAATCTTCGCCGAAAGTGATATACCAAATTTGGTTATCCGAAGCCGATTCCCTAAGCGTTGAATTAAAAACACTTAAAACTTCGGCGCGGCGTTCTTTCGGCGCGGTCGCAATCTCTCTGATAAATTCGAGTTCTTCGGGTAAATCATCTGCTCCCAAGCCGTTGACAAAATCGTTAAAGAATTTTTCGGCAACTGCATTGAGGTTTTCATCGGCATTGATTTTAATCAAAATTCTGATAATCGCGCTGAGTGCGAGATAATTAAGTTTTTCGCGTTCTTGAACTATGCTGCCCGAAATATTTGACGGAATATCGCCCGCCGTTCCGCCTTCGGCAGTCTGATTCGATTTTGACGGACTGAACATATAAGTAATCACGCCGGAAACTTTTACCGATTGACCGCTGAGCATTGTCGGGCGAAATTTCGCATTTCTTGCTGCGCCTTCCGCCGCCGAGCGCAGTAAAGGATGACCGGAAACCGCGCTTGCCGAAATCACATTTCCTTCTTCATCAATCAAAACCTGAACATTAACCGCTCCCGATGCGCCGACCGCTTGCGCCGCCGCCGGATAAGCAGGTGCCGGCAAACTGATCGCTTTTCCGTTGACCACGCCGCCCGAAATCGTTTTGCCCGCTTCCTGTGCAAAAACAACGGAACTGCACAACAGTAAAATTATAATTATCAAAAGATTTTGTTTTTTCATTAGTTTTTCCTTCGTAAAATTTCCCTTTGATTTTAGACCTTAAATCGGAAAAGGTAAAGAATTATTTACCGAAAACAGGGAAGTTTTGTTCCAACTCAGTGAGCATTTTATAAATTTGATTTCCCGAGTTTTGTTGATAATTGTTTTGCGACGGATTTTCAACAAAATCAATAAATTTTTCGAGTTTGGAAATTAAAACATGAGAGATATTTTCGGGTTTTAATTGAATAAGCATTTTTATTTGATGAGCAAAATTCTGCATTTCCGGTTCATTCAGACAACAGATTTTTCGGGTTTTTCCTAAAATCGCTCCAAGCGACAACAGCCACACGGATTTCGGGTTGTTGCTTAATTTATTTTGAAGAGACGCAATTACAATTTCTCTGATTTCATCTTGATTGACAGACTTTTGATTTAATAGTTGAATTTCTTCTTCAAAACCGATTGGAAAATAATCTTCTATTTTTAGTGATGAATAATAGCCGGACCATAATTTTTGCAGAATATACCCGATTTCCAACCAGTTTAATGTTGTCGGCAGAAAAATATAATGAATATACCCGCTGATTCTGACAAATTCGCCGCCAATTTGTATCGGTGCAAATTTTGATTTCAAAGCCGCATTCACGCTTGCGCTCCGCAGAATCGGATTTCCCGAAATTACTTTCGCCGTCAAGACTTTACCGTCAACATCAATTAAAACCTGAACTTCAACTTTTCCGTAAAGACCGATCATCTTCGCGGCTTGCGGATAAACAGGCGTAGCCAACTCAATTGCTTTTCCATTTACAACGCCGCCGGAAATTGTTTTCGGCTGTTTTTTCTTTTTTGCTTTAAGCGATTTGGCGGAAGATTTTGTCTTTGATTTCTTTTGTGCAAAAAGGCTCGAAGCAGAAACACAAAACACCGCAATCAGCAGAAAAATCAGAATCTTTTTTAATTTCATAGGTTGATTAGACACCGTTTTTCTTTAATTGTTCCATAAAATTAGCTGCTTGCCATCTGCATAAAAAGCGCGTCGGTGGCGATTTTGCGGTTGAGATTGATGTTCAGGTTTTCGCGCAGGGTTTCGATCTCGTTGATCCAATTGTCGAGTCTTTTGCGTTCGGAATTTCGGGCGAATTTTTCTAAATCTAAGCGAATATCAATGTTTATCAAATCGTCCTTGCCCAAATCCAGACTCCAGACGTCGTGAATCAGCGTTTGCAGAATTTCGAGGCGCGTTTCAAATTCGTCTTTGTATTTCGCGTCGCTCATTTCTTCGCCGATTTGCAGAAGCGCGGCGCGGTCTTCGCGGAAAAAAAGACTTTCCAGCACTTTAAGCATCGCTTCGCGTCCGTTTTTGAAGATTTGCAGATCGGTTTCGAGTGCGCGTCCGATGCTGCCGCGTGAGATTTTCGCTAAAAGCGCGGCATCTGCCGGAGAAAATTTTTGGGTTGACAGCAGGTGATCTTCGATTTCTTTAGATTCGACCGGCGCGAAACGGATTATTTGGCAGCGCGAACGAATTGTTTGCAGAAGGGAATCAATACGCGAAGTTATCAGAAAAATATAGGAAGATGCGGGCGGGTCTTCCAGAGTTTTCAATAGCGCATTTGAAGCCGCATCATTCATTTTGTCGGCTTCTTCGATGATAAAAAATCGGGCTTTGGCTTCAAACGGACGAAAATTCGCTTCCTTTTCGAGATCGCGAATCGCATCAACCAGAATATTTCGATTGTAGGGAATTACCAGACCGAGATCGGCGTGTTCGCTGAAGATCATTTTTTTGTGAGCATCACGGTCGTCAGGCTTTGGAAAATTGAATTTTGAAGCGCGGCGGCAAGCGGCGCAATCGCCGCACGACTCGAAATCTTTCGGCGTTCGGCATAAAAACGATTTTGCCAGTTCAAAGGCGAATTGCTTTTTGCCGACTCCCGATTCTCCGGCAAGAAGCAGCGAATGCGGCACTCGCTCCGTTTTTATCAAGCGTTTGAAAACCTGTTTAATACCATCATTGCCGATGAATTTGTCGAACATATTTTTATGAATAAGTGAACAGGGACGAGGGACGAGTGACGAGTGAAAAGAAATTTTGAGGAATGAAAAACAAATGCGTGTTTAAAATAAGAGAAAAAAACAATTATATTGTATCTTTAGTCACTTTTGCCACTTGTCCCTTGTCCCTGTTCACTTATTTGAGAAATTCCATAATAACTTCCAGAGCCTTGCGATGAACTTCTTCAATCGAGCCGCTTGCGTCAATAATGCGAAAACGCTTTTTTTCTTTTTCGGCAATTTCGAGATAGGCTTGACGCACTTTCGCATAAAATTCCGAAGTTTCAAAATCCATCCGGTTTTTTATTTCGCCGGCATCATTTCTCGAATTTGTCCTCATCAGGGATTTTTCAATCGGCAGATCGAAAAAGAGCGTCAAATCCGGTTTCAAACCACTCGTCGCGAGTTTTATAATTTGTTTAATCGTGGTTTGATCAAAACCGCGTCCCGCGCCTTGATAAGCAGCGGTGGCATCGGCGAAGCGGTCGGAGATGACGATTTTTCCTTCTGCCAAGGCGGGTTTGACGAGAAAATTCACGTGTTGAGCGCGGTCGGCAGCGAAAAGCAGAAGCTCCGCCATCGGCGCGACATTTTCTTCGGTTTCAAGCAAAGTGACACGCAGACGGCGACCGAGCGGTGTGCCGCCAGGTTCGCAGGTGGTCAGAACATCAAAACCTTCAACCCGCAAATCATTGGCAATCATCCGCAATTGCGTAGTTTTGCCGCTTCCGTCTATTCCTTCAAAAGTTATAAATTTCCCTTGCAAAATATTCTAATCCGAATCGTTATTCCTGCGCGACTGTGAAATTGTTGAAATTGCGTGTTTAAAAACCAGATAATCTTGCCCGCCTGTATCAATTAAAACTGAAAACTTATCAAAACTTTTGATTCTGCCCGAAAGTTTTTCCCCATTCATCAGATGAATTACAATTCCATACCTTTCCCGACGCGCCGTGTTTAAAAACGCATCCTGAATGTTCTGGACAGTTTGTTTTTCCATTACGTTTTCTCTTTTATTAACCCTTATTTACGATAACAGACACAAGTTTATAACAATTTAACCCTCTTATACAAGAATCATTTAGAAAAAAGCCGAAAGTTAAGCCATCGGTGCATTAATCTGCCGGAAAATTACATTTATTCGAATGCTTTTCTCCAACATTTTATAAAAAGTGTAACTGTTTAGGTTTTCGAAAATAATCCAATAATAAAAAAGACAACAATATATTTTACTGTCCGCAAGTTTTGCCTGCCGGAAGGAAATACGCTTTCTCTGGCTCGGATGGAATATAGCAGGCTTTTCCCGTCGTCCCGCTCATCAGGGCATAGTCAGTTTTTGACGTTGTCTGGTAGTTTTTACCGTTGACCAAATAACTAAAAGAGACTTCTTCATTGCCGCCGCGAATAACGAGTGCGGATGTTTCTCCTGTGTATTTTTTCTTGCTTGAACAGCCGAGCGCAATTACGAATAAAAGCGCAAAAATTAAAAACAAACTGACTAAATTCTTATAATTTTTCATTTCAATCTCCTTCAAAACTCTTATTCACGAACTGATTTTGTTCCCTTAATGTCTAATGCGACAAATCTCGAAAAAGCGGCTCAAAATATTCAATTTTGATTCCACATCCGGCGAGATAAAATGTAATACGTTGTTAGCTATTGGCTGGTAACTGATTTTCACGCGAAAATTAACGAATAGATAAAAACGAATAACGAACAGCTTTTTCCGTTTTTCTTATTTCCGATAATGTCTAATCATTTGTCGGGGAATTTTTTATCTGCAAAATGCGGTGCCTCGGATTAAATTATTTAAAAAGTTTTTCCCGGATGATTTTTTCGCTGCCGAACCCGTCGAGCCAAACCGCATTTTCTTCGCAGCGAAACCAGGATAGCTGGCGTTTGGCATAATTGCGGATGTCTTGTTTTGTTTGTTCAACTGCGCTTTCCAGAGTGCGTTCGCCGCGCAAAAATTCGCAAACGCGACGATAGCCGTGTGCGCCGAGCGCGTTTGTTTCGTCGCTCAAACCTTTGTCGCGCAAGGCTTTTACTTCTTCGATCAAACCGTTTTCAAAATGAATTTCGGTGCGCCGGTTGATTTTTTCATAAAGCAAATCTCGCGGCGGATTTAGTATGAAAATTTTGATTCGCGGCGCAAATTCGGGCGGCGCGGCGCGGTTCGGTTGGAGTTCGGAAAATCTTTCACCCGTCTGAAAAAAAACTTCCAAAGCCCGCATTGACCGCACATAATCGCGCGGAAAAAGTTTTTCGGCAGCTTTCGCATCAACCTTTTGCAGAATTTTATGCAGATGCTCTGCACCTTTTTTGATCCTGATTTGATTAAGGCGTTCGCGCAAATTTTCATCGGTTTTCGGACTTTCAAAAAGCGGTTGACGCAAAGTTCTCAGATAAAAACCCGTGCCGCCGACCAGAATCGGAATATTCCTGCGAGCCTCTATTTCAGAGATTTTTTCGCCCGCATCCTGCGCCCAATCGGCGGCGGTATATTTGATTTCCGGTGAAACATAATCAATCAAATGATGCACAACGCCGCGCTTTTCTTCCGTTGAGGGTTTTGCCGTGGCGATTTGGATTTCCTTGTAAATCTGCACCGAATCGCAGTTTATGATTTCGGCATTGCCTAGCCGCAGGGCTAGTTCGACACCGATTTCGGTTTTCCCGGAAGCCGTCGGACCGGCGATCGAGTAAATGATTTTCTCTTTTTCTTTCTTCAACTGCGTTGTTTTAATTGCTTTTACAAATACAATTTTCCCGTTTCAAAAAAATAAACAATAACTACCCAAAAGGATAGTGAAAAGTTTGAACCGGTAAGTTGACATAAAAAACGTCAAAAATAATTCATCAATAAAAACTTTTTAAGTTTGAGGAGAATTTTTTAAAGAGTTTTCTTCAGGAAAAAAGGCGCGCCAGAGCAATTATCAAAATCACGCCGAGCAAAATGAGCGAACCCTTCATTTGATTTTTGGAAAATTGCATTGATGAAATATTACTAAGCAATTCGAGCAAAAGTATTCTAATTGGTGAATGGTGAAATGTGAATGTTGAATGGTTTTATTATGAAAATTCTGAAAAGTCGCTTTATACATCGGAATTAAAACGGTTTAAGATTTTTCTTACATTTTCCATTTTCCATTTTTTATATCCATTTTTCATTTTGCCTTCGTGCTTATTTTACTTTTTTCGCATTAGATTCCAGGACGCGGCTCAAAAGAATTATTTTCTCTAGTTCTTTTTGCGCCGCTTGCGAATCTTCGGGTTTGACGAGTTTCGTATTTTGAAAAATCGGACTGCTGACAAACCGGTAAATCGAATTATCGAGCGCGATAATTATTTTTTGAAAATCTCCGGCGGTTAAATTTTCCGGCATTATAACAGAGGATTTATCGGAGTTTTCTTCAGGAAAAAGCGCGGTTTTTAATTTAAAGGCGCGATCATTTATTTCTTCGGCGGCTTCGGCAATGAGTTTGTAATTCAACTTATTGCCGATACTGTTTTTTTGCAGTTTTTCCGTGTTGATAATCTGCAGTTTCTCGAAATCTTTTTTGATTTTCGGAAAAGACGCTTCCGGTTTTTTCTCTTCGGGTTTGCTTAATTCTTCTCTCATTTGGGTTAATTCGTTTGCCCGATCCCGCATTTCATAAAATTTTTCACCGATTTTTACGCCGCTCGAAGTAGTCGGCGTGCGGCTTTGCCCGCTCGTCGTGAAAATATTTCCGAGTGATAAAACAAACGTACAAGCCAAAAAGGAAAACAAACCGAATCTCATATCAAACCTCTACTTTAAAAAAAATAAGTTGTTTTACGAAGTTTTTCCGAATTCAAGAACTTTATAGCCCGATATTATATGCCTTTATGTCAAAAATTAAAAGAAATTATTTGGAGGTTTTCGAATTACTGCGGAATTTTTTCTATATTCTGCCCGATAAATTCGGCAATGCCGTTCAAAAGCATCTGTACCGCAACCGTTATAAGCAGCATTCCCATCAAGCGTTCGATGGCGATCAAGCCTTTTTCGCCGAGAAAGCGCGCAAAATAGCTCGAAAAATAAATAATGATTGCCGAAGCCAGCCACGCGATCAGAACCGCCAGAAACCAATCGAACCAACGGCTCGGATCGCCGCTCATCATTAATAGCGCGGTCGCCATTGCCGACGGTCCGGCAACGTAGGGAATCGCCAGCGGCACGATAAACGGTTCGCCCTCGACCTCTTCCTGTAAAGACGCGTGGCGCGTCGGGAAAATCATTTTTATCGCAATAATCATCAAAATAATTCCGCCGGCGGTCGTCAGAGCCGTCTGCGTTAAATTAAGCAATTTCAGGAGATATTGCCCCAAAAAGAGAAAAACGACCAAAACGACCAACGCAATTAATAATTCGCGCACGACGACAATTCGCTGCCGTTTCGCTTCCACTTTTTTGAGCGTCGTCATAAAAAGCGGAATATTGCCCAACGGATCCATCACGAGAAAAAGCAATAATGCGGCGGAAAGTGTCGTCATATTAGTTTTTTAATAATATTCATAACGCCATTGAATAGCCTCATTTGAAATAAATGGTGGAAATTTTACACGGCTCGGCAATTTTGAATAACTGATACTTTTCTTTATTGCTTCCGAATACTGAATATCTCCATCTGGTTTGAAACGTATATGTTTACCATCAAATAAGATATGCAAATCCGCTCTCAAGCAAAGACCGTTTTCGATAGTATCGCTTCCTTTATGTTTGACGGGAATAATATGGCACGCTTGTAAAACCAAACTCAACTTTTCACCTGTCAAGAAACATTTATTGTTAAATTCTTTTAAAACCTGCTTTCGGAATTTGGCTTGCTCTGGTCTGGCGTATGTTTCCAATAAAATTTTGCGTCGTTCAGAGTCAATTATTATCTGATTTTTCCTAACTTCTTCGACAACTTTTTCAAAAGTTAAAGACTTTTTAATTGTAGTAATTTCATCAATTTCATTTAAATAATCGCTTTGCAGAAGAAACTTATCGGTTGAATTATTTTCGCCTTTTATCATTTGGCAAAAGCCATAATAAGAAAGAAAAAGTAAAAATTCTCTAACCATTCTTTTGTCATTTGAACGAGGCGCACAATCTGGAAACAAACTAATATTTAATTTGTTTTTCCGAAATGCTTCAATAGCTTCCAGATAATCTTGCATCTTTGCCTTATCGCCAGCCAGAGGAATGATTATTTTTTGTAATTCAAACGGTGTTAAATATGCTTGAGTTTCACCGAAAGTTTTATGTAATGATGTAATGATTTCTAAAATTAGCTCTAAAGGTTTGATTTCTAATTTTGCTTTTCGCCATTCGGTAAGGTCGCTTTCAATATTGGTATTTGGCAAAGTGAGAGTTTTGATTACAGTAATCGCAAATTCGGTTTGCGTAATCTGTCCTTCTGCAACTTTTTTACCGAACTGCGTTAATTCAATAGTGCGGCTTTCCGGGTTTAGCAAGCCAACGGCTTTCCAATATCTATCTGAATTCCTAAACAAATTACGTTCGCCTGTTCTTGCCAATGTAACTCTTTCGCCCGTCATTTTGTTAGTTTCCCGTTGAATGCGTTCAAGGTCTGAGTGAATTGAGTTTGTGCTTTTCATTTCGCCTTGATGACGATACATTGCCCGCAAAACGCCAAGCAGACGTAACGGATTATTCAAACCTTCACTTGGTGTTACTTCTGCCCAACGCCATTTATAATTAGGAAATGGTTTCTTTGGAATTTTCATTATTTTCAGGAAATAATTCAGCGATAGCTTTGGCTAATTTCGGAGGCACGGCATTTGAAACCTGTCTGTAAACAGATGTTTTTGCACCAACAAATTTAAAATCAATTGGAAAAGACTGAATGATTGCCGCTTCTCTGGCTGAAATACGGCGAAGATTACTAGGATGATGATGAACAACAACACCGCCTTTGTCATCTCCACGAGATGTGATTGTTGGAAAAGGCAAATCAGGATTTATTCGCCGATGCCCAATGTAACCGTTAAATCGCAATTTATATTTTGAGGCTTCGTGATTATCCAAGTTATGTTTTTCTTTAGGTTCTGGAATATTTTCTAATGCTTCGCCAACACTTACCCATTTCTTTCTACTTTCGAAAAGCGGCATGCCATTTAATTTTTGATGAGTTGGAACAGGAGGGAAATCTATTTTAAGTTTAATATCCTTTCGTTTGCCAAAGATAAAAACTCTTTCTCTTGTTTGAGGAACACCATAATCGGCGGCATTAAGCACTGTATAATTTACCTCATAACCAATTTCAGAAAAGTCTTTTATAATCATCTCAAAAACTTTACCTTTCCCTAAGCTCATAATTCCTTTGACATTTTCAGCTAGAAAAAATAAGGGCTTTTTATCTTTAACAACTCGGACAAATTCTAAATACAAGAAATTCCTCTCATCTTTTTCATTTCGTTTTGTATTTGCAAGTGAAAATCCTTGACACGGAAATCCGCCGATAACAATGTCAGATTCAGGAATTTTGTCCGAAGCGATTTCTCTAATATCGTTACAGACTATATGAGTTCCCAAATTCAATTTGTAAGTTTCGACGGCTTCTTGCCAAATATCATTCGCCCAAATAATTCTATGACCAGCTTGCGAGAAACCCAAGTCAAAACCGCCTACCCCTGAAAATAGAGAAACAACATTCATTTGATTAGATATTTTGAGTTTTTGATTTAGCTTTTATAGGTTCAACTTTTTTAAGTTCTTCACCTATTTTCTTTGCAAACAAAACAGCAACTGCATTTCCAATTTGTCTATACATACTACCCATTGAGCCGAAAAATTCAAAATCAAGCGGGAATGTTTGAATTATTGCACTTTCTCTGACAGATACTCGACGATGATTATTAGGATGGTGAACGGCAACATTACCGCCCGTATCTTTTGCCAAAACGGTTGGAGAAGGTTTGTTTGGGTCAGTTTTACGATGTCCGGTAAAATTTCGATTTGTAACTTTGTATTTTGAATAAATATGATTTTTTAAGTCATTTGTTTCGTCAGGTTCTGGAATTTCTTTCAAAGCCTCGCCGATTGTTACCCATTTTTTGTGAAGTAAATCAGGTTCTTGAGCGTGTGTCGGAATTGGAAAAGGAAATGTTCCGGTAAAAACATCTACACGAATTCCGATGATAATTATTCTGAATCTATTTTGCGGAACTCCGAAATTAGCGGCATTAAAAACTTTGTAATCAACTTGGTATCCTAAATCAGAAAAATCTTTGGCAATGCTTTTAATTACATTTCCATTATCAAAACTTAATAAACCGCGCACATTTTCTGCAATAAAAAACTTAGGATTTTTCTCTGTGACAACCCGAACGAATTCTAAATACAATTTATTTCGTTCATCACCCTTTTTTTTTCTCATATTTGCCTGTGAAAAACCTTGACATGGGAAACCGCCGATGACGACTTCACAATCAGGAATTTGAGAAGCAGGTATATCTATAATATTGCCTAAAACAAAGTGATTGCCAATATTATACTTATAGGTTTCTGCACAATCTTTATCAATATCATTTGCCCAAACGATTTCGTGACCAGCTTGAATAAATCCTAAATCAAAACCGCCTGCGCCAGAAAAAAGCGAAACTATCTTCATAATTTATCACAATAATTAAGATTAAAAAGAGAAAATCAAATTGTTAGGAATAATATCAATAAGCCTTCGTTACATCAACTCCGGTGTAGTAATGCTTGATGATCGCGTCGTATTTTACGCCCATTTTTGCCAAGCCGTAAGCTCCGTATTGGCACATTCCGACACCGTGTCCCCAACCGCGCCCCGTAAATGTGTAGCTTGTTACTCTGCCGGCGGAATCGTAGCGTTTATTGATGACGAAAAGCTGTTCGTTAAGGCGCAGAGCCGAACGAATTTTGCCGCCCTTTAAGTGAAAGGTTCCGCTGGTCGTAATGATTTCCAGATCGGTTGCGCGGCGCGAAAATCCCTGTTTGGCGATTTTTACGTCAATCAGCGCGCCGAGTCCGCGCACGTAGCGGCTCAGGTTTGATCTGACTGCCGCTGCCGACATTGTTTTATTCCAGAGCGAAAAACTCGAATCTCGTTCGGCAACGGTCGTCTTGACGGTCGGTTCGATTTCGAGATAGATCACTTCGCCCGCCGTATTTGTTTTATAATTGACCTTTTCACCGCCGACGAGTGCGGTTTCTTTGACTTGATAAAACGCATCGCCGAATTTTCGGTACAGAAAAACATTCGGGCTGATCGTCACCTGTTTTTCGGTTTTGCCGACACGCAAGATCAATTTTCCGTCTTCGGTCGGTTTTGCTTCGCCGCTTTCAAAGGTTAAATTCCAGTTCTTTTTATTATAAATATGATCAATGAGGCGTAGAATTTTGGAGCGTGAAAAATGTTTTTGCGGTTTTAAGGTCAAATCCGAATAGATCGAAAACCAGCCGTCGCGCATCATCATTGCCATTACGGGACGCATCTCACGCGGCACTTCGCCCGCGTCCAGAAATGAAAGCTGGTAATTTACATCGGCATCGCTAAGCAGAGTATCGGCTTGATTGGCATCCGTGTAGATCAAATCCGATAAAACTTTTGCCAGCAAAATCGGCTTTGAAGTATCTTTTGTCACAACCAGCGGAAACGGTTTGCCGAATTTTAATGCGAGTTGATTGAGCCAGCTTTTCAGTTCGATGTCGCTCGGCGCGTCTTCAAAATAATCATCGGTAAAACGCGGCGTTACGAGCAGAAAATTATTGACCGAATATTTCGCCGCCATTCGCGATATTTCATAATTTGCCTCATTTCTTATATCGGCAAGCTCGCGCGAACTTCGGATCATAAACGGCGCGAAATGCGCCTTGCCTTCGAGCGAACAATTTACGCCGCGCAAATACGGTTCGGCGTGATTGAAAATATTTTCCGAGTCTTCCGTTCTGCCGCCGCAAGTCGAAGTGTAATAAGCCATTATCGGTTTGCCCTTGTAAGCTGCGATGATTCCGCGCGTTTGCATAACGGCTTGCGTTCCCATTTTTGATTCGGCGGAAACTCCGGCATAAACCTGCGAACGTACCGTCGGCAGCATATCAAAACCCTGCGATGCAAAAAAATTCGTATTGGCAACCGCGTAGGTACGCGCCGCGACAGCCTGCGCTTTCTGCGCTTCGAGCTGCGGCAGACTGAGTTCCTTCGGCACGACTCCGAGCAGATATTCTTCCATCGGCACGACGTTGACAACCGTTAAGCTTCCGCCGGAATTGACAAAAACCTCGATTTTCCCGCGATATTCCTTGCCGTTATAACGAACCGGAACGGCGCGTTCATTCAGAGAACCGAAGGCGACGGCTTTGAGCGAAGAAAATTTTGCCGTTTCAGACGTGCCGCTGACGATCACTTCGCGCAAATTCGGATTGACATAAACATTGGTCGGATTGCTCGAAACAGTCGGTTTGACCTTATTCGGATTGGCGCGTTCCGACAAAATACTGCGAACATTAGATTTCGGATTGACTGCCATTTGCTGGGTTAATTCAACCGCTTCTTCGGAAGGCTGCGTAACTTTGCTTGAAACTATCTCAACCGTTTCAAAACCTTTTTCGGCAAGAACTGCTCTAAATTCTTCGGCTTCGATCAGATTTTGTTTCGGTTCACCGATTCTGATGCGCCACGTATTTGTCGTCGTTTCAATATCAAAAGAAACTTTTTCGCCGGTCGCTTCGCGGATTTCCTTTGCCAGTTCGGCGGCATCGGTGGCGGTTTCGATATTCGGAATTTCAAAATTAAAATATTCGACTTCCGGCGGACGATACGAACGCGCCGAAACCGTCACGCGATTTGCGCCGAGAAATTTCTGCTGTTCTTCCGGGCTGACCGCAACGAGCGTCGAATCGGCGGTCGTAATGGTCGCGGAACTCGCATTCGTTGCCAGACCGATGCGGACGAGCGGCTCTTTTTCCAAATAGAAAAATTCGGTTTCGATAGCAAAAATGTTGGTTGAATTGATTAGAAAAAGCAGGATTAAAACAGGTAAAATTCGGGGGCGTAAAATCATAATGTTAAATTCTAACATTTATCGAAAAATGCGAACAAGAATTTTTTGCCGAATTATAAATAATTTTTTGTTTTTAAGATGTCTTCCGTGTTAAATTCAAACAACTTCTCGGAGCATCACTTTATATGACAAAAATTATTTTTATTCTGACATTTCTGGCGTGTTCGCTGAATGTTTTTTCCGCTGTCCGAACTTGGGACGGCGGCGGTGCGGACAATAATTGGACAACGGCGGCAAACTGGGTTGGCGATGTTGCGCCGGCTGCCGGTGACGAGCTGGTTTTTCCGGCTTCTGCCGCGCAATTTGCAACCAATAACAATTTTTTTATTTTGACGAATTTTAATTCAATCACCTTTGAAGGCGGAACTTATACGGTTGGCGGCAATGCTTTTCGACTTTCCGACGGTTTGACCGTCAATGGCGGAACGCCATTGATAAATACCGCCATTACGCTTAACGGTTCACAAACTTTTACTGCCGAACCCGGCTCTTTTACAACGGTAGCGGTTCTTTTTTTCGGAAGTGCTAATTTAACGATTGAAGGAAACGGTAGTTTCGGCTTAGGTTTAATTTCCGGTTCGGGAGCGATTAACAAAAACGGTCTGGGCGCATCGCTTGTTTTTGCCGCGACCGGATACAACGGTGCGATCAATCTGAACAACGGTGTTTTTGTGGTTGATGCTTCAGTGCCGAATAGTGCGGTAACGATAAATTCGCCCGACATCGGCGGCGGAACTTTCGGTTTAAGCGGTTTCGGCGGCACGGGAACGGTCGGAACTGTAAATGTAACGCAGGGAATAATCAGCGCGGGAACTCTGGCTTCGCCGACCGGAATTTTGAATACCGGAAATTTGAATTTTACTCCGCAGGGCAGTTATGTCTGCAAAATCGGCGGAACTGCGGCGGGCGCGGATGGACACGATCAATTAAATGTTGCCGGAACGGTTTCATTAAACAACGCGGTGCTTGCTCCGCTTCCGTGGAATAATTTCAATCCGGCAATCGGTGATTCATTTACAATTTTACGTAATGATGGAAGCGATCCGGTTGGCGGAACTTTTCTCAATGCTCCCGAAGGCGGAATCTTCGGCGGCGCGTTAAATACGGCTTTTCGCATTACATATCAAGGCGGCGACGGCAATGATGTCGTCATTACGAGAGTTAATCGTGCGCCGTTTGATTTTGACGGCGACGGTAAATCTGATGTTTCTGTATTTCGCCCTGCAAACGGCTCCTGGAATCAGATTCTGAGCGGAAACGGCTCAATCGTTTCACAAACCTGGGGACTCGCCGGAGATCGGCTTGCACCTGCCGATTTTGACGGCGACAGCCGCGCCGACTTAGCCATTTTCCGCGATGGTGTGTGGTGGATTTTGAACAGTTCTTCCAATACCGTTACTTCGATTCAATTCGGTGTGAGCGGCGATATTCCCGTGCCGAATGATTTCGACGGCGACGGACGCGCCGATTTGGCTGTTTTTCGTCCATCGGACGGCGTTTGGTATCAGTTGAGAAGTCTCGGGAATCAATTTTTTGCCCAACAATTCGGGTTAAATGGCGATTTACCGCAAATTGCTGATTTTGACGGCGACGGCATCGGCGATCTCTCGGTCTTTCGTCCTTCGGATGGCACCTGGCATTTTTGGCGGAGTGAGTCCGAATCTTACACGGCGTTTTCGTTCGGCATCGCGGGCGATATTCCCGTTCCGGCAGACTACGACGGCGACGGTTTAACCGATGTCGCGGTTTTTCGACCTTCGGCAAATTCCGATCAGCCTGATTTTTATATTTTGCTGACAGGCAGTTTTACTTTTCAGGGATTTTCTTGGGGTTTGCCCGATGATATTCCGACAATCGCCGATTACGACGGCGACGGCAAAGCCGATATTGGAATTTTCCGTCCAAGCACCAACGATTGGTTTTTACTGCAAAGCACGGCAGGTTTCAGCACGGTTAATTTCGGACAAACCGGCGATCAACCGATTCCCTCGGCATTTATTAATTAATGGAAAAATAAATCGTAAATATTTAATTTTCTGATGCTTTCAACAAAATACGAATGAAGATTCTGTAAATAAAATCTTCATTCGTATTTTTTATTTTGAGATAAATTCTAAGTAAGCACCAATGGATAATTAAAAATGGATAATGTCAGAAAACTCTTAAATTCTCTTACATCTGATGTTTAAAGGGATTTTTAGAATTTTCATAATATCTTAAAACTTTTGCTCACCTGCTTATACGCCTTCCCTTTAGAAATTGTGCATTAAGTCAGTAGCGGTTGCGTCAGCAACCGCGTCAATTACTCATCAGGGATAACGCATCGGCTCACGCCGACGCTACTGACCAATGCACAATTTCTAATGGTAAACGGTATTAGTAGTCCGTAAACTAAATTTTCGAGTGTTTGGAGTCCTGCCTTTAGGCGGCTTTTTCCGCCGCGCTTCGCTGGCGGATGCCGCGTAAACGCGGGACTCCAAACTTTTTTCAAACGCCTTAAAATTCAATTTACGGACTACTTAATATAAAACTCTTTTCAACTTTGGTTCGCACTTTCTTGGTGGCAAAATCTAATTTTCGAGACTTTTCTTAGTGGGGCAGTTTATTAAATCTCTGTTACTTAGCCTCCGATTATTCTCAAATGATATTAAGTCGGACACATCATACTGATACTTTTTACTTAACTCAGATCTTTTATTTTTCCGATGATATTTTTTCTTTACTTAAAAATCGGCATTAAATACAGTAGCAAATACAAAGTTAGATGTGTATTTAGATATGAAAAATATAATTCCCGTAACCGATTTACAAAGACAGGCGGCGCAGATTTTGAGTGAATTGGATAGTGAACCCGTAATCATTACGCAACGCGGACGCGCCTCGGCGGTTTTATTATCTGCGCGGCGTTATGCTGAAATTGAAGAAGATTTGCAAATGCTCGATGATTTGGAACTACTTCAAATGGTTGAGGAATCTAAACAAGAAATAAAAGACGGAAAAACCGTTTCGCACGAAGATGTGAAAAAACGTCTGAATTTTAACGAATAATGATTCAGACAGAATGGACATCGCGGGCGTTTTCCGTCCTGGAAAATTTGTTTCAAGCGGTTGCTTTTGAAATTATTCGTCGAGTTGATTTATTGCCGAAATTTCCCGAAATCGGCGCAAAACTCGACAGTCGTTTCTCATCTTTAAGCAATTATCGGCAGTTAGTTATTAAACGAAATTACCGCGTAATTTATGATTACGACGAATTTGAAAACAGAATATATATTCTTGCCGTGCAAAGTTGCCGTCAAAAACTTCCCTCAGCCAGAGATTTGAAACGAAAAGTAGCCGAAGAAGAATAAATTATTTCTCCAAAGCATTAAAAATAAACGGAAAAGTTACAAAGGTTTGTCCGCGATGCTGCGGGCGAAAAGCGAAAAGAATCAATTTTCCTTTGCCGAAATCTGATTCGGCAATCGCGGTTTTGCCCTGCGCGTATTGTTCGCCGAGAATCCAGCCCGACAGCAGAAGGTCTTTTTCAGCGTATTTGGCGACGGATTTTACTTTTGCCGCGTCGGCGATTTCATAAGCCGAACTGTTAATAAAATACGCCGGAGTTTGTTCGTCAAATCCTCTGGCAATCGGATTTTTCGTATCAACATCAAGCTGCCAGATCGAACCCGGACTGTAAAACTGCGAGCGATTCAAACCGCTCAAGGCGTTTTTTACCGGCAGATTAAATTGTTTGATAACAAGTTCGCAACTATCGTCGAAGCAGATCAATTTTCCGCCGCCCTCGACAAATTTCTTTAAATTCTCAACGCCTTTTTCCGTGATTCCGCCCGTAAATTCCTGCGGATAACGATCCGCTGATTGACCGGAAACGATCATTCTTTCAGAGATCGAAGGCAGAATGATCGCGTCGTAATTTAATTTATTTTCCCGGAAATCCGCGTCTGCGAGAGACGTATAGGGAATTTGATGATTATCGAGAACGAGCCGCGTCCAGCCTTCGTCCATCGAGTTGGCAAAACCTTTGTAAAGCCCGATGCGCGGCGCGGTTTTGAGCGGATTCGGCAGTTTGTCAAAGGGAAGTTTATTCGGTTTCAGATTCAGACGGCTTCGTGCCTGATTGATGTTTTCGACTCTTTTCAGCGTGTTTCGGTATTTTTCTAAATCTTTAATATTCCAGGCGGTTACGGTTTCAACGCCCATTTGCAGAGGCAGCGTCCAACCCGCGACATCATACGGAGTTTCCGCTTCGCCGCGGGCGTTCAGGCGTTTCGGATAAACCTGTTTTTCAAAAAGGCTCAAAACATTATTTTTCTGCGGCTGATTGACGAAAACGAGAAAACTGCCCAGAGGAATTTCGTGAAAATTATTTTTATCGGCTTGCGTGTGAACTATTTCAAGTTCGCGCGTCATTTCAAAAACTTCCATTCCCTGCCACATCAGGATTTCGAGAAAACGTGCGACTCTTTCCTGGGCGGGTTGACCGGCATAAACGATAAACGCTTGCGGTTCATTAGTTAAAGGCTTCAAATTTTTGCTTGCCAGATCGTGGGAATTTTTCAAATAACGCGTTCGAAATTTCGCCGCCATTTCGAGAAGTGCGCGTGAAGCGATCATTTCGATTCGGGCAATATCGCGCGGATGCCAATCGCCGCCTTCCCAAACGTCCGGCATATTCGTCGCGTTTTCAAGCGGCGAATTAAGCCCTCGCGACGGACGCGTGGCAGCAAGTTGTTCTTTGGTGATTTTGATCGGCGACATTAAATCCGCGCTTGCCGCTTCGGACAAGATTCCGATTGAATTGTGATAATACGGCGCGGAACGAAAACCGCCGTGCCACCACGTGTCGAAGGTCGTGTTGGTCGCAACTCCGGCGATATTGTTTGCTTGCAGATCAGCCGCCATTTTGTAGCCGACGAGTCCGACTTCGCGCAAAACGAGCGGATCAATGCGCGGATTCGGCGGATCGAAAAACGGCGGAATGATAAAACGCGCGCCGTTTTGTCCCATTTGATGAACGTCATAGACGATCTGCGGAAACCATTCCTGCCAGAAAAGTTTTGTAATATTTCGGGTTTCTGCCAGATTCAGCATAAACCAATCACGGTTGTTATCGTGTCCGGCATAATGATGATAGAGTTCGGGCGGAACCGTGCCTTCCGATTTCGTTCCCAAAGTTTTGCGATACCAATCGGCGACGATGTCAATTCCGTCAGGATTTGGAGATGGAATAAGAATCAGAATCGTGTTTTCCAGAATTTCCTTCGTGCCTTCATCGGTTGCCGTCGCAAGTTCGTAGGCGAAATTCATTGACATTTGCGACGCGACGATCTCGTTAGAATGAATCGAACAGGAAATTGCGACGATTGTTTTGCCTTGTTTGATCAAATTTTCAGCTTCCGAAGAATTTTTCAACATTCGCGGATCGGTGATTTGCTGATTGAGTCTTTTATACTTTTCAAGATTCTTGATATTTTCCGCCGACGAAATAAAGGCAACGATCTGCGGTTTGCCGAGCGTCGTTTTGCCGATTTCTTCAACTTTTACTTTGTTACTTGCCGCGTCGAGCTTGGCAAAATAATCCAAAATCTGTTTCCAATCGGCAATCGTCCGGTCATCGGTCGGATGAAAACCGAGAACCGATTTCGGCGCAGGCGGCGCGTTTTGCGCGAAAACGCCGATTGACAAAAGCAAAATCAACCCGCCGAGCCTTAAGGGCGCGCAGAAATTAAAATTACCAAAAAAAGTTTTACCTTTTACCTTTACCCTTTTACTTTTCATACAGTTTTGCTTATTTAAGTTGTTACGTGATAAAAACATATTTGAATGAGCGAACAATTAGAAAAAATCTCCCGAACCGAAGCCATCGAGCGGAACGATAAAATTTTATTTCCTGTCAAAGAGTCTAACAAATCGAGCGTTATCGGCAAACTGCGCTACTGGTGGAGTTTGTTTTTCGCGGGATTTATGCTTCTTTTTATCGCTTTGCCGGCGATGACCGTTTTGCAGCTCATCAATCGCCGCATAAATCTTTATCCGCTGTGCGTCTGGGGTTCAAAAACGTGGATTCGCGGTTCCGGCATTAAGGTCAAAGTTTCGGGCAAGGAAAATCTGGAAAAAGGTAAATCCTATATTTTCGTTGCCAATCATCATTCATATATTGATACGACCGCGCTTTTTGCGTATGCCGGAACAAAAATCGGATTGATCGCCAAAAAAGAAATATTAAAAGTTCCGGTTTTGGGGCGCGGAATGACTTTTATAAATTTTGTGGCGATTGACCGCTCAAACGCCGAACGAGCATTGGAAACGATGGAAAAGGTGCGCGAAAAGGTTGACAGCGGTTATTCATTCGGAGTTTTTGCCGAAGGAACACGCGCGATGCCGGGTGAGCTTTTGCCATTTAAGAAAGGCGCGTTTCATCTCGCTATGCAGACCGGCGCGGCGATTATTCCGGTGGCAATTAAAAATACCGATTATTTAATGGGCAAAAAAACGGGCGTTGTCAATCCCGGAACGATGGAAATAGTTTTGCTTGCGCCGATTGAAACAAAAGGTTTAGCGGTCGAAAAAGACTTGCCTGAGTTGCTGAAAAAAGTGCGCGGCGCAATCGCGGAAGAACTCTCTGATAATTGATAATTGATAGTGGATAATTGATAATATTTTCTCGAATTTTAGCGGGTTTGATTTGTAAAAAGCCTTTCCAACATATAAATGTTTGGAATATCTATTCCGCATTATCAATTATCAATTATCCGGTGTCCGTTAATTTAAGGTTTTTTCGGAGTCGGGCTTGGAGTCGGGGTCGGAGTCGGGTTATCATTAACAATCTCTTCATCACCCAAGATTTCAACCGAACTTCTTCCTTGCGCGTAATCGGTATATTGCACACGAATTTTGAGTTTTACGACCTGACCGCTCTCAAAAACGAGTTCGTCGTCCGATGATGAAAAGGACGGAAACCAGAATTTGCCGTCAACATTTTCGCGCCACGTTTCAACTACCGGAAATTTATTATCTTTTGAATCGGGAACGGCTTTGCCTTTTGATTTGACGATCATTAAATCCCGCTCATCAACCCAAAGTCTGCCTTGAAAAAGCCTTTGATTGGACTTTTTCGGATTCGGCATAACTTTCGGCGAAACGTCGAAAACGTGCAGATCGAGATCGTCAATTTTTTCCTTGCCGAGATAATTGAAATTGTAAAGCGGAACTTCCGAAGGTTTTATGGCAAACGGATTGATTCCGCCCAGATCGTCCAAATCTTCGGGCGTAACTCTGATGTCGCGCAGCGTTGAAACAGGCGCAAACTCGATTCTTTCAAATCTTTTGCCATCGGTGTTAAAAGTCAAAAAAGAATCGCGCCGGTAAGTTCCCGAAATTTGTCCGCCTAAACCGATAGTTTGAATCGTCGCCTTCCGCCGGAACACATATTCGGACAGCGCATAACGAAATGAATCTTCGTTACCGGACATTTTCTTGATAATGTTGTCAATTTCCACCTGACTTAAATCGGTTTTGACAATATTCGATGTTGTTTGAGCAAGACCCGTAAATGCCGCAAAACATAAAATCATCAAACTAAAAATTATCGTTTTTCTACTTTTCATCTGTTTATTTTCCTTGCTTGATTGAAACCTTTTAAAAAGATGCGAAAAATCGAATAAAAGTTTGAAATAAACTTTTACCGTAAACAATTTCTATTTTACGAAAAAAGACGCGAAACGATATTTATGTTTGAATAAAACCCGTTTCGCGTCTTTTTTGTAAAAAGTAAATGACCTGATTATTCGACGAAATCAACCTGAACTTCGCGGGTGATGATGCCTTTTTCAAAACCTTCTTTGAGCAGTAATTTAACCGCTTCTCTGCCGCGATCGCCGTAATCGAGCGTCAGATCATTGACCCACATCGCCACGAAACGGTCGGCGAGTTCGGGCGGCATATCGCGGGCAAACTGCATCGCGTAGGCAAGTGCGTCTTCGCGGTTTTCCATCGAATAAACGATGCTGCGGTGCAGATGTCTGGAAACTTCGCGCATTAAATCTTCGCCGAGATCGCGCCGGATGACGTTTCCGCCCATCGGCAAGGGCAAGCCCGTTCGCTCATGCCACCATTCGCCTAAATCCAAAACCTTATCAAGCCCGACTTGTTTATAAAAAAGCTGTCCTTCGTGAATCAGCAGCCCCGCGTCGGCTTTTCCTTTCAGAACATAATCAATAATTTCGTCAAATGGAACGACCGTGTATTCAAAATCCTGATTATAAATTCTGAGTGCCAGAAACGCGCTCGTTAATTCGCCGGGAATGGCGATTTTCATATTCGGAATATCTTCCGCCTTGCGCTGCTCTTTTGAAACGAGAATCGGACCGTATTTATCGCCGATGCTCGCGCCGTGCGGCAGGAGCGCATATTTGTCCGAAACATATGCGTAGGCGTGAAAGCTGATCGCCGTTACGTCAAAAACTCCGTTTTTGGCATCTTCGTTCAGAGTTTGAATATCTTTGAGCGTGTGTTCAAACTTCAGTCCGTTGGTTTCGAGTTTATTTGTTGCCAAACCGTAAAACATAAAAGCATCGTCCGAATCGGGCGAATGTGCGACGGTTATAATTCGTTTTTCAGTGCTTGTTTCCATATATTAAAACTGCGAATAGAAAATATTCGTGTCATACAAAACTTGTATTTTACCGTTTTTTTGGTGTTCTGCAAAAAGCATTTGCAGGTTTTTTATAAGTTCATCAAAACGCGGATGTTCCGGCGACGGCATATACGAAGAAGAAAGGATTCTGCCCTTCATTCCTTCAAAATCCAGCGTCTGATCGTTGCTGTATTTTGAATGCGAAAAACGGCTCTGAAAAGCGACATTTAAATCTTCGACCGAAATATTATCGTGCCGGATTTCTTCATAATCCGTGCCGAATTCGATTAAAATACGCTCGTATGCCCGCAAAAATTCGTTTGTATCGAGCCGTCGTTCGTTCCAAATCAGCGCAACGAATCCGTCATTTTTCAAAATCCGCTTAAATTCCGGGCGCGATTTTTCCCTGTCAAACCAGTGAAACGCCTGCGCCGCGACGATAATATCAATGCTTTTTTCGGGAAGCGTCGTCTTTTCCGAAGTTCCGCTGACGCTTTTGAATTTCGGAAATTCCTGCAAAAACTTTTCCGCCGCTTCGCGCATTATCGCATTCGGTTCAACGCCGAAAACTTCATTCCCGTTTTCCAGAAAAACTTTCGATGAAATTCCCGTTCCCGAACCGATGTCGGCGATCACGGATTTTTCCGTCAGATTCATTTTTCCGCGAAATAAATCAAGTATTTCCGCCGGATAACCCGGGCGATATTTTACATAATTTTCGACGCGGTTTGAAAATCTTTCGATTGAATCGGACATTTAATCACCTGCCACAAATGCGGTCATTTTCCACTTCTTGTTTTTCTGTTCAAAACAAGCGCGGTAAGCAATCGGACTGCGAACATAATCCGCGCTGACAAAACCTGTTTTTCCGCCGAGCGTGGTTATTTTATACCACGAATAATCCTCTCCGTTTTCAGCCGTTTTGACGGAATTTTCAAAATCTATTTTTATGATATTATACGACAACTGAGTGATAATTTCCGCTGACAGATCCGGTTTTGCGCGTAATCTGACGTTATTGCCGAAAATTACGTTATGCTCGAATGCGTCCAAGTCTTCGGGAAAACTCGTAAATGTATAAGGTGCGCAAAACTGTTTAGTTTTAATGGTTTCTTCTTTTGAAAAAGTTCCGCCGTTTGATAAAGCCGCGAGCAGCTCATCCCAGAGTTTACTGCGGTCGGGAGTATCCAGATTCCAGTAATTTTGAAAGTCTTCGATTCCGTCATCGCCTCCGAAACTTACCTTGATGTTCGGATCGAGAATGCCGATCAGATATTTTTTGTCCCGTTTTTTGACGGCTTTTATCAAATTCTTCCGGAAAAGACTAAAGGACGCGTTACTTTTGCCTTCGTCAACCGGACGTAGATAGCGTTCCTGGGCAAATATGTTGATGGAAAATCCGAAAATTAAAGTAATCAGTCCAAATAAAAAAAGCTTTTGTTTCATTTTTAATCTCCCGTTGTAATTTCTTCGCCCGTCCATTGCGTCTGTTTTGAATGCGGAATGTCGAATTGATCTAAAATTCTGAAACACAAATGGTCAACGAGTTCACCGATTGATTTAGGACGATGATAAAAGCCCGGACTTGCCGGCAGAATTCTTGCGCCGATATTTGATAATTTCAGCATATTTTCCAGATGAATCGAATTATACGGCGTTTCTCGCGGAACGATGACGAGTTTTCTGCCTTCTTTAAGGCACACGTCCGCCGCGCGGTGAATCAGATTCGTTCCCGCGCCCGAAGCGATCGCGCCGAGCGTTCCCATCGAACACGGCACGATTATCATTCCCGACTGTTTGTTCGACCCGGAAGAAGGCTTTGCGGCTAAATTACCGAGTTGCCAGAATCGAATGATTTTAGAATCTTTTTCTAAGCCGAGCCATTCATTGATCTTTTTCGCGCTCGGTTCTTTAATATTCGCGCCCATTTCAATCTGCGCGACGATCGGCGCAACGCCCGACATTATTAGATTGATCGTTTGAACCGCGCCGCTTTCCGCCAAAAGCTGCAAGGTTCTGTAAGCGTAAATCGTGCCTGATGCACCCGTGATTGCGACTGTTAGTTCCATAAATTTTTCAGATAAACTAAACTTTATCATTTTTTTATTATTTCCAAAGTCAATCGGCAGAAGATTTTTAAACAAAATTTGTCATTTGTCGCAAAATCTGTCAATTTGGCAGCAAAAATCTGTCAATTTGACTTAACGGAAAAAACTCGATTTCATAGAAAATTTGCAAAATGCCGATGTTTGTTGAGATACAACGCTATTGAAATCTTTGGCATCGGTTTTGCAATTACAATAAACGACTAAATCCTTGGCTCATAGGGAGATAGATACTTAAGATGAATGAACAGATATTAAAAAGCGAGATTTTATTAGACATTGTCAGCAGCGAAATCGCCGTGCGGATGTTTATAAAGCTTTGTTCGACTTATAAATATGTCAGTTTATTTATTTGAGTAAATTGTTTGTTGAATTGGAATGTAAAACGGCGGATTGATTACCCGCCGTTTTTTTTTGTTTTGAAAAGATGATAAATTTTCTCTTTGTTGTAAAATCAAAATATATGAAAAAAAGCGAGATACAAGCAATTTTAGCGGCACACGCCGAGGGAAAACTTTCAACCGAACAGGCGACTGCCGGTTTAAAGAATTTATCCTACGAAGACATCGGTTATGCCAAGGTTGACCACGCCCGCGCCACGCGGCAGGGTTTTCCCGAAGTAATTTTCGGGCAGGGCAAAACATGCGAACAAATTCTCGGCATTTTTGAAAAGCTCATCGCCCGAACGCCGAATGTTCTGATCACGCGCACGACTGCGGACGTTTTCGGCGAAATCCGCAATATCTACACCGATGCCGAATGGCACGAAGCGGCACGGATTATTCGCGTTCGGCGCGATATGACCGAACTCGGAACCGGCGAAATTGCCGTCGTAACCGCCGGAACGAGCGATATTCCGGTTGCCGAAGAAGCCGCCCTGACGGCGGAAACGATGGGCAACCGCGTCAAAAGAATCTGGGACGCGGGCGTTGCCGGAATTCATAGGATTTTATCGGAAAGGGAAGTTTTGCAGAATTCGCGCGTGGTGATCGTCGTCGCCGGAATGGAAGGCGCGTTGCCTTCGGTCGTCGGCGGATTGGTCAGCGTGCCGGTCATCGCCGTGCCGACGAGCATCGGTTACGGTGCGTCTTTCGGCGGAATCGCCGCGCTTTTGGGAATGCTAAATTCCTGCGCGTCGAATGTCACGGTCGTTAATATTGACAACGGTTTCGGCGCGGGTTTTGTCGCCAGTTTGATAAATCGAAAGTAATTTAATTTCAAATTTCAAATTTCAGATTATAAAACCGATATTTCAGTAGTTTGTTGGAATTAAGTAAGCACTAATGCAAAATTAAAAAACGGATAATGGAAAATGTCAGAGAACTACTAATACGATTTTTAATTAAAAACTCGCGCAATAAGATTTCTGTAAATCACTGAAAATACAGACGCGTCTTAAATTTGGAATATGGAATCTGAAATTTGAAATACTATTGGATGTATCAAGGATTTATCAGCACAAAAAGCCGATCAGCCCAATCCGATTGCGAGTTTCTCAAAATTTCGTATTGAATATTGGCAGAATCCTTATCGCCCATTTTCAAATAAGCGCGACCGAGATTATAACGCGCCTGATCGAATTCGGGATTGTAGCTGACCGCATTGTTAAAGGCTTCCAGACTTTCTTCGGTTTTGCCGAGTTCGAAATAGTTTTCGCCCAGATAATTATAGGTTTTCGCATCGGGCTTGTAGATTTTTAGTTGCTCAAACGCCGCCAAGGATTGAGAATAATCTCTTTTTTTGTAATAAGCGATTCCGAGAAGTTCAAAGGCATTGGCATAATCGGGTTTGAGCGCGACGGCGCGTTTGTAAGCGAGAATTTCTTCGTCGGTGCGACCTAATTTATTTAAAGATAAACCGAGCGAATAATGAATTTCGGCTTTATACGGATTGAGTTTGGTCGCTTGCCGGTAAGCATCGGCGGCTTCATCGTAATTTTTCAAAGCATAGCTTGATGCGCCGATATTGATATAGGTTTCGGACCAGCGCGGACGAAGCAGAGCCGCTTTTTTCGAGGCTTCGAGAGCTTCCTTGTGGCGACCGAGCATTCCGAGGCAATAGCCGACCTGATACCAGGCTTCGGCATAACTTGCGTCAATTTGGACGGCTTTTTCAAAAAACGCGACGGCTTTTGCGTAATCATCACGCGAAACAAATCCCAGACCTTGCGAATACGAGCTTTCTGCCGAAGCGCGTTTATTTTCGGCAGTTTCCGCGGTTAGCGAAGCAAGCGTTTTCAATTCGCCGATTTTTAATCTGACAATTCTTTCGCCCGGCACGGCAAAATTTAAACTCTGACCTTCGGCGGCTTGAAGCGTTGCCACACCGATCACCTGCCCGCGCATATTGACGACGGGCGAACCGCTCGAACCCGGCGAAATCGCCGCGGTAATTTGAATTATTTTGCCGTAACCCGGAAACTCGCGCACGGCAGAAACAATGCCGTTTGAAACCGAACCTTCCAAACCGTACGGATTTCCGATAACCAGAATGCTTTCGCCTTCCTGCGGCGTATCGGGCGCGATGATCAGCGGAATCGCACTTTCCGGCGGAACATCAACCTGCAAAACCGCCAGATCGCCTTCGCCGTCAATGGCGACAATGCCGCTTGCCGTATATTTTTTGCCGTTAACCAGTTGAACCACGACGCGACTCGATTTTTCGATGACGTGGCGGTTTGTAATTATCAGATTTTTTGAAATAAAAAAGCCGCTTCCGCGCGAAATTTGCGTTTCTTTGCCGTCAAAAGTTTCGATGGCAACCGCCGAAGGCTTTATTCTTTTGACCAATTCCGGCAGTAAATCCTGCGCCGCTACTTGTGAGGCACAAAACACTAGAAAAACCTGCAAAAGAAAAATTTTGAAAAAGGCACTTTTCATTTTGATAAAATCGCTATACTGCAGATTATAAGGTTTTTATTCGATTCAAACAAATTACCGACAAAAAAAACGGTTTTCTCCGGCTTTTTCATTGATGTTTTAAGGAAAAGAAAGTTTCGCCAGAAAACTGTAAGAAATTGACAGGGATAACAGGATAGACAAGGCTAATTTTTTTCTTATCCTGTAAATCCTGTTATCCCTGTCAATTGATAATCCTGGAATCTAATTATTTGATAATTCCGTTTCCGTCCAGAGCCGAGTAAATATCGGATGAATAAAGTCCGAGCCACTCGTCCGAACGCGGTGTTAAAAATAGTTCCGTATAGACTTTTTCATTAAATTTTTCGAGATCGGCGGACGGATTTTCAGCAAGCCATTCGTAAATTTTCGTGTGAAAAAGATATTCGTTTCTGACGGTATCAATCGCCACGTAATTTTCGAGATTGGCGATCATTTGCGAAAAGGTTCGGTTATTTAAATCGCTGTTATTCGCGGTTTGGCGGCGAATGAAATTGACACTTTCTTTTTCGATCGCGGTTTTGCCGAATAAATCGGCGAGCTTTTTCCAATCTTCCAGTTTCGTGTTTTCAGCCATCGCGCTTTCATCCAGAGCCAGCGTTTTGACTAAAGGGAGTTCGACTATCATTTTCGTAGCGGCACGCGGCGCGGCGGTCAGCGCGGTCGGATTTTCTGTTTTGGATGAATTTCCGGAAGTTTTCGGCAGTTCGGATTCCGACATTTTTACGCCGGTTCTTTGCAGATCGCTTTTCCATTTATTTAAAAGCTGCCAGCGTCGCATTGCTTGAAATTCGCCTAAATAAATCGGGCGTTTTTGAACGCTTTGGTGCAGATTTTTCGTTAGATTTAAATATTTTGCAAATTCCTGCGGACTGTATAAACCGGGCAGAGCATCGAGAATTCTGCTGTTTTCGTCCAGAATGTAATGGATGCTGTTTCCGGTAATCGTGCGCTCGATCTTGCGTCCGTCGCCGAAATCAATCGTGATGCGCGGCGCAGGTCTGACCGATTTCCAGTGCAGAATGTAATTTTCGCGCAAATTGCGCGCAATTTCCGCATTTGAATAAAGAATCGAACGGAAAAAACGGCTGTTCGCACAACTGAATTCTTCGTTCAAATTTCCCAAAAGCCGCAGGGACAAAATCGGTTTATTCGCCGATTTCGCGGCTTTTTTCGCTTCCTCCAGATCCGTGAACCAGTAAAGCCCGGAAGCGTAAGCGTCTTTTTGCATCGCTACACCGTCAATCGCAGTGGCAATTCGCGTCCAGGATTCCACGCTTTTTCCGGTTTCGGAAAATTGTTTTATTTCGCCGGCGTAAACCTTAAACAGTTCATCCAAACCGCTCTGCCCGATTTGGCGCAGAGCGTCTATCGCAATTTCCGATTCTTTTTTGTTTTCGGAAACAACTTGACGGGCGAATTCTTCAGCAGAATTGGCAAACGCGGAGATTGTTAAAAGAAAAAGACACAAAGGGAAAAGAAAAATATTACGGCGCATATCAAAAACTCCTGAAAATCCGGGGATAGATTTATTTGTTTGGTGTCGAAAAATAATCAACAGTTGTCTTTGAACGCTTTTATTTTTTGTAACTTGCCGTTTTTTTTATTTTTTTGAGATTTTTCTCGTAAACTGCACGACATCCGTAAAACTCTCGGCGAAAAAATCAGCCGGAAAACGTCGGCGAATCTGCAAATCCTGAAAGGCGCGACCGCCGAGAATGACCTGTCCATCGGTGTTACAAAGTTTGTCGGTGAAACTGCGAAAATCGCGGGAAAGCCTTTCAATATCAGTCAAAATTGTTGATGAAATACAGATAATTTTCGGAAGATGCTGCGAAATTTCTTCGCAAAGCGAATAAATCGGCAGATTTGTGCCGAAATTTATGACCTCGAAACCTTCTTTTTCAAAGATCATCTGAACCAGATGAACCGGAAGTTCGTGAAAATCGCCTTCGATCGTGCAGCAAATCGCTGTTTTTCCGTTCGGTTCGCTGACCGGAACCAGATTTCGCAATTTATGAAGCGCACAAATCGCCGTGCGTGTGGCAAGATGTTCCTGCGCGATGGTCAATTCGCCGGCAAACCAGAGTTCGCCGATGCGTTTCATCGCCGGAGAGATTATTTCATCAAAAATATATTCGAGAGATTTACCGTTTAAATGAGAGTTTATAAAAATATTCGAGGTTTCTTCTTCGCACCCGTTGATGAGCGAATGAAAAAGTTCGGAATCGGAATAATTCTTATTTTCCCGCCGGCGAACGGAAGCGGAAACGACCGATTCGCCGCCGTTATACTGTTTTAGACCGAGTTCCTGTTCGCGCTGAAAACGGGCGATTTCTTCGATGCGAAAACGCCTGTGTCCGCCGCTTGTGCGTTCGGATTTTAAAAGTCCCGCATCTTCCCAACGCTTGACGGTCGCGTCGCTCACGCAACACAAACGCGCAACTTCTTTAGTTGTTAAACTTTTCGGCACGGGCATATAAAACTGTATTAAAATTTATACTTTTATAAAAATTCGGTAAAAACCGGAAAGATCGAAATTCAGAAAAAAACTCCAACTCAAATAATACTCAAAACGCTTAAATCGCACAAGTTTGACATATCGGTTTTTATTTTAAATAGTCATTTTTTTTCGGCATACCACACAAAATTACGTTAAATTTGTATAAATTAACAAAAAACTCTTGACAAAGCTTTGATAGTTTTATAATATCAAAATCGCACAAACCGCTCATTAAGTAATAAGCAATTTATATTAATTGCCGGGAAATAAACTTAAAGATATGGAAGAGCGAACAAGGGGTAGGTAAAACGAACAAGGGTAGGCAAAAATGAAAGTCGTTGTTATTAAAATAACAGCGACTTTCGGGTTTTAAAATGACAAAGACAATTTTAATTCTGCAAATTGCTTCAACGCTTGTTTTGGTCGGCGTGATCTGGATTATTCAGCTGGTTCAATACCCGTTTTTTTCCGAAGTTCGCGTTGATAATTTCCCGACATATCACGCCGCGCACACTTTTTGGATCACGCCGGTCGTCGCGCCGGCGATGATCGTCGAACTTCTAACTTCAATTCTCATAATCTTTTATCCGCCGGAAAATATAAATTACAAACTGCTCTGGTTCGGTTTGATTCCGGCAATAATCGTCTGGGCTTCAACCTTTTTCATACAAATCCCAATGCACAATAAACTCGCGCTCGGCTTCGATGCGGAAGCGCATAAAACGCTCGTCAACACAAACTGGATTCGCACAATCGCCTGGAGCATTCGCGGTGCGTTGGTTTTATTTTTCGCGTGGCAGACAATTCGCGTTTAGTCATTTGTCCTTCTTACTTTGCGCTTTTGTCGGAAAAGTTTACAATTTTTATCGGCGATGAAAATTTCATATATTAAACCTGAAGATGCGATTTTTCTTCATACGGAATTAATGAAATCATTCGGCGAAACCCGTTGCGGCTTGAATAGTTTTGAAATGCTGGAATCGGCTCTGGCACGACCACGCAATTCGGCGATTTATGAAAATGCGGATATAATTCGTCAAACCGCTTCACTTTATTTCGGTTTGGTCAAAAATCGAATCTGGCGCGGCGGCAACAAGCGAACGGCAACCGGTTTGATTAAAAAATTTCTCGAAATAAATGGTTATCAACCAAATTGGACGCTTGCAGAAGTTATGCAATTAGGGCGCAATGTTGATACGGACACTTGGAAAGTTGACGAGATTGAAAGTTGGTTGCGTAGTAAAATTGAAAAGTGTAATTGAATAGTAGTTTATTTTACTCGGTATAAATAAATCTGCAAATTTGAAAAGGAGAATATCACTTTGTTGATAAAATGCGATGCCTTAAGCCTCGTTGATATAAAGCGAAATGGCGCAACTAAGCCTTTAGTTGTTGAATGTGAATATACTGACGAAGACATTTCCATTAGAAAAACCCTGCTTGTAAAAGCTAGCGGACTTCCACAAATTTTTAGTCTTAATTTGTATTGTGAAACGCTTGGAAATTTATTGGCAAGAGAATTTGGTATTGAAACTCCTGAACCTTTTATCGTCAGAATAGATGAAAATTTTGTTCAAGCTACACGCAAAACTTTGTGGGAAGAAAGCATTACCTTAAAAGTAGGATTGAGCGTAGGATGTGAATATTTTAGTCAAGGATTTACAGCAGTTAAATCTAATTTATTTTTTACAAAAGAGAAACTTGAGCAAGCGGTTATGATTTACGGCTTTGATTTAATAACTCAAAATCCGGATCGAAGGGAAACAAATCCCAATTGTGCCATAAAAGGTGATAAGATAATTGCCTTTGATTTTGAAAAATCTTTAAGCTTTCTTTTCAATGTTATTGGGAAAGGAATTCAGCCCTGGGAAGTATCTAAATTGAATTTATCAGGTAATGACAGACACGTTTTTAAGGTAATGCCTCAACTATAAGTTATGGAACTACTTCTTTGTTCATTTAAAACCCGTAAGTCTTTTATTTTCAATCAAGGCGTTTTATTGAAACAACATCTGTAACTTTTTACTGAGGCATTACTTTTTAAGAGCAATTTGAAAGCCAAAGAAAAAGAGATAAATTGGCAACCGTTTATTGAAAAGGTGAAACAAATGGACAAGACAAAAGTTGAAGAAATCTGTTCGCTTATACCAATTGAAATTGGAAATTATACTGATAAAATATGTGAACATTTTGCATCTATTACCAGTAATATTAAGAATATAGAGCTTGAATTACAAAGGAGTTTGTTATGAATAAATTCGGATATACATATTGTCTCGTTAAATACGTTCATAATCCGGCGGCAGGTGAAATGCTGAATATCGGGGTTCTTTTGTTTTCAGATGAAGTAAAACAGATTGTCGGGAAATTTGAGATTCATTTTGATCGTCTGTCTTCGGCTTTTGCTAATTTTGATGGGGATCATTATCGCTTTGTTATCAGAAATCTCGAACATTCTATTTCTCAACTAAATGATAGATTTAAGCCTTCATTATTCCAAAACGGTTTTGAGGATATAAAAGGAGTTTTTCGTTTGCTTATGCCGGATTTAGGCTTGAGTATTCAGTTTGGAAATGTGTTGGCGGGAATCACAAATAATTTAGAAGAAGAAGCAGAACATATTTTTAATCGGTTGATAACTTCTCAAACTCCGCAGAAAGAGAAGAAAAGCCGTTCAGATGAAGAAATCTGGGCAACAGTTTATAATAAGCCTCTAGCTAAGAGACAATTAACAAATCACTTAAAACCCCATATTTTTAGTTCTGGAGAAAGTAATTGGAAATTTGAACATACTTTCAAAAATGAAAAATGGCATATACTTGATCCTGTTACAATGGATTACGCGCAAGCTGAAACAATGAAGATGAAAGCCGCAAAGTTGACCGGGCAGGCAGTATTTCTTAAAGAAAATAAAGATATTAAAAAGATGTATCTTTTACTTGGAGAACCAAGAAATCCTGCTTTACAAAAGGCATTTATTGAGGCAAAGAATCTTTTGAATAAAATTCCGATTGAGAAAGAAATTATTGAAGAAAAAGATGCAGAAGAATTTGCTAAAGATTTAGCTTCATATATGAAAGAACACGGCGTGTTTGAGAATGAAGAAAACCAGTAGTAAAATTCAAAATTGATATTTTACAAACGCGGTCTTTACGTAAAGTAAATGACCGCAATTTTTTTAATTTGTTCTTTTATTAAACAACTTATATTCTAACTTTAGGTACATACAAAATGAACAATCTTTTTACAGCAAATTTAGCGGATGTTGATCCAACAATAAACGACGCGATCAACAATGAAATCAATCGTCAGACGAACGGTTTGGAACTGATCGCTTCGGAAAATTTTGTGTCCGAAGCCGTTTTGCAGGCGATGGGAACGGTTTTTACGAACAAATATGCCGAGGGTTATCCGAAGAAAAGGTATTACGGCGGGTGCGAATTTGCCGATGTCGTCGAACAGACGGCGATTGACCGGGCGAAGGAAATTTTCGGCGCACAGCACGCCAATGTTCAGCCGCATTCGGGAGCGCAGGCGAATATGGCGGTTTTTCTCGCGTCGCTAACGCACGGCGATAAGATTCTCGGAATGAATCTCTCGCACGGCGGACATTTGACGCACGGGCATCCGATGAATTTTTCGGGAATTAATTTTGAAGCTTCCGATTACGGCGTTTCCAGGGAAACCGAAACGATTGATTATGACGAACTGCAAAAGATTGCCGAAGAAAAACGCCCTAAAATGATTATTTGCGGCGCGTCGGCTTATTCGCGAATTATTGATTTTCAAAGAATTGAAGAAATTGCCAAATCGGTCGGCGCAATCGTTATGGCAGACATCGCGCATATTGCGGGACTCGTTGCGGTCGGGCTTCATCCGTCGCCGGTTCCGCATTGCGAATTTGTCACGACGACGACGCATAAGACTTTAAGAGGACCGAGAGGCGGTTTGATTCTGTGCCGCGAAGAAGCGGCAAAAGCGATTGATAAAGCCGTTTTTCCGGGCATACAGGGCGGACCGCTGGTTCACATTATCGCGGCAAAAGCGGTCGCTTTCGGCGAAGCCTTGCGCAACGATTTTAAAGCGTATCAGCAGCAAATTCTCGATAACGCGCAGACGCTCGCGGAAGAGCTGAAAAATCAAGGTCTTCGCCTCGTTTCCGGCGGAACGGACAATCACCTGATTTTGATTGACGTTTTCGATAACGGCAAGGGAATTACGGGAAAAGTTGCGGAAAAGGCGCTCGACGCGGTGCATATTACAGTCAATAAAAACACGATTCCGTTTGATACGAATTCGCCGTTTGTCGCGTCCGGCGTCAGAGTCGGAACGCCTGCGCTGACGACACGCGGAATGAAGGAAGACGAAATGCGGAAGATCGCCGGATTTATCGCTTCAATTGTCCGCGAACCGGAATCGGAAGATGTCAAAGCAACGGTTAAAAGAGAAGTCTTGGAATTGACCGAAAACTTTCCGCTCTACGCGCATCGCCTGCGCGCGGGCAAAAGCGATGCGATTTCGGCAAGCTGAATTATAGAATTATAAAAATTTAACCGGAGAAAACGCAGATAAAAATCGAAAATTATTTGCGTTTTTCGGCGGTTATTTTTTTTGTCAATTTGTCAAAACTTCGTCGTCCGACATATTATTAAAACTTTGCTGAAAGTTTTCCCGGCTGAGAAAATTATTAAACGGAGATGTCGAAACAAAAAAATCCAACATTGACCGATTTCGGTCGGCAAATGTCGAATCAAACGGTTGTTACAATTAACCTGGTCGCGCTGGTTTTTCTGGTTTTGGTTTTATTTTTAACTTTTGCGACCGAAGGATTCGGCGCATCGGCGAGCCGCGTTTTGTCTATTGTACTGGTTTTATTGGCGATTTTCGGAGTAATTATTTCGACGACTTTGATCCTGAGAAAAACGCGGAATTCGGCGATTGAAAAAGGCAACAAAGCGGTTGATTGGACGATCAGTCTGCCCGCCCAGCAGAAAACGAAATTAAACCGCGAGGTCGGCGAAATTGCCGCGACGATGGATATTCCCGCCGATCAATACAGCGATTTGCTGCTGGCTTATATCGTCGCGGAAGACCTTTCTCTGCGGCAGATTCAGCAGGAAGCCGCCCAGCCTCTGATTCGCCACGCGAGAATCGGTGAAACGGAATTTGACGCGATTTTGCTGACAAACAATCTGATCACCTGCATTGAAGTTACCTTCTTGGTCGCGCCTGATCTTTCGGCGAAAAAAATCAGTCGGATTAAAGATAAAATGACCATCGCCAAAAAAGTTGTCGGGAAACAATTTCCGAATTCAAATTTGAAACTTTTGGCGGTTATCGTAACGCAGCTCGATGCGATGGGCGAAGCCAAACTCCGTTCGGTTTTGACCAAAGACAGATTTGCCGCGATTCCCGTAAATTATTTTGAAATATCGTTTTACAGTTTTGAAGAGCTGCAGAAAATTTATACTATGTAGGGAAAATGGATAATGAATAATGGATAACGGATAATATTTTTCTTGATTTTTCAAATTTCCTCGGTCAACCGAAGCTCTTTATTAAATAAAATCGGTTTTATTATTCATTATCCATTATCCGTTATCCATTAAAAAAAGAATATGCTTGAAAATAAAGTTGGAATGATTTTCGGTGTTGCCAATCAGCGTTCGATTGCCTGGGCTTGCGCTCAATCTTGTTTGGAATACGGCGCAAAGCTGGCTTTTACGTATCAAGGCGAGCGTTTGCAGAGAAATATTGAGAAATTGACGGCAGATTTTGAAGACACGCTTGTTTTGTCGTGCGATGTGACGAATCAGGCGGAAGTTGACGCGGCGTTTGAAGCGGTCGGCGAAAAATACGGTAAACTCGATTTTCTGATTCATTCAATCGCGTATGCGCCGAAAGAAGCTCTCGAAGGCGAATTTTTAACAACGACGCGCGAGGCGTTTTTGACCGCGCTGGAAATCAGCGCGTTTTCGCTGACGCAGCTTTCAATGGCAGCCGCGCCGCTGATGAAGGAAGGCGGCAGCATCGTCACGATGAGTTATTACGGCGCGGAAAAGGTCATCAGACATTATAATGTGATGGGCGTGGCAAAATCCGCGCTCGAATCTTCCGTCAGATATTTGGCAGAAGATTTAGGCAAACAAAATGTCCGTGTCAATGCGATCAGCGCGGGACCGATCAACACGCTTTCGGCTCGCGGCGTAAAAAATATGGGAACGCTTTTGAATTACGTCGCGGAAAAATCACCCTTACGCCGCAATGTCGAAGCAAAGGAAGTCGGCAACACCGCACTTTTTCTCGTCAGTGATCTTTCTTCCGGCATCACCGGCGAAACGATCTACGTTGATTGCGGCTACAATATTATGGGAATTTAGTTTACCGGGTTAGCCGGGTTAGCCGGGTTAGCTGAGTTTATTAAGTTAAGCAGGTGAGCAAAAGTTTTAAGGTATTATGAAAATTCTAAAAATCCCTTTAAACATCAGATGTAAGAGAATTTAAGAGTTTTCTGACATTATCCATTATCCATTTTTAATTATCCATTGGTGCTTACCTTAAAATCTTTAGACTTGAAAAATTCAGCAGACTTAACAAACTCAACTAACTCAAGCAACTCAGAAAACTCGGCAAACTCGGTAAACTCGGTAAACTATTAAAAAAAAATATGGCAAAAACAAAAGGCAGTAAAAGAGACGCGAATGTGAGTGATAAAGCGGTAGAACCGGAAACCGTTGCGGAAGCGAAAAGGGAAGAACAAAATCCGTTCCTTCACACGACGGAAGACGAGGTTTTGCTCCGTTCACCGGAGCCGACAGATATTTTTAAAAGCTCGGATTCGTGGCGCGTTTTTCGGATTTTGGGCGAGTTTGTCGGCGGATTCGATTCGCTTTCGACCATTACGCGCGGTGTTTCCGTTTTCGGTTCGGCGCGAACTCCTGAAGATAATGAATATTATAAAGCCGCCCGCGAGACCGGAAAACTACTGGCAGAAGCGGGATTTGAAGTAATCACTGGCGGCGGTCCGGGCATTATGGAGGCGGCGAACCGCGGCGCTTACGAAGCCGGAAAAGTTTCGGTCGGCTGCAATATCGAACTGCCATTTGAACAGGTCGCTAATCCGTATCAGACAAAATCTCTGACCTTCAAATATTTCTTCGTCCGCAAGACGATGTTTATCAAATACAGCAACGCTTATATAATTTTCCCCGGCGGATTCGGCACTCTGGACGAAGTTTTCGAGGCTTTGACACTCATTCAAACACGCAAAATCCGTAATTTTCCGGTCGTTCTTTTTGATTCGTCTTACTGGAAGGGTCTGGTTTCGTGGATAACTTCGACGATGCTTTCGGAAAAAAACATCAGCCCCGAAGATTTGGGTTTGATTCATCTAACCGATACGCCGAAAGATGCGGTTGATTTTATTATTCAAAGACACGAAGAAAGCGAACTCAATGGCAAGAGTAATTAAAAAAACTAACAGGGATAACAGGATTAACAAGGATAAGAAATCTCTTTAAATATCCCTGTTAATCCTGTCATCCCTGTTAATAATGCTTTTTTTATTTGACAAAATCCGTTAGCCATTTCAGATAACTTTCCGCGACATCTTTTGCTTCTAAGGCAATGATTTCGGGAACATCGTAGCTGTGATTTGTTTGGATAAACTCTTTTAATTCAATAAATTTTTCGTCGAGAGTTTTGATCAAAAGTAGATTTTCCGAATCGTTCCGCACTTTATTTTCCCAAAAATAAAATGATTTCATCGGCGGCAAAACCTGGACGCACGCGGCAAGTTTTGCCTCGACAATTTTCCGCGCCAGACGTTCGGCTTCTTCTGCGGTTGGAGTTGTGGTTAAAACTACGAGCATTTTTTATGAAAAATCAGTATAGCGAGCGGTAGCGAGCAAGTTTGAATAAGATCAAGTTGAAACAGAACTAAGTTACTCGCTACCGCTCACTATACTGATTGATAAATCATTTATTAGTCTTCCCGAAAGCCAGAATTGACCGTTGACGATTCCGCCGATCTGCGGCGTTTCGGGGATTAATTTCGCGTCCGCGACGACATCAATTTCGCCGCCGAGCGTTTCGACCAAAAAATGATAGAAATTTTCATTTGTCAGCGAATTCGTTTTCAGTTCAAATTCCTTGATTTCGCCAGTGAACATTCCAATCGGGCGGACGACGTTCAGATCAACTTTTTCATCTTCGCCGAATGAAAAAAGCCCGCTCGGCACAAATGATTTGGCGGCAGATCTGATCTCGTTGTCCTGACTTGCAAAATATGCTTCCTCGCTTTCAAACATCTTGAAATCATTGGAAGCAAAGGCAATCAGCTGAATTGCACAAACTAATGGAAATTCCAAATGTCCAATTGCACGAAAATCCGGCGCATCAAAAATGAACGGATATTCGCCGGAATTTTCAAAATCTTCATTTTCCGGGTTTGCCCACGCGTAAAAACCGCCGTCAAGTTCGGAAGAATCGCGTTCGATTGCCTGAATTAAACCGACTTTTCTTCGACTTTTTCCTTCAAAATGCGGATTAAAACCGATCAATTCCTGATCTTTATTGCCTTGTAAATACATCTGTGCGCCTGATTCATCGGAAAATTTCAGGTAAAAACCGTTCCGACACGGAATTTCCTGAGTATTTTTCATAACGCTGAGAATCATTTCGTTGATGGCTTCATCACCTTTTACGGGAAAACCGATGTCTGATAAATTACTCATTTTTTCTGATTTTTAGAAAATTTTTTTCTGCGTTTTAACTTTTTTAGAAGATTTTTTCGGTTTATTTTTCCCGAAACCCCAGCGAAAAGGTGTCGGCAAAAACGAAACTCCGCCGATTCTGACGCCGATCCACATAATGGGCGCGATGATCGCCCGGTGATACCAGCCTTTTTTGGCGGCGACGCATTTATAAAGCTGTTTATCCGCTTTGCTTCGCTCTTTGCACGAACCGCCGAAATAATAAACTTTGTCGTGCCGGACGCAGCAATCTCTGTATTTCCCGTCAGGAAACAGCGTACAGCCGTCGCTCTTAAAATCCGGCGGCATTTCTCCGTTCGGCGAATTTGTTTCGGTTTGAGCCGATAAATCGAGCGCAAATAAACCGAAAAGCAAGAGAAAAAGAATCACTTTTTTCATTAAAAAAAACTCCGATTTATAAAAATTCTAGAATTTTCAAGGTTGTTAAAAATAAAAGACATTAACAGGGATGACAAGATTTACAAGGATGATTTTAATAATTTAACTATCCTTGTTTATCCTGTCATCCCTGTTAATTATTTCTTTTATTTTCAGTTTCCTAAAATTTATTCTAAATCCCTTGCTTGATTATTTGGAAAATTTAACCTGCCGAAGTTGCGCGTTCAAACGGGATTTCTTCAAAATGCGTGAATTTTTTGAAATCAGAGAATCTTTGATTGATCTCTTCGTGCGTCAGGCGGTCAACGCGTTCGGTGCCGAATTCTTCGACGTTGAACGAAGCCATCACAGTTCCGTAAACCATCGCGCGGCGCATTGCGTCTGCGTCAATCGTTTCCTGACTTGCCAGATAGCCCATAAAACCGCCGGCAAAAGTGTCGCCCGCGCCGGTCGGATCGAAAACCGATTCGAGCGGATAAGCCGGAATCGCGAAATACATATTTTCCGTAAAAAGTGCCGCGCCGTATTCGCCGCGTTTGATGACGACCGCTTTCGGTCCCCAGGAAATGATCTTTTTAGCCGCCGTGATGACATTCGGTTCATCGGCAAGCTGACGCGCTTCGGCATCGTTAATTATCACGCAGTCAACGACTTTGACGGTTTCGATGACCGCTTCCTTCATCGAATCAATCCAAAAATTCATCGTATCCATCGCGACGAATTCGGCGTTTGAAGATTCTCTGACTTCCTTTTGAAGCATCGGCAAAATGTTTGCCAGAAACAACAGGCGCGAATTTTTCGATTCAGGCGAAGGTTTCGGCTGAAATGTTTCAAATACATTCAATTGAGTATCCAAAGTGTGCGCCGTGTTCAGATCGTATTCATATTTTCCGCGCCAGAAAAATGTTTTGCCGTCCGCAACGATCTCGATGTCGTCCGTATTAATATTATGACGCTTGAAAACCGCCCATTCGTCGTCGCCGAAATCATTTCCGACCACGCCGATGCACCGAACATCAGTAAAATTACTCGCCGATAAAGAAAAATGCGTCGCCGCACCGCCCAATAAACGAGCACGTTTGCCGAATGGCGTTTCCAAAGCGTCAAACGCCACCGAACCTACAACTGTTAAAGACATTTATTAAATTGCTCCTGAATATTTATTTTTTATAAAATTTTGCTAAAACAAACTGCTTCCGGTCTGCCGTCATATTTCCCGTAGTTTGGGATTTGCCGGAAACCGTTCTTGAGATAGAAATTAACAGCATACTCATTGACGCGTCTTGTTTCAAGCCGGAGTTCTTTATAACCGAGTTCTGCGGCTCGTATTTCCAAAAATTCCAAAATCGCTTTGCCCGCGCCTTTTCCTTTTGAATACATTCTCTTTACTTCGGCGATTTCTGTTGAGACGGGACGAATCGCGCCGCAGCCGACAGCTTCTTTATTTTTATTTTTTGCAATGACAAAAAGCGAACGCGGCTCAAACATATCGGAAATATCAAATGAAGATTTCCCGTCATTTCCGGCAATTTCAGCAAGTTTTAGGGAAAGTTCGGTTAAAAGGGAAGTCGCTTCGGCTGATTCGGGATTTTCGGGATTGATAGAGAAATTATTACTCATTAATTTTAAAGTTACTGAAATCAATAACCTAAATTTTCTAAATGCTCACTTTCGGCAAATTCTCTGTAAAGAATCGGCAAGTTTGCGATAGCGTGTTCTTCATCAGGAAAGATTTCACGGTATTCATCCCAAGTTAATATATCGCTTTCTGCCTTCTCCGGTTTTCTTTCTGCTGAAAATTTTATCGCCAACCAATGTTTGAATGTTGTTGTGAAAGTATGATGTCCGTGTCTTTCAACCTGCGCTCCATTTGCAAATCCTTCAAGATAAGCTAAAACTTCATTAAACGAACCTGTTCTGAGCCACATTTTACGATATTCATCACAAATATATTCAATATGTTCAACAAAATCTTTTTCGTGCATAATTAATTGATATTAAGAATTTTAATTAACACATCAATGCAAACGCTGCGGATTTACAACGACTTTATCAATAACTGCTTAAATACAATTTTACATCATAATCAATCAAACCGAGTTTTACCAACTCAAGAAAACCGTGTCATCCGAGAACATTTCTCGTGAAGTTTTCATCTTCGGCAAAATAAACGAGCGAATCAAATTGAAAATTTTCGACTTCCAAAGTTAATCTGAATCCGAAAACTTTGAAAATACCTGTTGCCGTGCCGACATTTTGGAAAAGTCCTTTTTCGATTTCCAAGTCGAGCTGCTCGCCGAATCTTCTTTCAAAAATGCAAAATGATGAACCTGTATCAATTTTTGATTGGAAAGATGTTTCTTTATCAGAGAGTTTGAGTTTTGTATTAACTGAGATTCCTTTTTTGCCGGCATCGAAAAAGACGAGCTTATCAAAGTCAAGATTGAATTCCGACATTACCAACCTCCGAAAGGAACGTCATTTTCAGAATAGACCAAAGTTACAAAAGGCTTTGAAATACCGTTTTCTTTAGCTTTTTCATTTGCTTCACGAAGCGTTTTGCCGACTCCGACCAGTTTATCTTTACTTAGCGCAACATATTTTCCCGCATATTTCTCACGATTTTTCTTTAACCAATCAATTTGTATCCGACGTTCTTCATCGGACGTTTGAATAATTTCAGAATCAAGTTCCTGAGAAAGTTCATTTGAAAGAAACTCCGCCAAATCTTTTTTAGATTCTTTATCGAGCGAAACGATTTGTTGTTTTAATTGAGTTAAAGTTTCAATTTGCATAACAAAATCATTTTACACGCCACGGCGGATTTTGGCGATTTTCTCCGGCGTGGAAAAGACAGATTTTATTTCCACTCGGATCGTTTAGATAACTTTCGCGCCAGAGCCAATCTTTGTCGGTCGGTTCTTCCGTAAATTGCAAGCCGAGATTTTTTAATTCGTTTACTTTTGCGTCCAAATCTTCGCATTCAAAATAAAGCACGATGTTTGAATTTGTTTGATTTTCTTCCGCGTTGCTGACGGAAAGCGTCGAATCGCCGTCGGGACAGAGCAGACGCGCATAACGCGGGCGTGAATCAACGATCAATTCAAGCCCGAGTTTTTGATAAAATTCGACCGTTTCCAGCGGTTTATGCGTATAAATCGTAACTTGATCGAGATTCATTTTACATTATTTATTTTTTTCAGCATCTTTTCGGCATCTTTTTTGAATTTGCTGTTCGGATATTGTTCAATGATTATTCCGAAATATGCAACGGCATTTTCCTCCATTTTCTCCGGCGCAAATTTTTCCTTTTCTGCTTCGTCTTTGAAGTCAACTTTTTGTCTGCCCTTATTTTCCGAAAGATAAAAGCTGCTCATCGCGGCGATGTAGAGAAATTCGTCCATTTTCGAGAATTGCGGATACGCCGCATAAGTTTCTTCAAAACGCATCAAAACGCCTTTGTAGGCTTTTTTCAGTTTGTAATACTGGTAGGCAACATTAAAATTATGCTGCGCGTCCTGTTCAAAAAGGTTATCCGTAATCGCTTGCGGATCAACCGTTTCCTGTGCTTTTGTTTCCGGGGAAAAGGCGAATATAAAAATAGAAAAACTTAAAAGTAAAAATGCTTTTTTCATAATGGTTTAGAAGTATCGGAAAATCATTTTAAGCGGAAAAAAAACTATAAACTATAAACTTTTAACTATCAACTATTTTACAGAAATCTTTTATCCATAATAGTTTAGAGTTTATAATTAAAAGTTTACAGTTTGTTGTTCAAATCTTTTTCAATCTTATGTTCCAACACATCTCAGATTCTAAATTTTCAAAATTCTAAAAAATATTCAATTCTTCTGATGCGTTTTATCTATCAAAGGTTTGAATCAAGCGGGAATAAAAACATTTTCCGCATCAACAAAATAATTTTTGCACAGACACCGGCGGAATGCTATGATGGCGGACAATCTGTAAAAAAATTATAAAGTTAAAAGGAAATTATAAATCTATGAAATTAAAACTCTTAATTATTTTAATCGGCGGTTTGTTTGTATTTGGATGCGATTATCAATTCAAAGAAAAGCCGCAAGTTGAAAGTAATTCGGCAAATACAAACGCGAATGTTCCGACAAATACAGCGGGAAATTCCACTTCAAACGCCGCAAATGGTGAATCTAAAGAAGAAACGAGCAACGAGCCGCTGATCTTGAGCGGCACGAGCGAAAGCCGCACGATCCCTTGCAACGGCAGGGAAGTCGAGGTTCTCGAAGATGCGACGGCAAATTCTTACACATTAACGGGGACCTGTAAAAAACTGACGGTTGACGGCGTTTCCAACAAAGTCAGCGTTGAAAAAGTCGGCGAAATTTCGGTCAAAGGCACGAGCAACAAAGTTACTTACGTTGAAGGTTTGGGCGGCAAAAAGCCGAAAATCACCAGAAGCGGCGTCAGTACGGCGGTTGATTCGGTGAAGGATTTGGAAAAGAAAGCAGCTGAAAGTAATTAACGGTAAATTAACAGGGATATCAGGATAGGCAGAGATGAAATTTTCTTTAAAATATCCCTGTTAATCCTGTTATCCCTGTTAATTTATTCGTTATTTTTTATCCGGCATTTTGCGCGTAATAAACTTCTTCGTAAGGCTGCAAGACAACCCAGCCCTGACCGCGAAAGGCGAGTTGGAAGGATTCGCCGCTTCCGCGTCCGAAAAATGTTTTCAGCGAAATGTCGGTTTTTATTTCCGGTTGCAGCGAACTCGACCACGCAATCGTCGCATTCGGATCGGTATAGACCGGATTTTCCGGCGTTACTGCCAATGTGATCGGATCGAAATGCGTCGTAATGGCAATCGCGCCCGTTCCGCGCAGTTGGAGATTAAACAAACCGCCCGCCGCCATTCCGGCAATGCGGCGCATCATTTTTATATCCCAGCCGATCGAATCCTGAAACGCCAGAACATTGTTGCCGTTGACGAAAAGCATTTCGTCCTGCAAATACAGAACGCGCACTTTTTTGCCGCTGTCGGCGAAATAAACGCGCCCGTTTCCTTCGGCTTTCATCAAAGGATTCGATTCGCCAGTGACCGCTTTTTTGAACATTTTGCTCAAACCGCCTTCGAGCATTCCTTCGCGTTCGAATTTGACATCGCCGACGTAGCCGATCATCGAACCGAGTTTTGCCCAAACTCGTCCGTTCAAATTGACTTCCAGAAGATACGCATTTTCAAGCTCGAACGGCTCGCGTTTTTCGTCCTTTTGCGCCGTTTCGTTGAGAAAACTGTTGATTGAATATTTGCTCATATTTTTTTACTTATTCGGGTTATATTTTCCGATGATTGCGTCCAATTTCTTGGCAGTTTCGGGATTCCAATGTTCGGGCGCGGTAAAAATCGCGCTTTGCGTCGCACCTTCAAACGGATTTGGAGTTTCCTTGCCTGCAACTCTTTTTACAGATTCTTTCAAAACCAATTGTGCATTTCGCACATTTTTTGTCAAATACTCGACGACCATATCAATCGAAACCGCGTCGTGATCTTCGTGCCAGCAATCGTAATCGGTGACGAGCGCGAGAGTTGCATAAGCGATTTCGGCTTCGCGCGCCAGTTTTGCTTCCTGCAAATTGGTCATTCCGATAATGTCCATTCCCCACGAACGATAAACATTCGATTCCGCTTTGGTCGAAAACGCCGGACCTTCCATACAAATATAAGTTCCGCCGCGATGAACCTTTAAATCTTCCACCGTTTTGCAGGACGCTTCTAAAATATCGCCAAGCTCTTCGCAAACAGGATGCGAAAACGTAATGTGTCCGACGATTCCGCCGCCGAAAAATGTTGATTCTTCCGTGCGTCCGCGAGTCCGGTCAAAAAACTGATCGGGAATACAAAAATCCGTCGGCGCATAATCTTCGCGCAAACTTCCGACTGCGGAAACCGATAAAATATAGTCAATTCCCAAAAGCTTCATCGCATAAATATTCGCTCTGAACGGTAATTCCGAAGGCGTTAATTTATGCCCGCGCCCATGACGGGGCAAAAACGCGACGCGCTCGCCTTCCAAAGTCCCGATAATAAAAGCATCCGAAGGTTTGCCGAACGGCGTATCAACTTCCGTCTCTTTTATATCCGTTAATTCCGGCATCTGATACAATCCAGAGCCGCCGATAATTCCGATTTTTACTTGTTCCATTGTTTAATTATTTTTTCTAAAATTTATTTCTCGCAATAAAGATATTTTGATAAATCTACAAACTGACAATCTGCAAACTTTAACTTCTCAAAATGAAAAGGTTCGAGCAACTTTTGAATTTCGTTTGGTAATTTGGATATTTTTAAAGGTTTTTCGGGTAAAAGCAACAATTCATAAGGATTCTTCTAATTATTCCTTTTTTGGCAACCCAAATCTTCCGTAGTTAACTCTTCAAAAATAAAAAGTCCCTTATTCGCGCCGGTTCGCCAAAAACTGTTTTCACTCGTTATATTATCTGCCGATTGCCTTAATTCATATCGTAAATTTTTTGGAATGACACTTGTCGTTACTTCGGATAAATCATTAAAGAAGTCTGAGAGTTTTTTATTTATCGAAACATCCTGAAAAAATGCTTCGGGAATATAAGTTTCAGCCGCTCCGAATTCTGCCAAATTATCTTCCGCGTCAACTCCATACCAAACGAAGTAATCATCTTTACTAAAGATTTCAAAGCGTTTCTCCCATTCATCGGAACTTATGTTTTGACTTTTGTAACTGTTCGCATAAAGCGACGAATCGGCTTTGCCAAGCAAATAATCTAGGTTGATTTTTATTTTCTCAAGCAAGGTCATTTCAAATTACGCAAAAACCAACCTGCTTTTCGGTTCGGGAATTTGTCTGCCCAAATCTTTTGCAATTTCAATCCATTCGCCAATAATAATTTCGGCGTTCGCCAACGCTTCCTGATAAGTCACGCCGTCAGCCATACAACCCGCAAGTTCGGGAACTTCGGCGATAAAAGAATTATCTTCTTCGCTCCGATAAATAATAACTTCGGATTTATTTATTTTTTTGAAAATGAAAGCGTTAATTTCTAAATCGGTTTTATTAAAGCACAAAAAGTAATATGTCTTAAAACTGCCGACTTAAAAATTTCCACTGGTTTTGTGTTTTTGAGAATTTATTTTTTATCTTCCTGACAGCTGTTTGCCTGAATATGTGCCGCTAAGGTGTTGTTATTTCTTTTTTCAACAAGTTCGTCCATTCCGGCAAATTTTGCTTTCGGCTTTTCCCTAACCATCGCTTCGTATGATTTCAACATACTTTCAATGCCTGCAATTTGTGTGGCGGTTTCATCATTGGCTTTATCGGGATTTTCCAGCTTGAAAGCCGCCATTGCCAATGAAAAATGAATAAGCAGTTCACCGCTGTTTTTGTTTTTCTTCTCCATCGCCGGCTTAATCGCATTGGTGCAAAGCGTTACGCTGACATCTTTTGTTTCAACAACATATAGAAAACCCCACTCGCGATACTTCTTTGCATCTTTGTCAAATGGTTTTTCTTCCAAAAAGCGCACTATTTTAATAAGTGTTTCTTTATCGTTCGTCTTATTTTGGGCGAAATTAACCTGTGAGGTTAATCCGATTAAAAAAAACGCGAAAATTAGCGTAAGTTTTTTCATTTTTATATTTTCCTTTAATTAAATTTGGATTGGTTCGGCTTTTATTTTTCCTTCGTCTTTAAACAAACGGCAGAGCGGATGTTGAAAATCGTGATAGAAAAGACACAGCCAGTTTTCTTTCACAGCTTGCGGCAAAATTTGTTTCTTAAACTCCAAAGTTTCGGTCGGAAACAGATCGTAACCCATAATCCACGGATAAGAAAGATGCGCGGTCGTCGGGATCAGATCGGCAAAACCGTAGATTGTTTCGCTGCCGCGGATTAATTGCCAGGTTTGCATCGTTTCCGAATGTCCGCGAATCTGCTGCATTTGCAAGCCTTGGGCGACTTCGTAAATGTCGGGTTTTAATTCCAATTGTCCGCTTTCCTGCAAAGGTCGCCAATTTTCCGGTAAATAACTCGCGCGGTCGCGTTCGTGCGGATTTTCCGCCGCTTCGAATTCGGATTTTGATACAAAATATCTCGCATTCGGAAATTGCGGAACCGGTCTTTGGTCTTCGGTTTTCAGTCTTCGATTGTCTTCAAACTGTCCATTGTCCATTGTCCATTGTCCATTGTCCCAGACAGAATTTCCGCCGGCGTGATCGAAATGCAGATGCGTATTGACGACGATTGAAATGTCTGCGGGCGTATAACCCGTTTTTTCAAAAAGAGTTTGAGCAAACGGTTTTTCGCGGAAAATGCCGTAGATTTCGGTTTGTTTTTCCGTCCATTTTTCGCCGATTCCGGTTTCGATCAGGATTTTTTCATCGGGAGTTTCGACGAAAACGCAGTTCATCTGGAGTTTTATGCGATTAAGCGCGTCCGGCGGACATTTCTTTTCCCATAAAACACGCGGGACAACGCCGAACATTGCCCCGCCGTCGAGTCTGAATTCACAATCAGGAATGATTTCAATCCGATAATCGCCGAATTGCATTGGTAAATGGTTGGTTGTAAATGGTTAATCGTAAAAGGAGAAACTCCCGTTTACGATTAACCATTTTGTTAACAAATTAAGCAGATAAGCAAAAGTTTTACGAAATTCTAAAAACTCTAAAAACTCTCTTAAATCATAGATTCAACATAAATTAGGAGTTTTTTGATATTATCCGTTATCCGTTTTCCATTTTGCATTGGTGCTTATTTTTTCGGTGCTTCTTTCGGTGGTGCTTTCGGCTGCGGCTTCGGTGCTCCGCTTTGCGGTGCTCCCGGCGGCGGCTGTCCGCCCTGCGGCATCGGCGGCATCTGTTTTTCCATCATCTTCTGCATTTCTTCTTCCGAAACTTCCGGCACTTTGTAATCAATCGAAACTTCGACCGGATTATTTGCCAAAATCTCGTCTAAAACCGCTTTTTCCTTTTCGGTTTCGAGTTTGGCTTTGACCATTTCCTTGACCGGCATATCACGTCCCATCGGATTTTCCTGATCTTTGACGGTCGTTGAAATCAAAATATGACGCACGTCATAAATCTGACTGGCTTGTCCGGCTTGATCTTTCGTTTCGCCTTTTTTCTCGAGTTTGATGATATGAAAACCGTACGGCGTTTCAACCAGATTCTCGGCGACTTTTCCGGGTTCGAGCGCGAGCGCGGCGGCTTCAAATTCCGGCATCATTCTGCCTTTCGGCACGTCGGCATAAAGTCCGCCGTTGGTTTTGCCGTCGGGAGTTTTATTGCCCGGATCTTGCGAGAATTCATCAGCCAATTTTGCAAAATCTTCGCCCGCCTTGGCGCGGTTTAAGATGTCTTCCGCCTGTTTTTTCTTGGCTTCGGGACTGAGTTCGGGATGCTCGGCGATGTATTTCTCGACATCCGCATCCGTAACTTCGGTCTTTTTGGTTAAAACCTTCTGCGCGTAGATTCGGGCAAGCAGTTGAGCTTGCTGGAGCTTCATTTGCAGATCGGCTTTGACTTTGAATTCTTCGCCAAGCTCGCCGGAAGCCATTTTGTCTTCGGCTTCTTTTTGATAGATTTTGATCTTGGCAAAATAATCTTTTGCCTGGGCGATTTCTTCTTCGCTCGGTTGACGATCCGCCATGGTCGGATTATTTTCCTTCATCAGTTGAAGTTTGGAATCGAGAAATTTCTGAAATTCGGCTTCGCGGCTGCCGTCTGTCCAAAATTCCTTAACGCGGTCTTCGCCGATAAAACCGAATGGCGGCATCGGACCCTTATCTTTGTTGATAAATTGATCGTAATTGACCGCCAAAACCTCAGCCCGCATATTTTCGAGTTCGGTTTTGATCGCCGGTTCCTGATCAATGCCTTCTTTTCTCGCCTGACTGGCGACGGCAAGCAGCTGCTTCAAATTTTCGGCTTGTTGTTTTTTGAATTCCGGTTCTTCCGACAGACGTTTGAGCATCATCGGATTGGCATCTTTTAAGAGAATTTCCATCTCTTGCGCGGTGATTTTATTCATATCGCCGCCGCCCGCGCTGTGACCGTATTTTGCCTTCCAAAAGACAAGCCCGCCGCCGATCACGAAAATAATCGCGACGACGATCAAGCCTTTGGAGAGCGAACTCATTCCGCCGCCCGTCTGCGAAGCCGCCGCCGCCTTCAATTTCGGCTCTGTCTTAACCGAAGCCGCGTCTGTATTGCCGAATGTCGAACGAATTTCTTCCGTCGGTGTTTCCGTTTCCGTAGTTTCAGCCGCAAATTCTTCCGCAATTTCTACATTGGAATTGTCCGGAGCTTCTTCGGAAACAGTTTCTTCCGATGATTCCAAGGCTTCCAAATCGTTTATATCTTCATTCTCTTCGTTGTGTTTAGAACTTTTACTCATTCAAATTTCCTCTTAAAAATTATAATCTTCTAATGTTTTTCGATAGTTTGTATCAATTCCAATAAAACCCCGTTTGCCGATGACGGATGGACAAAGGCAACCAGGCAGCCTTCCGCGCCGATTCTGGGGGTTTCATCTATTAAACGCACGCCTTCGGCTTTTAGTTTCTTTAGCGACGCTTCAATATCTTCGACTTCGACGGCAATATGATGAATACCGCCGCCGCGTTTTTCAAGAAATTTCGAGATCGGCGAATCTTCCGAAGTGGGTTCCAGTAATTCTATACGAGTTTCGCCAATCGGCAACATCGCCACGCGCACTTTTTGATCTTCGACAATTTCGGTATGAACATTTTCCAGCCCGAGTGCGTCTTGCCAGAACTTCAACGCCTCGTCAATTCCTTTTGTCGCAATGCCTAAATGATTGATTTTCATTCCGTTTTTAAAATCCCAATTAAAATCCGCAAAATTTCTTCCAGATTATTAGGCAACACGAAAACGTTTATTCCTTGATGAAATGTTTTCGTTGTTCGGTCAAGCCTGCCGAATTGCCATTCTTGTCCGGTTGATACCGCGCCGTAAATAATCTCTTTCTCGGTTTCTTCTGCCTTGTCGAGCGCGACGAGTTCGACTGCAAGTTGTGCAAATGCTCTGGTTAGATCAGCATTTTTAGCTTCGACGACCAATAAATCATTCTCGTGTCTTAAATAATAATCAAGCGAACCTTTTAATTGATGACTAACTTCAAACCAGTATTCCGAATTAAGTTTTGCCTGTGTTAAATGTCTGACAAATGATAAAATCGGAGCAATTAAGAACTCACGCCGCGTGATTTCATTTTCTAAGCTGATATGAAGTAAGTGATCTTCAATCTGCGAACTCAAATAATTAAACATCGGCATTTCAACCGAACTTTTTTCAAACTGCATTATTTCGTTTACTTTTTTATAACCAAAATACTCCAGAATGTCTTCGGTTCGCGCACGAAGTTTGAAATAATCGGAAAAGGTTAAAGATTGTTCGGGAGAAATTACTAATTTTTTCATAAATGAGATTTAACCTCCCAAAATTTCCTCAACTGCCGAATACGGATTCGTTTTCTTTTCCGCGATTTCCAAAGCTAATTTATCCAGTTTTTCGCTCGTTCCGTTCTTTTTCAAAACATCTGCCAGTAGTTTTTCCTGTAACAATTCCAATAAACGCCATTTGGCGATTGCCGTGCGGCGTTCGAGATTTTCGCCCTTTTTCTGAAATTCGTAAAAACTTTCGATGGCTTTTGAAAGATCTTCGATGCCTTTATTTTCGGTCGCCACGGTTTTGATAATCGGCGGATACCAAAAATCGGGGCGATGCGCGAGACTTAAAAGTGCTTCGAGTTCTTTTTCGGTTCGCAAAACGCCTTCGCGGTCGGCTTTGTTTATTACGAAAACATCGCCGATTTCCATAATTCCCGCCTTGATCGCTTGAATATCGTCGCCCATTCCGGGAACTAAAACAACGACCGAAACATCCGCCGCTTTGACGATTTCGACTTCATCCTGCCCGACTCCGACGGTTTCGACAATAACTTTATCAAACCCCGCAGCGTCCAAAATCGCTACGGCATCAACCGTTGCGCGGGAAAGTCCGCCGAGATTGCCGCGTGTTGCCATCGAGCGGATAAAGACATTTTTATCCAAACTGAGCGTTTGCATTCTGATCCGGTCGCCTAAGATTGCGCCGCCGGAAAAAGGGCTTGACGGATCAACGCAGACGATTCCGATCTTTTCGCCGAGCCCGCGGTAATGCAGCGCAAGTTTATCAACCAAGGATGATTTTCCCGCGCCGGGCGAACCTGTAATGCCGATAATCAAAGCATTTCCCGTTTTCGGAAAAACTTCCTTCATTATCGCTGCGGCATTTTCCGCGCCGTTTTCGACTTTTGTGATCGCCCGCGCCACCGCACGCGGTTCACCGCGAAAAAGTTTTTCTAAAAGCTCAACTTCCGTCATTTTTTACTTAAAGTCTTTTTTGGAAATCCGAATTTTTTGAGAATTGTGTCTTACAGTAAATAAAACGGTCTTTTTCACAAAAGGTGATTTTCTCATTTTTCCCCGAAATTGCCAAAGGATAAAGCAAAATTTGGACGTAAAAGCAGATTTTATCCAAAGCGATACAGAGTATTTGTTTGGTTTTAATACAAGAATTAATGTTGTAAATTGAACTGAATGATTATTAAAAATCTTCTAAAGTTATATAAATAAACATTTACAGTCATTTAACAACTGTTGCTGAAATCCAGGCATAATCTTTGCGATATTAATTTTTACGTAGGGGAGAAAAGATTATGAAAAACAAAATCAACGTTACAATTTACAGATATTTTGCAGTTGCGATCATCGGTTTAATTTCGTTTTCGGGCGCATATTCATTTTCAAACGGTAATAATAATAAAAAGACCAAAAAAAACGACGCGGTTAAAACGTTTGATGTTGTTAAAGTTGCCGATGCTCCGATGGATGTTTCTATCAGCAATGACGAAGAAATTTTGATGAAGGAACTGATGAAAAGAATCAGCCGCGATTATAAAACGACGAACATCACGATTGCGATTGACGATGTTCAAATCGAAAAAATTTCAGCCGGTAAAGCAGAATTTATCGGCAAAGGTGAAGTAAAGATCGGAGAACTCGTCTGGAATACAATAAATTTCGATGTCGTTCTCGATGAGAATAAAAAACCGTCAAAAATCGTCTATGAAATTAAAGAATAAGTGGATAATGGATAATTTTTTTACCGCGAAATACGCTAAAAACGCTAAACTTGAAGTAAAACCGATCAATAATAATTCTTTTTTTCGCGTTTTTAGCTTATTTCGCGGTTAATATCCTCTAATTGGCAACTTAGGTTAGATAAAGAAGATTATCCATTATCCGTTTTCCATTATCCACTTATTGAGCGGTTGCGGCTTCTAAACTTTTTTTGCGTGAAATCCACCAAATATCAATCAAATTCGCCACCGGACCGACGATAAAGAGCGCGTAATAAGGCGCGTGAACATTTTCAAAAAGCCGCAGAATCATCTCGACAAAAGCGATAATAATGACCACGACGACCTGCGCTCGTTTTGATGAACGAACCGTCGTTTTCGGATCGGTAATCATAAAGAAAATAAAGAGTTGATACATCGCGCCGGTGATCGGCGCAATTTCGGCAAGATACGGATCGCCCGTCCAGACGCTTCGGACAAAACTGAAAAACAGAAACGCGGCAATATACGTAAATGTGATGTGAAAGCGTTTGAGCCGATAAACTATGACCGAGCCGAGCAGCCAGACGACCATCATCGCGTAGAGATTATTGCCCCATTGAATCGAAAGGCTCGCTACCGCCGAAGGCGCGAGAAAAAGCATCGCGCAAATTCCGAAATTCGACGGATTCCAAATATGCCGGTCTTTAATCCGAAGGACATATTTCGATGTGATCGAAATCGCCGCACAAACCGCAAATGTCCAGTAAATATCGGGCGAACGCACCAAAATTCCGACGCTGATGCCGGAAATATACGCGCTTGCCAGATGCGGAAATTTTCCGCTGGTTAGTTTGGAAAGAACGATCTCAAAAAGAATCGAAACGCCGATTGCCGTCAGCGTTTGCGGATAACTTTCCAGAATTCCAAACGAAAGTTGTCCGCCGAGCAAGATCAAGGTGATCAAAATCGGTGCGATAAAACGCGAATCAATTCCGAACATTTTCATCGGAACAACTTCATTAGTGATTTTTATCGGTGTTAATTCGACTGCATTTGCGTTCATAATTTTAAGAATGGAAAATGGAAAATGGATAACGAAAGAATTTTTTAATTATCCGTTATCCATTATCCATTATCCATTTTCCTTGATTTTATGAATTTTATTCAATTCGGCATTTTCAATTACTTGTATTTTACCCGAAGCCCAGCGAATTTCAACTTTTTCTAGTTTGTCGGCTTTTCCGAGTCCGAAATGCAAGCGTCTCTGATTTTGTGCGGCAAAACCGCTGCCGCCGTGAATTTCCTGTAATTGTTGTTTATTTTCCCATAAAACGCGAACCTGCGTTCCGATCGCGCTTTTGTTGCTTATCGAGCCTTCCAGATCAAATGAAATCCATTTGTTTTCCGGCGCGACCGTGTTTTTATAGATCAAAACCGGAGCTTTTTGATTGGCGACGATGACATCCAAAACGCCGCGATTCCACAGATCAACAAAAGCGACGGCGCGACCGTCGAAGGTTTCATTGACGCCGACGATTTGCGCGATTTCATTAAATCTTCCCGCGCCGTCGCTCAGCCAGACTTTTTTCTGCTGATAGCCGGAAAGACTTCTTCCGTTCATCGCCGCCCAATTTGCCGCGTCGCCGATAATCGTATTGTTTCCGACAGTTACTTTGGCAAAATCATACCAGTAATTTGCGCTTTTATCGGCAGAAACATAACCGTTCGTTAAAAAGATGTCGAGATTGCCGTCATTGTTCAGATCGCCGAACTGCGCTCCCCAGCTCCAGCCGCCCATATCAACGCCGAAATTGCTCGCCAGATTATCGAATTTCATATCCGCGCCGTTCGTGTCAGGTCGCGGCATCCAGAGATTATTGCCTTGCAGCAAAATCCCTTCTTCGGAAATATTAGACTCATAAATGCCTAATCTGCCGTCATTTAAAATGTCGCCGAAACTTGCGTTCATCCCGCTTTTCGGCGAAAATCCGATTCCCGATTTTTCGCTCACGTCAATAAAACGCTTTCCCTCGTCATTAAAAAACATCTCGGAAATGCCGTAATCATTGGCAATAAAAAGATCGGGAAAACCGTTTCCGGTCAAATCCGCCGCACCTACAGCCAACGCCCAGCGGTTCGTATCAATTCCCATTTGTTTTGAAACTTCTTCAAATTTTCCGTCGCCTAAGTTGCGAAAAAGATATTTTCGACCGCCGTTTTTCGCGTATTCAAAACTTTCGGGCATAATCCGCGTCGTTTCCAATTGCCATAAATTCAGATTTTCGGGAAAATATCCGCCGAGAAAAATATCAAGCAGTCCGTCGCGGTCGAAATCAAACCAGATTCCCGAATTGATATTCGCCCAAACGGGAAAGTCCGTATTTTCAACTTTTGTAAAATTTTTGCCCTGATTATTTTTGAAAAGTTCGGTTTTGCCCCATTTATAAACAAGCAGATCATCAAAACCGTCGTTGTCGAAATCGCCCCACACCGCGCCCATCGAAACGCCTGAATCGCGTTTGTTTACGTCCGCAATTCCTAAATCTTGCGCCACATCCGAAAATGAACCGTCGCCGTTATTTCGGTAAAGCGCATTTAATGAATTTTCGCCGCTGTTTGTCAGATAAAAATCGTTCCAGCCGTCTTTGTCGAAATCAACTACTGACACGCCCGCGCCCATCGAAGCGATCTGCGGCATAATATTGTCTAATTTCGAATCGAGCGTCGGAGCCGTGTGCGTAAAATCCACGCCGGATTTTTTCGCTACTTCTTCAAAATAAAATCCGTAGCGTTTGATCGCAGTTTCCGTATCAACCGTTTTATTTTCCGGCTGATTCCAACGCTGAATAATCAAAGGCGTTGCCAGAAGTGCGGCAAATAAAAGGATTATAAAAATTTTTGTAAAGCGTTTCATAAATTTTACGATTGGAGCGCGAATCGGGCTGGAGCGCAATCGTCCCGGGCGCAAAGAGCGCGACAGCGCGAAAAATCCTTCGCTTCGAATAAACTTGAATTGTAATCAAACGCTGTTTCGCCGCTTTCGCGCCGATGCAACCGGGACGGATTGCGCTCCAGTCCGCTTCGCGCTCCAGTCGGTTATCTTAAAGCATTTCTAAAACCGTCAGTCGAAACGTAGCGCGTATGAAATTCGAGCCAATCCTGCTTATTTTTCCGATAAACCGGATCGTTTTCTAAAACGGTCGGCGGACGCGTATAATCGTTTGTCGTGTGCGTCGGCAATGGAAGAAGCGTTTTCGAGAAAACCGAATTCAGATCGCCGTCTTTGATCCAGCCGTTGCCGATGATGACAAAATCGCGTTTCCAGCCCGCTTTTACTTCGGGTAGAGCCGGAAATTTCAAAACCAGTTCGTCGCCCGCGTTCATCAAAACCATTCTATCATCGGTTTTTTGCAGTAATTCCAGCACATCGCCGAAGCGCGTATAAAAACCTTCGAGATCGCGCCAACGCTGATTTGTTGTTAAAATCTTGTCGTAAACGGGTTTTTCGGGCGAAGAATCATTCGCTTTTTCGATGACGGAAAAGCCTCGATAACGAAGCTCCGCCGAATTTAATTCGAGCGGAATTTCCTTTGTTTCGTTTTCCGGCAGATCAATTGCCCACGCGAGTTTATCCCAGAAAATCTCCATATTCGTTTTCAAGCGGAATTTTTGCTCATTTTCGGGCAGATCAATTAAAACGGTTTTCATTTTTCCGGCGGGAAATCCGAGATTTTCCCGAAAAACTTTCCATTCACCGTTTTCCTGTAAAACTTCCAGACTCAAACTTTTCGGTTTTTCCAGCGAACTTTGTCCAAGCTGAACATTGATCGAAGCATCGGTCGGATGAACAAAGCCGTCGGCGACGATCCAAATTTTCTGATTGCGCGGCGCGTTTTCGGGTAGTTCGAGTTCGACAAAATGATCTTTTGCCACGCCCTGAAATTTTCCGCGTTCAAACGAGTCGAGATATTTTTCGTCCAAATTTCGCACGATTTCCGCAACATTTTCGCCTTTGTGATCTTTAACGGAAGCGAATTCTTGTAAAAGTTCTGTAGTGAAAACCTTGAGCGGCGGCAAAGGAATCGCAAAGCGTTCATCAGTAAAGATTTTCGTCGTTTCAGGATGATCTACGGCAAGCAGTTTGTAATTATCAAGATAAAAACTTTCCCAGTATTCGCCCGTGATTCTGAGTTCGTAAAAACCGTCTTTCGGTTGTAAAAATTCGCCCGGAATCTTAAACCATTCTTCGGTCTGCAAAATGCCGTAAGTGTCTTGTGCATTTATCTTTAAGCCCAAAGCCGGAGACCACGGCGGCGCGTCTTTGACCAGAACGAATTCCGCACCGTTCCACGTAAAAAGATGCGGACACGAGCCTTTCAGACGCTGTTCGGCGGCGATACTCTGATCGGCTTTCAGATCGAATTCCGCCTGAACGTAACCGTTTCCCCAGACGACGCGCAAAACGTCCGCCGATTCGTTTTCGCCCAAACCGAAATGAACCTGCGGCGCACTTATCAATTGTTTCTGCGCCATAAGTCCTGTGCGAATTTCAATTTCGCCGCCGATTCCGAAAGAATTTACACGCTGATCGCCCTCAGTTTTCGCCGCTTTCGGTCTTAAAATTTGCCAGTGATAATTTTTTGCCGAATTATTTTGAAAAACTGTCGGTTTTCCGTCCGCGTCAACGCCGATCAGATCAAGTTTACCGTCGCCGTTTGTTTCGGCAATTGATGAGACTTGAAGATTGATCTTATTATTCAAGGCGAGAAATTTTTCTTTACTTTGAAAGAGAAAAATCTGTGAGTCATTATTGCGAAGTGAACTATAAAAATGTGATTCTTTATCACTTGAAATCAAAAGATCGTTCGCGCCGTTGTTATCAAAATCTTGTGAAATTAGATTTACCTGACATCTCGACGAACAGATTTCTTGATTTGTTAAATTGTATTCTGCCGTTTCCCATTTTTCGTCTTTGAATGATGAAACAAAAATATTTCCACCGGCAAGCAGTTGAATAAAATCAAGCTGATTATCACCATTAATATCGGAAATCTCGATTGCAATCGGCAATTTACCCTGCGGAAAATCTTTCTTTACAAATAAACCGCCACGTTCGTTTGAATAAAAAACAACAAAATTAGTTTCGTGAAAAAAATAACAGTCAATATCACCGTCCTCATCAATATCTGCGGCTTTAAAGTCCGTTATTGACGATTCTTCGGTGAAAATCTCGACTTTCTGAAAACTTCCGTCGCCATTATTTTGCAGAACTACCAAGTAGCTTTTGAAAGTACCTAAAATCAAATCTAAATCGCCGTCAGATTCAATATCAAAAGTCCAAACTCCCGAAAAAGGTTTTTGCAAAATTTCATTGGAAAGTTTTGTATTTGCCGTTACATCTTCAAAATTTTCGCTGTCAATTTGGCGGAAAAGACGGAAACCTTTTTCGGTCGCGATGGCGAGATCATTTTTGAAATCGTAATCAAAATCAAAAGCGATTATTTGATCCGGATTTGAAAGTGAAACGGGCAAAATCGTTTTGCCGATGTGCGTTTCTTTTTCATTCGACCAAACGATGACGGGCGGATTTTCGCCATTTAAGAAAACCGCTTTAGCGAAATTCGCTTTAACATTTTCAGCAGTTTCTGCTGAAAATGTTAAAGCCGCGTCGGGTTCGGCGAGCGAAAAATCGGGAATCGGCAGTTTTAAAGGTCTCAATATCGCTTCGCCGAGTGTCGTGTTTGACGGCTGAACTTCGTCAATCGCGGCGCGAAATTCCGGCAAGCGAAGCAAGACGTTGCGCAAATATGTCACCTGCGTCGAGGCTTGCCGAACATCGTTTTCGTTTGCCGCTTTTTGCAATAACGCGAATTGTTCTTTGATTTCCGAGCCCCAATTTTCGATTTTCGGCGCGACTTCCGCAACGATTTTCTTTAATGTTTCGCCGTCATTTTGCTTGGCGGCAATTCGCGCGATTTCGATTTGGATTGCCGGATTTCCTTGTTTTTCGCTTAAAATTCTTTCATAAAGTTTTCGCGCTTCCGTGTCATTGTTTTCACGCTCTTTTTCTCTGGCAAGCGTGTAAATTGATTTTACGTCTTTTGGATCGAGTTCAATGGCTTTGTTGAGATTATCAATGGCTTTATCAAAATTTCCGCGCTGGGTTTCTAAAACGGCGATGTTTGAATAAATTGTCGCATTTTCCGGTGCAAGATTTTTTGCCGTTTCGAGCGATTTCTCGGCATTTTCAAAATCTTTTTGCCTGATTTGCAAAACGCCCAGATTATTCCAGATCGCCGGTTCGCCGTTTGCGTGTTCACTCGCTTTTTGAAGTTCTTGAAATGCTCGCTGATCGTCGCCGACTTGAAGTGCGGCGAGTCCGACATAAAAAGAACGAATCGCCGATTTAAAGTTTTCCGTAGATTTTTCGGGCAGGGAACTTTGACACGCCGAAAACGCGATAAGTAAGAAAAAAATGTAAAATTTCGGTTGCATATATTAATGACCGGAGCGCGAAGCGGACTGGAGCGCAATCCGTCCCGATTGCAATGAGCGCGATAGCGCGAAAAAGCCTTCGTTCCGGTTAAACTTGATTTTTAATCAAACGCCGTTTCGCCGCTTTTGCGACGGTTGCAAGCGAGGACGCCCCGCGCTCCAGTCCGCCCCGCGCTCCAGTCCGCTTCGCGTTCCAATCAATTCGCGATTTGTTTTTCGCCCGGAATAAAAGGCATCAGCTCTCTGCCTTCGCGGATGTAATAAAATTTTCCGGCTTGAATATCCTTTAAAGTTTGCGGCTCGCTTCCCGCCCAGTAAATCGTTAATTCATCAATTTTTTCGTGTTGTCCGAGTCCGAAATGAACGCGCAGATCGCTGACCGAAAGATAGCTTTGTGCGCCCATTATTTGCCTTTGAATTGTTTTATCGCCGATTTTCGCCACCAGGCGCGTACCGATCGCGCTGCGGTTTGCCTTTTCGCCTTCGAGCCAAAAAACAGCGAAATTGCCTTTTTCAGCCGTTTCATTTACAGCGATCTGCGCCGGTTCGCCGTTGTTTGAAGTAATATAATCCAAATCGCCGTCGCCGTCCAAATCCGCCGTCACAAGTCCGCGGCTGACGCGTTTTTCCTGCAATGCACTGCCCGCAGATTTGCTGATGTCCGAGAATTTGCCGTTTCCAAGGTTTTCGTAAAGCGTATCGTTTTGAGCAAATGTAACAGAATCGGAATTTTGCTCGATATTGTCTTCGATATGTCCGTTGGCAACTAAAAGATCTTCATCGCCGTCGTTGTCGGCATCAAAAAAATCAATGCCGAATTTCAAACTCCGCCGCGAAGTCGCTCCGACTCCGACCGAATCGGACATTTCGTAAAAGAGAAGCGGTTCTTTCTGGGCGAAAATATTTGTCGTTTCGTCCTGATAATTTGTAACCGTAATGTCCAATAAACCGTTGCCGTCGAAATCGGAAAAATCAACGCCCATACTTCCTTCTTCGCGTCCGGTTTCGCTGTAAGCCGAACCGGAAAGTTGAGCAATATCTTTTAGGTTTCCCTTCCCGTCATTGATCCAGAGCTGATTTGCCTCGGTGTCGTTTGCCACGTAAATATCCTGGTCGCCGTCCAGATCAATATCGCCGATGCCCAATGCCAAACCTTTGCTCGGCGATTTTGTTAAACCGGCTTTTTCGCTGATGTCGGTAAAATTTCCTCGTCCGTCATTTTGCCATAATTTGTCCGAAACGGGTTTATAAGAAATCGGCGTCGGGTAGATCAGAAGTTTGTTGCGAAAGGCTTTTTGCTGGATTTCTTTTGAGTAAACTACATATCTGACAACGTATAAATCCAGATCGCCGTCGTTTTCAAGATCGAAAAATCCCGCGCTCGTCGCCCATTCGCCGTCGGGTTTTATGCCGGATCGTGCGGTAATATCTTCAAATTTTTCGCCCGTATTTTTTAACAGGCGATTGTCGCCGTGATAATCGGTCAAGAAAACATCAATCCAACCGTCGCCATTAATATCGCCGACCGCCACGCCCTGCCCGTAGCCCGTGCTTGTCAAATTCCATTTGGCGGTTTGATCGGTGAAATTTCCTTTCCCGTTATTGATATACAGGCGATTTTTGGCGTTTTCGGCGCGGTCTTTTATGCCGGTTGCGCCGCTGCTCACGAAAATTACGTCCGGTGCGCCGTCGCGGTTAAAATCTGCGATTGCCAGACCGCTGCCCATTATTTCGGGCAAAAGTTTCGCTTCGGTGCGCGTCGGTTCGTGTTTGAAATTGATGCCGCTTTTCGCGGTCGCTTCCAAGAAACTGATTTCGGTTCGATTTTGATTATCTTGTGTATCTGCATTATTTACATTTTCGCTCCGGCAAGCGTTAAGGCAAACGAGCAACATCAAACCGCAAGCTATTAAAGATATTCGTTTCATTATTTTTTCAGTTTTTCCAGTTCTTTAAGCGCGGCTGCGGCTTCTTCCGTGTTGCCCAGAGCCTTGTATGATTCGGCGATATATTGATAAAGCGCGGGTTTGTTTTTTTCGTCCGCTTCGGGCAAAATCCGGTTTGCCAAAATGATGACTTCCGAATATTTTTTATCTTTCCAGGCGTTTTGCAAATCGTAATACAAACTGACTCTTTGCATGGCTTTTGCTTCGGATTCTTCGCCTTTCTGATGAATTTCCGCCGTTTTCCGGCGAAATTCTTCGGCTTTTTCCGGATTGTTTTCAATCGCGTAAATCCGGCTTAAAATGTTGGTTGCCGCCGAATTTTGCGGATTGATTTCGAGTGATTTTTTAAATGTTTCGATGGCTTTCGGAAAATTATTCTGACGAAAATAGATCATTCCGCGCGTCGTGATTTCGTCAACTCTTTTTTCGCTGACAATAGTTTCCCAAACATTGTCGAAATATTTCGCGGCTTCATCATTTTGCCCCGAATAAAAATAGCCGAAACCGAGTAAAGCGTTAAAATCCGTATCGGTTTTAGCAGTTTCCGCCAGCGGTTTCATCAAATCAATCAATTCTTGAAAACGACCGAGTTTCAGATAAACTTTTCCTAAATTCAATTGGTCGGCGCGGGTCTGCTCGGCTGCCGGAATTCGGTTGATAAAATTTTCGATTGACACCCAATCTTCGCGTTTGACAAGCGCACTTTGATAAACATTTCTGACCTTTGAATCATCGGGATATTTTTCGTAAATTTTCTTAAGCGATTCGAAATCAGCCGGAGCAAATGGTTGTCCGGTTGCCAAAATCTGATTGATTCGCGTCAGTTCCGCTAGTGCCTGTTTATCAGCGGCTAGTAAAGATACGTCTTGCTTGGCATCGCTTTGACAGGAAACGAAAAGCAGAAAACAAGTCAGAACAAAAAAATATTTGATCAATAAATGATTTACACGGAAAGTTTCAGACATTTGGGCAATTCTAATATTTGCCGATTTGAAATGCAATCGAACCAAAAAAGCGACGCGCCGGGGTTTTGACACATCGCTTTTTGATATTTGAAAAAAAGACAACAAAATTACATCGAACCTTCATCCGCCGAAGGACCGTAAAGTGCCGGAACGGGAAGGTCGTTAAGGCGCATATAAACCGAAAGTTGTCCGCGATGATGAACGATGTGATTAAAAACCATTCCGCGCAAAACCTGAATTTTCGGCATTTCGAAATAAATTTGCTCGCCGTTGCGGAGTTTCCAGTTTTGCAAAAATACGTCTTCAGATGTAACATTTTGCAAAGCTTCGACCGCTTCGGCAAGGTGTTTTTCAAAATATTCAATCAATTCAGCGGTCGTCTGCGGCTCGAACGGTTGGTAATCTATCGTCCCAAAATCGAGTTCGTCCTTTTCGACCGTTTCCTTTACCCAGTCCGTCATTTCCGCCACGTGAACCGCCAGACGAATAAACGACATAGATTTTTCGTGCGGTTTCCAGTCGAATTTATCTTCCGGAATGCGCTCCAGACATTTTCTCGTAGTTTGTGCTTCCTGCTTTAATTCGACGATCAAAGCGGCTGATATGTTATTGGTTTTTGCTGTTGCTTGACTCATAGATTTGCTCCTTAAAATTTAGTGAATTGTTGTTTAAAAACAGCAAAATTATAACCCTCTTGTTTCATCTATGCAACATAGAAGAAACGAATTTTAGAAAGATTTAACAACAAAAGACGCACCGAAAATAGCGCGTCTTTTGTTGTTAAGATAATTTTACTTTTTAAGGACGTTTAATGCCCAGATCGTCGCATATCTTCCTTGCCAAAAACTCTTTAATTTCTTTATGCCGCGGAATGGATGTCATTTTACTGTTTGAAGAATTTTTATAAATCGTATGGCTGCCGCCTTCACGAATAAAAATACAATCGCATTTTTCCAAATGACGAATCAAATCCTTACGCTTCATTTTAAGCCGCTTGTAAAATTAAGTCTTCTTTTGTTGCCGAATCGGGCAAATTTTCCGCCTCTTCACGATAACATTCCAGAAGAAGTGAGACTGCTTCTTTCAGATTTTCACGAGTTTCTTCCAACGTTTCTCCTTGCGTATTTGCGCCGGGAAGTTCGATGACATAACCGACATAACCGCCCTCATCCGCTTTTTTGTAAATTGCCGTGAATTTCAAATTTGTCATAAATTAATTTTTACGCCTTTAAAAGTTGCTTGGCAATTACAAGTCTTTGAATCTCGCTCGTTCCTTCGCCGATAGTGCAGAGTTTTGAATCGCGCCAGTATTTTTCCGCCGGATAATCTTTGGTATAACCGTAACCGCCGTGAATCTGGATAGATTCTTCCGAAACTCTGACCGCAACTTCCGACGCGTAAAGTTTTGCCATCGCCGATTGTTTCGTAACGCGTTTGTTGTTGTCCTTTAAAAATGCGGCTTGCTGCGTCAGCAATCTGGCGGCTTCGATCTGCGTCGCCATATCGGCTAATTTAAATTGAATTGCCTGAAATTCCGCAATCGGTTTGCCGAACTGCCGGCGTTCTTTGGCGTATTTGACCGCCGCTTCAAACGCGCCCTGCGCGATTCCGACGCTCAAAGCCGCGATTGAAATTCGTCCGCCGTCGAGAATTTTCATTGCCTGCGTAAATCCTTCGCCCTCGTTTCCGAGCAGATTTTCCGCCGGAACTTTGCAGTCTTCGAACACGACCGAAGCTGTTTCCGAAGCCCGCATTCCGAGCTTGTTTTCCTTATGATCGGGGCGAAATCCGTCCATTGATTTATCGAAAATAAACGCCGAAATTCCTTTATTTCCCTTTGATCTGTCGGTTACGGCAACCGCAACGCAGGTCTGACAAGCGATGGCGTGCGTGATGAAATTTTTCGAGCCGTTCACTAAATAATGACCGTTTTCTCTGACGGCGGTCGTGCGCGTTCCGCTTGCATCGCTTCCGGCATCGGCTTCGGTCAAACCCCACGCGCCGAAGCTCATCCCCTGCGCGAGCGGCACGAGATATTTTTGTTTTTGTTCCTCAGTTCCGAAAGTATAAATATGATTCGAGCAGAGCGAATTATGCGCCGCGACCGACAAGCCGACCGAACCGCAAACGCGTGCTATTTCTTCGATAATCGTCGCATATTCGACATAACCCATTCCCGCGCCGCCGTATTCTTCGGGGAAAATAATGCCGAGAAGTCCTAATTCGGCGAGTTTCGGGCGAAGTTCTGCCGGAAAATGCTGCGTTTCGTCCCATTCCATAACATTCGGCAAAATTTCGCTCTCGGCAAATTCCCGCACGCTGTATTTGATTTGTTCTTGTTCTTCGTTTAATTCAAAATTCATAGCTGTTAAATCGTAAAAAGTTATTTAAGTATAAGAATAATTTATCATAAAATAAAACGATATGCGTATCGCAAAAATAATTTTCAAATGGATTTTCGGCATTGCTTTTATTCTTGCAGGTTTGAATCATTTCTTAAACCCCGATTTTTACTTGCGAATAATGCCGCCCATTTTGCCGTTTCATCATTTTTTAATTTATTTGAGCGGGATTTTTGAAATTGTCTTAGGAATTTTGCTGCTCATTCCGAAATTTACTAAATTTGCGGCGTGGGGCTTGATCGCGCTTTTGATCGCGGTTTTTCCGGCAAATATTTATATGGCAATCAACACGGAAAATTTCGCGGAGATTAATCCGATACTGATTTATTTGCGAATTCTACTGCAATTTGTCTTAATCATTTGGGCGTTTTGGTTTACAAAAGAAAATTAAAAAGTAAAAGTTAAGAAATGAATTGGCAGAAAAATATAATTACAACCGACGAAGGAATCAAAAAATTACTCAGTGAGACAAAGCGCATCGCCGTGATCGGCATCAAGATGGAAACCTTTCAACCGGCGTTTTACGTGCCGGGTTATATGCAGGATGCGGGTTTTGAAATTGTTCCCGTTCCGGTTTATTATCCGGACGCGACCGAGATTTTGGGCGAAAAAGTTTATCGAAGTTTAAGCGAAATTCCCGGCGAAATTGATCTCGTCAACATTTTCCGGCGATCAAATGACGTTGCCAAACACACCGAAGATATTTTACAGAAAAAGCCGAAAGCCGTCTGGATGCAGTCCGGAATTCAAAATAGAGAAGTTGCCGAAACGCTTGCCAGAGCGGGAATCAAAGTTGTTCAAAATCTGTGCTTAATGGTCGAACACAGAGCTTTAAAGTGAAAAAGTTTAAAAATGAAAAAGTGAAAAAGTTTTTGATATTTCGGTTTTAAGTTTTTTTGAAAAATTAAAAATCTTTAATTTAAGAGAAGCTATTTCAACAAATATGTCAAACTTTTTCAATTTTCCACTTTTTCACTTTTCCACTTTTCCACCTTTAACCTTTTAAACTTTTATTCACTCCGGTTTCGCATTCTTCTCTTTGTTTCTCTGCCGCCGCCGAAATAAGTTATTAATAAAACAACAAGATGCGCGATGAACCAGACATTTTCATAACCCATATTTTGATAAATATAGATTAAAATCAAAACGCGCGGCACAAAAATTCCGAGCAGAATATCGAATATTTGCGGCACACTGTTGTTTGGAAACCAGCCTTGAATCAAATAAACGATCATGGTGATTCGCGGAAAAAAGAGCGAAAAAAGCAGAAAATAAAAATCCATCTCCGTTGACCTCTCGCTTAAAAATTAATTCAAGCCGATTATCTGCTTTATTTCGGGAAAACTCAAATAATGCTGTTCTATGACGTATCTTTGAAAGCTGAAAAAATATTAAAAATTCAATCTTCCAATGAGTAAAACTCTCTGCGAACTCTGCGCCGCTGCGTGAAAAAAATTAGCTTCACGCAAAGGCGCAGAGTTCGCAGAGAAAAGTTTTCAAGGTAAAAAGCATATTTTAAAGATTTGTTCCCCGTTTTTCGTTGATAAACAGAATCTGAAAACTAAAAACTCGAAAAAAAATTTTACTTTTCACCTTTCACCTTTTACTTTTCACCTTTTACCTTTTACCTTTTACCTTTATGCCGGAACAAGACCCGAAAACAATGCGCGCTTTGAAAATTCTGCTTCACGCCGGATTTTTTGTTTCGGGCATTGCCACCGTTTTGATCGGACAGGTATTACCCGTTCTTTCGCAAAGACTCAATCTTAACGACCGCCACTCGGCAAACTTTTTTATTGCACAATTTACGGGTTCTCTGATCGGGACTTTTCTGACCAATTGGTTCGGCAAGAAAAATAAATTTATTTTGGCAAGTTTGCTCGGTTGCCTTTTGATGGCAATCGGCGTTTTGATGCTCAATTCCGCTAGTTTTGAACTTTGTCTTTTCGGGTTTTTCATCAATGGTTTCGGCATCGGTTTGACCTTGCCTTCGATCAATATGCTGATCGTCGAACTGAATCCTCTGCGCGGCACTTCCGCCTTGAATGTTCTGAATTTTTTCTGGGGCATCGGCGCGATCGTCAGCCAGCCGTTTGTTGATTACCTGAAAACCGGAAACAATATCTTAATGCCGACCGCGATTCTTGCCGCGATGCTGTTTTTGATCTCTGCCGGAATTCTTTGGCTGCCGAAAAACATCGAACAAAAACCGACAAAAAGCGCGGAAAACGAAGCGGATTTTTCTGTGCCGATCTGGACAAATCCGATTGCCTGGGCGATTGCCGCCTTTAATTTTATTCACGTCGGATTCGAGAGCGCGATGGGCGGCTGGCTGAAAACTTACACGAACAGAGTGGAAGCAGCAGCGATTGAATCAATACTTCCGCCGATATTTTTGTATTTTCTGTTTTTTGTCATCGGACGCGGCGTTGCCCCGGTTTTTACGCGCTTTCTGGACGAAAACAAGATGCTTTTCCTGAGTCTTCTGACGATTCTGCTCGGAATGATGATTCTGCTTTTCGCGAAAGGTTTATTATTTTTGAATCTCGGCGCGGCAATCGCCGGTTTCGGTACTTCCTCGATCTTCGCCACAAATCTGGCGCGTTTTACCAAAACCTTCGGCGCATCAGCCAGTCGGCGCGCGATGCCGCTTTTTATCTTCGGCACGCTCGGCGCGGCTTTTACGACCTGGATTATCGGTTTTATATCGAATTTTTACGAAAATGATCTGCGTCTCGGAATGTTCGTTTTGCTCGCAAGCATTGTATTTTTAATTATTTTACAATTCATTTTAAGTCTTCAGACCAGACAACATCGTGCGAAATGAATGTACAAACTATTCTTCAATACTTACCAGGCAGGTAAGCAAAAGTTTTAGGATATTATGAAAATTCTAAAAACTCATTTAACTGACAGATTCACAATAATTTAGGAGTTTTCTGACATTTTCCATTTTCCATTATCCATTTTTCATTTTGCATTGGTGCTTAGTTTTTAATCTTCTGAACTACGATATACAACTTTGTCAGGTCTGCGTATCTCACCGGGAACTTGCGAGAAAATACCATAAATAACCATTATGCTTACAATTAACCCAACGACAAACATAAAAATCATCATAATTATTTTCCTCCTGCATTGAGTTTAAAATAAATTCCAAGAGCTAAAATCGAAGGAACCCAAATTCCGACAAAAATTCCGGAAAGTTGATGTTCTGCTCCAAAGATTCCAAACCACAGGGAAACAGAAAACAAAAACGAAATAAAAGCCGCACCTAAAATGTAATAATCTGATTTACTTAACATTATCTTCTCCTGATAAAAAAAAATTATCTAATTCTGAAAATCGCCTTTCAAACACATACTTTCAGATTAAAATTGTGTTTAGAAATTTGTTATATAAGGGCTTTCGCTTATATTTTTCAGTTAGATTCAAAACTTGTGAAAAAAGCTACAAAGTGTGAACTTTTTAACAAAATGCTAAAAAAAATGGATGATTTAGTTAAAAACAGTGTGTAAAAATTGGCTCAAACTTGAGAAAAATTGTTTTTCTTGGATTTGTGGCGGGGGTGTTATAAACTTTTTGTACTATGAAAATTCGTTTTCTTACACAAATTTTGTTTGTGGTTTCGGTAATTTTGTTGCCTTCGCAGATTTTTTCACAAGATCAGTGTTTTTCTGCTGAAAACTTAAATAAAATAATTTCTTCGATTGATTCACCCAGAGTTGAGGAAAATAAAACGATTAGGCGTGAATTGCTCAAAATGGTGGAAAATCAAGAAAAAGCAAACAGAAAAACCGTTGAAAATTGGGAAACCGACAAAAAATTCGACACGGAAGCCAGGCAGATCGGAAAGGAAAATGCCTTGCGTTTATGCGCGATTTTGAGTGAAAACGGCTGGCTGACGAAAGAATCGGTCGAAATTGACGGATTCAATGCGGTTTTGTATTTGATTCGAAACACCAGAAATTTACAGTTTCAGCGGGAATTTGTGCCGATTTTGTCGGCGGCGGCGAAAAAAGGTCAGATCGCTAAAGAAAATCTCGCTTCTTTGATTGATAAAATCCGGCTCGCTTCGGGATTGACGCAGATTTTCGGAACGCAAACCGCCGTTCGTGATGAAATCGCCTATCTTTTTCCGCTGGAAAATGAAGAACGCGTTGATGAATGGCGCAAAATTTACGAAATGCCGCCGCTCAAGGTTTTTTTCAAAGAAATGGAAACTTTTTATCAAACGCCCGTTATTAAAATGCCGCGACCGATAATTTTGCCTAAATCGGCGCAAAATTCCGCGACAAATATTTCAAAAGCTGAAGCCGAACTGATTCCCGGACTCGAAGATCAGGAAGAAGAAGAAGTCTTAATTGTTGAGAGCAAGCTCGTCAATCTTAATGTTCGAGTTTTAAGCACAGACACGAAGGCAGCAGAGAATTTGAATCTGCAAAAGAAAGATTTCGAACTTTTTGAAAACGGGCGGAAACAGGAAATTTCATTTTTTTCAACGACCGATGCGGCGTTTGATTTAGTTTTAATGCTCGATCTTTCAGGTTCGACAGCCGATAAGCAAAGCGTAATCGAAAAATCGGCGCGGCGTTTTATCGAAGTTGCCCGACCGATAGACCGCATTGCAATTGTTGCCTTTACGCATAAAACCGAAGTTATAGCCGATTTTACCAATGATAAATCACTGCTTTATCAAAAGATCAAAAACATCAAGGGCGACGGCGGTTCGAAGATTTGGGATGCGGTCGAATTTACATACACAAACCTTCTAAATCGGCAGAAAAGCGAAAACAGGAGAAGCGCAATGATTCTATTGACCGACGGCATTGATAATTCATTGATACAAAATGCTTCTTATATATTTTCAATCGAAAGCGAAGAAAACAGAATTGCCGCGCTGCCTTCGCTCATTACGTTTAACGATCTGCTTGAAACGATCCGGCAAAACGATACGACAATTTTTCCGATCTATGTAAATGATGAGTACCGCACCGATGCGTGGAGCAAAAAAGCCTATCGCCAAGCCCGCCGGACGCTCGAAATTTTCGCTGACGAAAGCGGCGGCGGATATTATTCCGTCAGGAAATTAAAGGATTTGAACGGAGTTTACGAGCAGATCATCAATGATCTAAGTAAAGTTTACAGCCTCGGTTACGAACCGGAAAACGCCGTGCGCGACGGCTCCTGGCGCGAGATCAGCGTAAAAATCAAGAATCAAACGACTTTGAACGCCCGCACCAAAAGCGGTTATTACGCAAAATAGCTGCTTAAGAATGAGTTTGGAGTCCTTGCTTTAGCGTGCCTTTCGCCAGCGAAGCGCGGCGGGAAATGCCGCCTAAAGGCGGGACTCCAAACGCTTTTTTAGTTTTTATTGGTGAATTTATTGGTTGATTTTTTCGGTTTTGCCAGATGAAATCCCTGAACTTCCTGCGGCGAAAGCAGGCGAAATTCGCCGGGTTTTAAGAAATCGTCATTGATGTGTCCGATGGCTGTGCGGCGGAGTTTGACGACCGAATGTCCGACACCGTCGAACATTTTTCTGATTTGCTGATTATGTCCTTCGTGCAGAACGACCTCGTACCAACCGTTTTTCGGCGTTGATTTGAGTTCGGTAATTTTCGCCGGCGCGGTTCGGAAACCGTCTTCGAGCCGAATGCCGCGCCGCAATTTATTGATCGCGTTGGCGTTCGGCAAACCTTTCACTTTTACGTCATAAACTTTGGGAACGGTTTTCGATGAAGCAACGAGGTTGGTAAATTGTCCGTCGTTCGTCAAAATGATCAAACCTTCGGTGTTGTAATCGAGCCTGCCGACGGGGTGAAGTTTGCCGAATTTCGGCGGAACGAGATCAACGACGAGTTTTCTGCCTTCCGGGTCAGCCGCGCTCGAAAGATAGCCTTTCGGTTTGTTGAGCAGAATATAAGCATTTTCGCGCTGCTCTAATAAACGGTTGATCAATCTTCCATTGACTTTTATATGATCGGTTTCGGGATCGGCTTTTGTGCCCAGTTCGGTCACGATTTCGCCGTTGACGGAAACTTTTCCGCCTTCGATCAGCGCGTCCGCGCCGCGTCTTGAAGCAATTCCGGCTTGAGCGATGAGTTTGTTCAATCTTTCCATAAGATTTTATTTAACCACAGATGAACACCGATTGGCACGGATGAAGAGTTGTTTATTCAATCAGGTCGGTATTATACGAAGGCATCTATTTTCGCATAAATTCATTTGTTTCAAAGACATATTTGCGCTGAATATCTTCAGAGTGAAGTGCCATAGATGAGATTTTTATCTTTTCGCCATTTTGCAAAGTCATTCCGATATACCAAATCGGTTCGCTTTCTGTATCAATTTCTTCGATCAGGCAAAAAATTTTGATTTCACTAAAACTGTAAAATTCAACTCGTTTTCCGAAAAATCCGTATCTAATGATTGAAACAGAATCTTCGATTCGGTTGATAACAACTTTTGTGATCGGTGCGCCGGAAATTTACCCAAACCCCGCCGGAAACTACGCTTACGGCAATAAAGAATGCAAGAACGAGTTGCCACGCCGGAACTTCATTCCAATTACTGAAACCGCCAAGAGTTCCGTAAATTAAAATCCCGCCGATAATTACGAAAAACAAACCGAAAATCCACAAACAACCCGGCGTTTCCTGAATCGTTAATTCGTTTGGAGTTTGCGTGATTTTCATTTAGTTCACTCACCTACAATTATGATTTTTCTTACGAATTGCCGTCTGCATTGGCTGACGATTATGATTCTTCTTATGAATTGCCGTCTGCTTTAGCTGACGGTTGAGGTTCAAATAGCCGATTGATATATTAAATAAATTCCTTACTGCTTGAGCTAAAGCAAAGCGGATGATTGATATTTTATTAAAGTTTGGCTAAAGCCGCTTGTTCCTGGCTAAACCAGTTCCGTCAGCTAAAGCAGACGGCAATTCATAAATTTATTTATTACTCAATCGCGTAAGATACTGTCTTGAAAGTCAAGTTGAAATGCTGTCAAAAAACAAATTCTTTGAAAACTATTAGGACGCAAAAACTTGTTCGGGCTAACCTTGTAATTATGCAGACTCGCAGTCTTAAGATACTGTCCAGCCTTAAT
>JBBRVS010000002.1:0-87080 GCA_038246645.1 Pyrinomonadales bacterium
AACAAAGGGAAAATAAACTTACCTGCTTGAGAAGAAATAGCTAAAATCTGAATTGAGGGTTATTAAAAAACAAATGACATCTTCTCAAACTTCAGTTTTAAGCAAAAACTAAATGGGTAAAGTTATAAAACCTCTGTTACTAAGTCAGTTTTAAAATCAATCTGAATATCGAAAAATGTTCGGAGTTTCCGCCGTTAAGCAGCTTTTCCCCTGCATTTCTTAAGCGTCAGGCACGGCTTGTGCGTCAACTCCAAACGCTTTTTTGTACTTTTGTAAATTGTGCAACTAAAATTTATGCCAAAATCAATTTTTCTTCTGATTCTACTTTTTTTATTGTTCGTAAATATTAAGCCAACCTTTGCCCAAATCGAAGACGACGACGAGATCGTTAAAATTGAATCTTCATTAGTTGTGTTAAATGCAACAATTACAGATTCAAAAGGCATTCCGGTCTTGGATTTGATTCAAAATCAATTTAAAATTTTCGAAGACGGCGTGGAGCAGAAAGTCGAGGTTTTTGAATCGACGGAAACTCCTTTTGCGGCGGTAATTTTACTTGATACTTCCGGGAGTATGGAGCAGCGCATTTCACTGGCGCGTTCGGCGGCGATCAATTTTTTGGACGGTTTGCGCGTAGATGATAATGTGGCGATCTATAATTTCGACACAAAAGTTTCACTCGTGCAGGGTTTTTCAAACTCGCGTGATATTACCCACCAAATTTTCGATTTAAAAGCCTACGGTTGGACAGCTTTAAATGATGCAATTTACAAAGCCGCCGAAGAATTGGCAAAACGTCCTGAAAAACGCAAGGCAATCGTTGTTTTATCGGACGGTGCAGATAACCGGAGCGGCGTATCAACCGCCAAAGCATTAAAATCGGCTCTGGCGATTGACGCGACCATTTACACGATTGATATGTCGGGTACGGAAGACAAAAGCCGCGAAAAAATTCAGAATCAATCTAATTTGAAAAACTTTGCCGAAAAAACGGGCGGGTTGTTTATTGCAACTCCCGGCGGACTCGCTATGCGTGAAGCATTCAGCAATATCGTCAAGGAACTCGGCACTCAATACACGCTCGGATACGAGCCATTAAACATAAAAAAAGACGGGAAATGGCGAAAACTGGAACTTCGCGTGGCGCGTCCGAATCTCAATATCAGAACGCGTAAGGGCTACAACGCACCCAAAGAAAAAAGATGAAGCCGGATAAAGGCATTCATCTTTTTTTTTACAAAGGATTTGCTGAAAGCTATTCGGAAACGTCATCATCATCCTTTAAGATAAAGGTGATAATCATATTTACACGATATTCCGAGACTTTGCCGTTTTCGATACTGATTTTCTGTTCTTTGATCCACGCGCCTTTGACATTTTGAATTGTTTTACACGCTTTGTTTATTCCTTGATTTATCGCATCCTCAAAACTTTTCTCCGAAGAAGCGGTGATTTCGATATTTTTTGCTACTGACATATTTCTTTCTCCTATTTATTTAGATTATAAATTTTCCCCTTTTATTGATTTAAATGCAAACGGGTCAAATTTTAGACATTTTTAGAAGGTTGTTTTGTTACGCGATTTATCCTTGTGCCGTTCGCTCGCATAATCGAACAGAGCATCTATAATTTGGGGAAATTCCATTCCCGTTCCCGCCCACATTTTCGGAAAACCGGATGCATCGGTCAGTCCCGGCAGAGTGTTGATTTCATTAATAAGTAGCGCACCATTATCATTTCGCAAAAAGAAATCAACCCGCGCCAAGCCGGCACCGTCAATTGCCCGAAACGCCGTTATCGCCATTTTTTGAATTTTTTTCGTTAATTCTTCCGAAACGAATGACGGAACAATAAATTCATTATTTCCCGTTCCGGCGTACTTTTCGGTATAATCCAGAAATTTTTTGTCAGCCGCCTTGACGATATATTCGCCCGGAAGACTCGCTTTCGGATCATCGTTTCCGATCACGGCGCATTCGATTTCGCGCATATCCAGAGCTTCTTCGACAATGATTTTGCGATCATATTCGGCGGCTAAATCAATCGCTTTTCTGAGAGATTCTTCGTCGTCAGCTTTTGAAACCCCAACGGACGAACCGAGATTTGCCGGTTTAACAAAACACGGGAAACCGAGTTTTGCACCGACTTGCACAACAACCGCTGATTTATCGCGCTCCCATTCGCTTCGCAAAAACCAGACATATTTGCACATCGGAAGTTCCGCATCGCGAAAAAGCGTTTTCATTACAACCTTGTCCATTCCGCACGCCGAAGCCAAAACTCCGCAACCGACATACGGGATATTCGCCATTTCAAAAAGACCTTGAATCGTGCCGTCTTCGCCGTAAGTTCCGTGCAGAACCGGAAAAATCACATCGAGCGCGGAAAATCTTTCTTCACCTTCCGCCGCGTCGAGTTTTGTTAAACCCTTGTAATTCGTGTCGCCGAGCAACGCAATCGGATTTTTTGTAAAAATTTCTGATTCTTGGTTTATCAAATTTTGCGTTTCCACCGGTAAAAGTGCCAGAGAATCAAACGGATTCAGCCAATTTCCCTCTTTGGAAATCGCAATTGGTGTTACTTCGTATTTTTCCTTATTAATTAGTCCGATCACGGTTTTTGCCGAGCGAATCGAAATTTCGTGTTCGCCCGAACGCCCGCCAAATATTATGCCGACACGTGTTTTCATAGATTTTTCAAGTTTAAATGTGCAAAAGTTAAAAAGTTAAAAAGTTAAAAAGTTTATAAAATCGTTTTGCCCAAAGCCGAAAGAATAAGTTCGCAGGCGAGTTCAACCGTAATATTGCTGGCATCGAGCATCGGATTGACTTCGACGATTTCAAACGATCGCATTCCACCTGATTCCGCAATAACTTCCAAAGCGACGTGCGCTTCACGGTAAGTCGTGCCGCCACGCACGAGCGTTCCCGAACCGGGCGCAAAGCGCGGATCAATCATATCAACATCAAAAGTTACGGCAAATCCGGCTTCGGCTTGTGAAGCGATTTTTATCGCGTCTTCGACGCACTTGATCATTCCGCGCCGGTCTATATCCGCCATAGTAAAAAAATTTTCGCGCAGACCGAGATCGTGAATTCTATTCTTTTCGCCGATGTCCAAATCGCGTGCGCCGATGTGGGCGAAAAATTTCGGATTAAGTTTCGGCGAAAAACCTTCGAGATTGACCAGCGAGGTTTCGCCCAATCCAAGAAGCGCGGCAAGCGGCATTCCGTGAATATTTCCCGAAGGCGAAGTTTCGTGCGTATTTATATCGGCGTGCGCGTCAAACCAGATCAGCCCGATTTCTTTTTCCTGAGCTTGATAAAACGAAGAAATTCCGGAAAACGAACCGATAGCAATCGAATGATCGCCGCCTAAAATCACCGGAATTCTGTCGTCTTTTAAGATTTGCTTAACATTTTCGGCGGTATTCCGGCTCGATTCGATCATTTCCTTTAAATATTTCGGATTTTCATCTTTTTCCGCAATATATGCCGGTTTAACGATTTCGACATCGCCGTAATCCATTAAATCATAACCGAGATCATTGATATGTTCGGTCAAAAATTTATCTTGAATTTTTGATAGGCGCATCGCTGTAACGCCGAGTTCGCTGCCCTTTGTTCCCGCACCGAAACCGAGCGGAACGCCCAACATCCCGACTTTTTTGTTTTTTCCCGGATAAAATCTGTCTTCTAATTTCATATTGCTTTTTGTATTATAATTCTCCGAACCCGCTAGAAAATAAATTCTCAACTGCCTCTATAGCCACTTGTTCGTCTGCGCCTTCGACTTCCAGATGGAGTTCGACTCCCTTTGAAGCCGCCAGAGCCAAAACACTTAAAATTGATTTGGCATCGGCAAAAACCGCGTTATCTCTCCGCTTTAAAATAATCCGACTTTTAAAGGCTGCCGCCAGACGAACAAGTTGGGCGGCGGCTCGGGCGTGCAGTCCGAGCTGATTGATTATTTTGATCTTGACTTCAAGCATCTTTTTTCAATTTTTGCGGTTCGAGCAATTCGCTTGTTCGATAAATTGCTTGTTTGCCCTGCTCTTCAACCTCTTTTGCCAATTCCGTCAAGGTTGTTTCCTTGTTTTGCGAAGCAAGTTTGATAACCATCGGAAGATTTACGCCCGTGATAATTTCGACCTCGTTTTGCTTGATAAACATTGCCGAAATATTTGTCGGTGTTCCGCCGAACATATCGGTTAAAACCAAAACGCCTTTGCCGTCGGAAACTGATTTTATCGCTCTCGAAATCTCATCTTTTGCCAATTCGACATCATCGTGCCAACCGATTGAAACCGCTTTTATATGGCTCAAACCTCCGACCACGGTTTCCGCCGCCGCTAAAAGTTCGTTGGCAACTTGTCCGTGCGAAACAACTACGCCGCCGATTTTTTTCATAACTTGATCCTCATTTTTTTAATAATATAAAAAAGAATCTGTCCAAAAAATTATTTTTGAACATCCCGATGCATTACTGAAACTTCAAACTCCCCGTTTTGCAAGGCTTCCGCAAGTTTGTTGGCAACTCTCACCGAACGATGCCGTCCGCCCGTGCAGCCGACTCCGATTGTTAAATAAGATTTTCCTTCGCGCCTGTAAAGCGGAAGCAAATATTCCAATAAATCAATAAAACGTCGGCTTGTTTCCTGAAATTCTTCCTGGCTTTCCAAAAAATCTATGACCTTTTCATCCGTTCCGGGCAATTCCCGCAAACCTTTTTCAAAATACGGATTCGGAAGATGCCGGACGTCAAAAAGCAAATCCACCCGATTCAGCACACCGTGTTTATGACCGAAACTTATAATTTGAACCTGCAGCGGCGAGGTTACGTCAAATTGTCCGAACTCTTCCAAAAGCAGCCGCCGCAATGTATGAACCGTATGATCGGAAGTGTCAATAATCAGATTTGATTTTTCCCGCACTTTCCGCATCGCTTCTTTTTCATCGCGGATTGCCTGAAGCAGTCCCTTGCCCGTATCCGCCGGATGCGGGCGGCGCGTTTCGCTGAAACGTCTTTGCAAAACTTCATCCGAAGCCTCGAAAAAAAGAACAAACGGCATCAGCCTTTTCTGTACTTTCGCGAGTTCAGTCGGAAATTCCGATAAAAAATGTCTTTCCCGTATATCAATGACCAGCGCGGCTTTTTCAATCGCGGCAGTTTCTTCGGAATTCGGAATCAACAGGCGCGAAAAAGTTTTGAGCATCGTCAGCGGCAGATTATCAACACAAAAATAACCCAAATCTTCAAAAGCATTGGTCGCCGAACTCATTCCCGAACCGCTTAATCCGGTGATTATGACAAAATTCGGATACGTTTTGTTTTCTTTTGTACTTTGGGACATATTTTATTTCGAATCATATGTAAAAAAAATATCTTTTCTAAGCAGGTAGCAAAAGTTTTAAGATGTTATGAAATTTCTAAAGACTCACGTAACTTTTACTGTAACACAACTTAGAGGTTTTCTTACATTTTCCGTTTTCCATTTTCCATTTTCCATTTTCCATTAGTGCTTAATTTGCTTTTAACAAAGCCGAATGTTTTTCGATTAATTTTTGAGCGGCATTTTCTCCCGAAACGTCCATTAAATAAACACGTACGGCGGTTTCGACGAGAGTTGAAAGATTTCGCCCGACGCTGATCGGCAAAATAAATTTTTTTAATTTTACGCCGAAAATTTCCTCTTCACGAATTTCCAAACCGACTCTTTCTATTTCATCCATTTCCTTCCATTTTTTAAATTCAATCAGCAATTCGATGGTTTTATTTTTGCCGATTGCCGAAACGCCGTACAGATCCCGGATATTCAGGATTCCGAGTCCGCGGATTTCCAGATGTTCCCGCGTAATTTCAGGCGCAGAACCTTCTAAACTTTCACCGATTTTCTTGATAAAAATCGCGTCATCGGAAATAAAACGATGCCCGCGGGTAATTAAATCCAGAGCGCATTCGGATTTTCCGATTCCCGATTCTCCTAAAATTAAAACTCCGATGCCGTACATTCCCATCAAAACTCCGTGCAGCGTGATATGCGGAGCAAGAATTTCTTGTAAAAACCTGGTTACTTCATTTATCGCCAGTGAACTTATATCTGATGTGCGAATTACAGGCAAAGATTTTTCATCGGCAATTTCCAGTAATTCTTTGGCAGGATCGAGATTTTTTGTCACCAAAATACAACAAATTTTTTCCAAATCCAGATTTCTGATTGCTTGAATCCGATCCACGCGATTGAGTTGGTTTAAAAAGGCAATTTCGCTCTGTCCGACGATTTGAATGCGACCTTCGTGAATATAATGAGCAAACCCGGCAAGCGCAAGTCCCAGTTTTTGAATTCGTGAAGATGAAATTCCTCTTGATTTTAGACCTTTTCCCCCGGCTAAAACGCTTAGATTCAGTTTGTTGGAAGATTTTTCGATAAAATCCGAAATAGTGATTTTGGGAGTATTATTTATAAAATCTGACTGCATTATAGGGGCTTTTTGTATTTGGTGAAGAGTTTTGCTTTTACAAAACTCTTCACCAAATATTTTTGAAAATTTAACTGTTTTGAAAAATTTTACGGCTGGATCAAACCGTAATTTCCGTCATCTCGTTTGTAAATAACGGCTACATTTTGACTTTCGGCGGTTCTAAAAACCAAAAACTGGTTATCCTGTTCTTCTAAATTCAAAATCGCTTCTTCGGGTGTCATCGGTTTGACCGAATAAGTTTCCGTTGTAATAATTCCGGGTGCATCGGGTTCGGGGGCGATTTCTGTCGCCGGTGTCGGAATCGTACCGAGTTTTTCGGCTTTTTGATGTTTGTCAATAATTTTGTTTTTTAATTTTAGTGCTTGTTTCTCGATTTTCGCAATTGTTTGTGAAAGTGATTGATACATATCTGAAACGCTGGTCGTCGCATTTAATACTTCATTACGCCATTTTACAACAATTTCGGAGCGGTGTTTGCCTCTTTCAACTTCGATAATGACGTGGGCTTTATTGTCTGTGCCGTCAAATAAATGATTAATTCTGTCAAAATGTTCCTCGACGTGTGAACGCAATGCCGGAGTAACTTCGATATGTCTTCCCGTATATTCAAATTTCATATTTTGCACCTCTTGTTAGTTGTTTAAGAAATCGAAACTTTTTTCGATTTTATATTTAAATCAGTCTGCGACCTAATTGTTGCTTTTTTGAACAATAAAACCTAATTTTCAAAGATTAAATAAAGTTGTAAATCGCCAATTAAATCACTGTTTTTCTTTCACGCGAACCCGGAATATGCATCTGGTCGCGGTATTTGGCAACAGTGCGGCGCGAAAGTTTAACGCCTTCTTTTATCAAAATTTTGGCGATTTTGTCGTCGGTCAAAGGTTTGCGTGTATCCTCATCCTCAATCATTTTCTTAATTCTCAGCTTCAAAATTCTGGTTGAAACTTCTTCGCCGTCTTCATTAAGCATTCCTTCAGAGAAAAACCGACGGAGTTCGATCACGCCCTGCGGCGTATGCGCGTATTTCCGGTTAACAACTCTGGAAATCGTCGAAAGATGCATTCCGATGTCTTCCGCGACATCCTTGAGCATCATCGGCTTGATATGCTGAACGCCGTATTCGAGAAATTCCCTCTGACGCTGAACGATACATTCGACGACGCGATAAATCGTCTGCCGGCGATGTTCGATATTTCTTAAAAGATCAACCGCCGAGCGCACTTTATCCTTGATAAAATCCTTTGTTTCTTTAGATGTGTCTTCCTGATCAACCAGATTTTTATATGATTGGCTGATTCGAAGGCGCGGGCTTCCGTCGTCGGTAAAATAGACGATATAATCTTCGTCAATTTTTTCGATATAAACTTCCGGCTGAACATAGATCGGCTCATCGCTCGAATAACGTCTGCCGGGATACGGATCGAGAACGCGAACTTTATTTATTTCTTCGTTGAGTTCGTGCAGATCAATTCCGGTTTCTTTTGCCAGATGCTGGAGGCGATGCGGTTGCAGATCTTCCAGATGATTTGCCACCAAATCCGCCGCCAGACTTTCGCCTTCGCCGTTGGCTTCGAGCTGTACGAGCAGACATTCCTTGACATTTCTCACGCCGCAGCCGACCGGTTCGAGCCGCATTACGACTTGACGCGCTTTTTCAACCGCTTCTTCGCTGCAGCCGCACATTTCGCAGATTTCTTCATCGGTTGCCGTCAGGCGACCATCGGCATCGAGATTTCCGATGACGCAAACTGCTATATCTTCAAGTTTATCGCTGATTTGCTGGAGCGAAAGCTGCCATTCGAGATGATCCGTCAAAGACGGCGAGCGGGTTAAAAACTGTTCAAAACTCGGCGCGTCTTCCTTATATTCGATTTCCTGTGTTTTATAACCGGGATCGAGATATTCCTGAAATTCCCTGCCGAAATCAACTTCTTCAAAAGCATCCGACCTTTCTTCGTTAGAATCTTCCGAATCGCCTTCATAATCGGAAAGCGGTTCATCGCTGGTGCCGTTTTCGCTGCCGATCTCGGCTTTCAAGGTTTCGTAATCCTCGAATTCCGGTGAAAGATCCGCGTCTTTTTTATGATTATCTTCAAAAACCTCGTCGTGCCCCTCGGAGTTTTGATCGAGAATTTTTTCTGAAAACTCCTGAAATTCTTCATCGGTCATTACTTCTTCAAGCACCGGATTTTCGACGAGCTCATTTTGAATAAGTTCACTCAGCTCAATAGTTGTCATCTGCAGCATCTCGATCCGCTGCCGAAGCTGCGGCGTTAGAACCATTCGCTGAGATAATTTTTGTGTAAGTCTTAACGATGCCATTTTGTATCTAAAAGTTTATTTTCAAAACATTCACAAGTCAATAAATGAATTATTCGTCTTTCCTTTTGAATTATAACCGATTCAAACTTGAAATGGTAAAATTTAACTAATGATTTGGGGAGATTTCTGTTTATTTGGCGATTATCACGCTGAATTTATTTAACATTTCGGTAATAAATAAAAAAAAAAAATGGTGTTTTCGGAAAAATTTGCCGTTAATTCGGAAAAATATAAACTTTTCCATTTATCAACACTTTCGCTTTTTCAATTTTTCGCACTTATAAAGTAAATCTTTCGCCCAGGTAAAGCCGCCGAACATCTTTATCTTCAACCAGATCCTGCGGACTTCCGGCACGAAGAATTTTACCTTCCGCCATTATATATGCGCGGTCGGTAATCCCCAAAGTTTCCCGTACGTTGTGATCGGTAATTAAAATCCCGATTCCCTGGTTTTTCAAATAAAGAATAATTTCGCGTATATCATCAATGGCAATCGGATCAATTCCGGCAAAGGGTTCGTCCAGAAGAATAAATTGCGGTTCGGTTGCTAAACATCTGGCAATTTCAACACGCCGTCGTTCACCGCCGGAAAGCGCGTCGCCGCGTGTTTTTCTGACGTGATTTACGCCGAATTCGTCCAGTAATTCATCAAGCCGGGCAAATCTCTGTTCGCGGGTAAACTTCATTGTTTCCAGAATTGCCAGAATATTTTGTTCCGCCGACATTTTTCGGAAAATCGAAGGTTCCTGCGGCAGATAGCCCAAACCGAGTCGCGCCCGCAGATACATCGGCAGATTCGTCACATCCTCATCATTGATGAAAATCTTCCCGGTTTCAGCACGTTCGAGTCCGGTCATCATATAAAACGTCGTCGTTTTTCCCGCCCCGTTCGCGCCTAAAAGTCCGACAACTTCGCCCTGCATCACAAATAAACTTACATTATCAACGACGCGCCGGCGCCCGTAGGTTTTTTGTAAATGTTCGGCTGATAATGAATTGCTTGAGTCGGATAAATGATTTTCCACAAATTTAGCTGAATCTTCTTATCAAAATACCGTTTGGAGTCCCGCCTTTAGGCGGTTTATGGTTATCGAAAATACCGCTTAAAGGCGGGAATCCAAACGCTTGAATGATTTTTATAAAAACATTAAATAAAATCTAAATACTTTTAAATCTAATAAACACAAAAACTTAGTTTAACAAATTAAGCGGAGTTTGTTCTTCGCTTGAGTTCCCTGGCGATTAAATCGAGTTCGCGGCTCACTTGTCCTTTGACGGATGTGTTTTCCTCGGCGCGGCGAATCAGATACGGAACGGCATCTCTGACCGGACCGTACGGCACGTATTTTGAAACATTATAATTTTTTTGCGCCAAAATATATGACAGATTATCGCTCATTCCGAAGAGCTGCGAGAAAAAAACGTGCGGATGATTTTCCGCAACTCCTTTTTCCTTCATTTTTTGCACTAATTTTTGCACGCTTTCTTCGTTATGCGTTCCGGCAACAAACGCGATTTCCTCGACATTTTCCAGACAATAATCAACCGCCAGATTAAAATCGCGGTCGGTCGCCGCTTTATCGGTGTGAATCGGCGACGGATAATTCATTTCTTTCGCCCGCTCGCGTTCTTTTTCCATATACGCGCCGCGCACGAGTTTGACGGCGTAAATATAACCCTCATTTCGTGCTTTTTTATGCGCTTTTTTCAAATAATCGAGACGGTCGTGGCGGTAAAGCTGAATCGTATTAAACACAATCGGTTTTTCGTTGTTGTATTTTTCCATCATTTCGGTCGCTAATTGGTCAATCGCGTCTTGAATCCAACTATCTTCCGCATCAATAAAAATCGGCTGTTCGATTGAATCGGCGTATTCGCAAATCTCTAAAATGCGCCGCCGGGCGTTTTCCCATTTTACTTTATTCGATTCTTTTAATTCCGTATTGCTGCTGATTTTTTCGAGCGTTCCGAGCGGCGCGATGCCCGTTACTTTAAAGACCGCAAACGGGATTTTGTCATCATTTTTTGCACGCTTCAGGTTGAGAATTGTTTCATCCTTTGTTCTTTCAAAATCCGCTTCGTCCGATTTTCCTTCAACCGAATAATCGAGAATCGTGCCGATCTTCGATGCGCCGAGTTTTTCAATCGTCGGCTGACATTCTTCGATATTTTCGCCGCCGCAAAACTGCTCGAAAATCGTGTTTTTGATCAGCCATTCGACCGGCAACCCCAAATACAAAGCAATCTGCGCCGATTTTGTGCTGATTTCGTTTAAAACCGGTGAATTCATCAATTTAAAAAGCCGATATTTTTCGCGCAGCTGCGAGTCGGTTTTATCGGCAAAGGCGGTTTTCGTGTCTTGAAAATTCAGCTTAAAGTCGCTCATTAAGATTAATTTAACACAGACGATACCATTCAAACAGTTTAGAATTGACACATTTATCCGATTTTTACTTTGTTTCTTTTGCCGTTTTCCTTTATTATTTAAAACTTTATCCGAACAGTTGGCTGTTCGACTATTTTTAGTGATTCGAGACTGTTTTATTTATGAGCAAAGGACTTCCAAAACGCAGCGAAAATTATTCCGAATGGTATAACGAACTGGTCAAACGCGCCGATTTAGCCGAACATTCGGCGGTTAAAGGTTGTATGGTCATCAAACCCTACGGTTTTTCCATCTGGGAAAAAATGCAGCGGGCGCTTGACGATATGTTTAAGGCAACAGGTCATCAAAACGCTTATTTTCCGCTGTTCGTGCCGAAATCTTTTCTCGAAAAGGAAGAAGAACACGCCGAAGGCTTTGCCAAAGAATGCGCGGTCGTGACGCATTATCGTCTGAAGGCGAATCCCGACGGCAAAGGTTTGATCGTTGATCCGGACGCAAAACTTCAGGAAGAATTAATTGTTCGCCCGACGAGCGAAGCCGTCATCTGGAACACCTACAAAGGCTGGATTCAATCGTGGCGCGATCTGCCGCTGCTGATAAATCAATGGGCAAACGTCGTCCGCTGGGAAATGCGAACGCGTCTTTTCCTCAGAACGACCGAATTTCTCTGGCAGGAAGGACACACGGCGCACGCGACCGAAGCGGAAGCGGTTGAAGAAACCGAAAAGATGCTCGGCGTTTATGCCGATTTTGCCGAAAACTGGATGGCTGTGCCCGTAATTCAAGGCGTAAAAACTGCTTCCGAAAGATTCGCCGGGGCAATTGAAACTTACTGCATCGAAGCTCTGATGCAGGACGGAAAAGCTCTGCAATCAGGAACTTCGCATTTTTTGGGACAAAATTTTGCCAAATCCTTTGACGTGAAATTCGTCAATAAAGAAAACGAACTCGATTTTCCCTGGGCAACTTCGTGGGGCGTTTCAACACGTTTGATGGGCGCGTTAATTATGGCGCACTCCGACGATAACGGTCTGGTTTTGCCGCCGAAATTAGCACCGATTCAGGTCGTTATTGTTCCGATCTATCGAACCGATGAAGATTTGCCGAAAATTACCGAAAAGGTTGATAAAATCATCGAAGACCTAAAAACTCTGGGCATTTCCGTCAAATACGATGCCGACGACAAATACAAACCCGGCTTTAAGTTTGCCGAATACGAATTAAAAGGCATTCCCGTGCGCCTCGCCATCGGAATGCGTGATCTGGAAAACGGCACGGTCGAAATAGCGCGGCGCGACGAACTTTCCAAGGAAACCCGTCCGCTCGAAGGAATCGCCGATCATATCAAAAATCTTCTGGACGAAATTCAGCAGAATATTTATGATAAAGCCCTGAAATTCCGCGAAGAAAACACTTTTACGGTTGATTCTTGGGAAGAATTCAAAGCCCGGATCGAAATCGGCGGTTTTGTTCTCGCGCACTGGGACGGCACAGCGGAAACGGAAGAAAAAATCAAAGCCGAAACAAAAGCGACGATTCGCTGTATTCCGATAAATTCCATCGAACAAGCCGGAACCTGCATCTATTCAGGCAAGGAATCTGCAAAAAGAGTTATATTCGCCAAGGCTTATTAAACTTGAGTTGTTTAATAAAATACAGGCGGCGGTTTTGAGAGCTGCCAGTTTCACGACTATCATTTTTTTAGACTCAATATAATAACCGGTTAAGCGAGCGGTCTTTGACCGCGTATATTGCACAAACACGGTCAAAGACCGCTCGCTTAACGGTAGTTTTTTTGAGTTAGCTTTTAAATAAGTTCAAACATACAGTCTTTTACTTGATTTTATCTGAAAAATTTTCCTAATGAGAAATAGAATCTGCCGCGCGCATTTTCGTTTAGACTGCCGCCGATAAAGATCGGTCCGAAAGGTGTTTCGATGACTGCGCCGCCGGAAAAGCTCTGCCGGAAATTTCCCTGACTGAATTTTTCAAAAATGCTGCCCGCTTCATACCACGCGCCTAAATAGGTTTTTCCGCCCAAAAAGGTCGGGAAGATTTTCGGATTGTGCAGAATTCCGAATCCGCCCCGGAGATAATTATTTCCGCGAAATTCGTCAAATCCGTAACCGCCGAGCCGAAACGGTCCGCCGAGTGCGAATTGCTGCGTCAGCGACGGAGTGCCGCCGAAAGTCGTGCCGCCGCCGCCGAAACCGAAAAGAATATTTTGTTCATCGAGCGGATTAAATACATTAAATCTCGATTCGGCTTGCGTGAATTTATCGGTGGCTTCGGGGCTGTCAAAAAAATAATTGAGCGTGTTTTTCGTAAAAATCCCGCGTGTCGGAATTTGCGCATTATCAAGCCCGTCGTAAGTCCAATTTAATCCGGCAACGCTGAATTTCCCTTTTAAGTTCGGCAGAAGCGGGTCGCCGATGCGTCTTTCAACACTTTTATAACCGATGGTATAGCCCGCTCTTAATTCACTGCGGGGATTGAAAATATAGCCGATGTCAATTCCGGCTTGGGCTGTTTTTTCGACATATTCCGCCAATCTGTTGCCGTCGGAGAACAGGTTGATTCTCCGCCGTTCATACCCAGCCCTCGGAGCGATAAAAAAATCGGTCGCCCCGAGCGGACGGTAATATTCGCTGGCGAAAAAGGTGCTTGAACCGAGTCTTATATCATTGCGCCATTCCGCGCCGTTGCGCCCGACATCGTAAAATGTCAGCCGTGCCAGAAAATTAAAATTTACATTGTCCGATTCGACACTGTTGACGTCAAAACCGAGTTCGAGCCGCGTCGGAGTCGAAATTGTTTCGCCGATACGGCTCGACGAGATAAGTAAACCCGTTTCGCCGCCTTTTTCCGTCAAACCGTAATTGAGCGAATCGAAACGCCCGGTTCCGGTCAAATTCGATAGATCTTTGGCAAGTTCAGTTTGTTTTGTTTGATCGAGCGGTTGATTAGTATATTTTTCGCCCAGCTCTGCTTTGATGGTGCGCGTTGCATCTTCATCAGTCCCTTCGACCGCGACAAATTTCGGAATCGGGGCAATGTCGGGCAATTCGCGCTGTTGGCGGTTTGCAAGATGCGCTTGCCATTCGGTTTCATCGAGTGAAAGTCCTTTCAAAAGAACTACTTTTTGCTGCGCGCCTGTTCGTCCGAGTTCGATAATTTTCTCGCTTTCGCCAAAATCCGCCAGAGAAAAATCTTGAAGATCCGGCGCGATGATAAAATCCGCCTGTCGCAAACTTCGCCGCGAATTATCGAGCGTGGCAATATTGATGGTTTGCGCCAGAACTCCCGGCAAACTTTCCAGCGTTTCACGATTTCCGAGCTGTGTTTCGATATTGACGACAATCAAAATATCCGCGCCCATCGCTTTGACAACATCGGTCGGAATATTATTGACAAGTCCGCCATCCGACAAAATGCGTCCTTCAACCACGACCGGCGAAAAAACTCCCGGAATGCTCATCGTGGCGCGTAAGGCGCGGGAAAGCGAACCATTCCTCAAAGTTACGGAATTACCGCTCAACATATCCGTGCCGACCGTCCGAAAAGGAATCGGTAAATCATCGAAATCTTTAACGGACGCGTATTGAAGTGTGATGCGGTCAAAAAGCAAACCGATTTCGTGTCCCGAATTGAGCGCATTCGGAAGTTTCAAATTATTTGCTTTTCCCTTCAAAGTAATCGGCGCGGGAATATTTCGGCGGTCTTCCTTGCGCCGGAATGATAAATTTTCGAGCGAAGCCGAAATTTGCAAAAGCGTGTCCCAGTTGAGCGTGCCGACAAGCTGTTCGATTTCACCGGGCGTTTTTCCCAGTGCATATAATGCGCCGATCAGTCCGCCCATACTCGCGCCGCCGACGTAATCAACCGGAATGCGGTTTTCTTCCAAAACCTTTAACACGCCGATATGGGCAAAACCGCGTGCGCCGCCGCCGCTTAAAACCAAACCGACGGTCGGGCGTTTTTTTGTCGCGTTCGTTTGAGAGAAAACTGTGTAAGGAAAATTTAATAAAAGAATAATGCAAATTGCGACAATTTTTTTAATCATAAAAACTCTCTTTTGGAACAATAAACATAAGTATTACAAATTTCACTTATTTAAAAATTCCGGACTTTAAATCGAAACCGATTGTCAAGAAGTAGAAATCATCATACCATTATCGCACCATATAAAGGTGAAATTGATTTATTGGTCGGGAGAAAACTAATGCCGAAATTTATTATCGAAAGAGAAATTGAAGGCGCGGGAAATTTATCAATTGACGAACTGCAAGCCGTTTCACAAAAATCCGGCAGCGTTCTCAGTGAAATGTGAACGTAAATTCAGTGGATTGAAAGTTTTGTGACGGACGATAAAATTTACTGCATTTATATCGCTCCCAGTGAAGAAATAGTGCCCGAACACGCATCTCAAGGCGGTTTTCCGGCAAATCGCATTTCGCAGGTCAGGACAACTTTTGATCCGACAACCGCCGAATAAAAAAACAAGCTAGACCAGTTCATTTTAAGATTGGAGTCCCGTCTAAAGGGCGGCAACCGCCGGCGAAGCGCGGCGCTTAAAGCCGCCTGAAGGCGAGACTCCAATCTTTTATCTAAATAAGCAGATAAGAAAATGTTTTACGGTTTATTAAAAGGAGAGAAAAGTTATTATCCACCTTATATTTGCCGGAGTTTGACCGGATTCTTTACTTTTACCTTTTACCTTTTACCTTTTACCTTAATGCTTACTTGATTATATTTGCTCAGCTGCACAACCTGTTTAATATCAGAAATTACAAATTTAAGAAACAAACCCGTAATCGCGCATAAAAATCTGGCAATGACTCCAAATCCGTTCGGAAACATCCTGATCTTTCTGATAGGAAATTGCGGTTGTGGCATTATACGGTTGCTCCAAAGCACCTTCGTCAATTAAATCAGTCCACATTTTATCACGCGGTTTTACCCACGGCGTTCCGCCCATTCCGCCGTGCGTACACATAAATTTAATGATCGTCGGATAAACCGTCGGCGGATGATATCGCATTCCGTCATTGCCGAAACTGTGTCTCGATTTAGCCAGCGGATCGCGGATGACGTGTTTGACGATTTCGACATTTTGCGGAATTACGCTCGCATCACCGAACAGATAACGGTCAACGCAATCAAAAAGCATCATTGCCTTGACCGGAATGTTATCGCCTTGAAGCTTTTTGGCGATCATTATTACGCCGGCTGCGCCGCGGCTGTATCCGGTCAATAAAACATCGCTCGAATCGCCTTCATTCCTCTTCTGCTTGATGAAATTATAACCGCCGTTGACCGCAGATCTCAAACCGCCGCCGAGTCCGACCGGACCGCGTAAATATCCGCGTGTTCCGCCGCCCGTGCTGCAAATTCTTTTGACAAAACTATTGGCAAAATCCCGGTCATAATCCCTGTCGCGCCCTGCTCCCGGAATAATCGCCGAACCCGTGCCATCGATACCTATAACTATTGGCATTCTTTTTTTCTCCTCTTTTATTTGAAATGTAGAAAGTTTGGTTACCCTTTAGCGACGAGAATAAATTGTTATTTTGCACCGATTTAACTTAAATCTGATGATTAATTCGCTAATCCTTCAAAATTCCGCGTGAAATGACGATGCGTTGAATCTCGCTCGTGCCTTCGTAAATTGTCGTAATGCGCGCATCGCGGTAGTATTTTTCGACATTGTAATGGCGCGAATAACCGTTTCCGCCGTGAATTTGAATGGCATCGGCGCAGACTTTGTTGGCGATTTCGGAGGAATAAAGTTTTGCCATTGCCGAATAAACGCTCGTTTTCTTGTGATTTGCGTCCTTCATCGCTGCGGCGCGGAGCGTTAAAAGCCGGGCGGCTTCGATTTCGGTCGCCATATCGGCTAATTTGAATTGAATCGCTTGAAACTCCGCAATCGGTTTTCCGAACGCAATGCGGTCTTTGGCATATTCCTTTGCTTCTTCGAATGCGGCTTGGGCGATTCCGATTGATAACGCGCCGATGCCGATTCTGCCATTGTCCAGTGAGTTAAAAGCAACGCGCATTCCGTTGCCGATTCCGCCCAAAATATTTTCCTTCGGAACTCTGACATCAACAAAACTCATCTCCGTCGTTTTCGAAGCGCGTTGACCGAGTTTGTGTTCGACCGAAGAAACACTCAAACCTTCCGTTTCCTTTTCGACGATGAATGCCGTAACTTCTTTTTTTCCATTATTTTCACCCGTAACCGCCATCACGATGTGAGTTTCCGCTTCGCCGCCATTCGTGACCCAGGATTTTGTTCCATTTAAAACATAAAAATCGCCGTCCGAAGCGGCGCGGGTTTTCAAATTTGTCGCGTCCGATCCGGCTTGTGGTTCGGAAAGGCAAAATGCTCCGAGCTGTTCGCCTTTTGCCAGCGGAACGAGATATTTTTGTTTTTGCTCTTCCGTGCCGAAACTCAGGATCGGATAACAGCAAACCGAATTCGTAACGCCGACGATGACGGCGACCGACGCATCGGCTCGGGCGATTTCTTCGAGCGCGAGTGCGTAGGAAACCGAATCGAAACCCGCGCCGCCGTATTCTTCGGGAATGATCATTCCGAGAAGTCCGAGTTCGGCAAGTCCTTCAATCTGCCGGCGCGGAAATTTTTCTTCTTCATCATATTCACGCGCCAGCGGAGCTATCTCATTTTCGGCAAATTCGCGGACGGAATTTCGCACCATTTCTTGTTCTTCGGTCAAATCTAAATTCATAAAGTCTTATGTTTAATAAAGGTTTCGGATATTCAAACTATAAGCAAAATCAATTGAAAAAACAAATTTCAAGTTTCTCTTAATATGTCTTAAATCATTACGGTTTCGATTTGGCATCCGATTTGCGAATAAAATAACTAATTGCAAATTTTGCATTGATTTAATTCATTTAATTTTTGAAAAGGAGAAATTATGGAAGGACCACTTAGAAGTATTATCGCCGGTGTTGCGGCTTGGAAATTAGGCGGCGGTTGTCTCTCGACGATTGTCATTTTTTTAATCGTGTTTTATTTATTGGGCTTTGTTAATTGTTAAGAAAAAAGGCTGTTATGATATTCATAACAGCCTTTTTTCTGACTTACACCTGATTTCGCCACTTTAGAACTTCATCGCGCAAAATCGGATTTTGCTGAAAACTTCCGGTTTGCCCCTGCGCGGCGGTGGCGCGTTGAATATGCCAGTAACTCAAACCGAGTTTGCCGATTGCCCGCATATACCGGCGGCGATTCAAATATTTCCCTTCCGTCAGACCGCTGAGGCTCCAGGTCAAACTTCGAAACGCCGATGTTACAATATCGAGATGATCCTGCTGAATCATTCCGCGAGCGACATCTATTGCCAGCATTTCCTTCAAAATCCGGTTTTGACGACGCATTACATAGATAATGAAACCGAGAAAAATCAGAAACAGAGGAACTTGTAAAATCCCATAAGCAATAAAAAACGCGCACAAACCTTCATTTTGACCGCCGAGATTTACAACGGAACACAACTGATTCAATCCCGTGATATTGATGATTATCATAAATACGATCGTCATTCCGTTCCAGATGGCGTGCAGAATTACCGCGACAATATAACCAGCGATCGGTGCCAGTATTCTTACCGCCCAATTATGTGATTCCCGCGAAATACCGCAGCCGATGCCGATCATTGCCGTAAATGTAACGTGAGCAAAAGGTGATAAAATACCGCGAATAAAAAATAAGATCTGCAGTTCATCGCTGCCGCCCGACAAAATTCCGCGCCCGTAATAGATAACATTTTCAACCGTTGCAAAACCGAGCGCGATGACTCCGGCAAAGACGATGCCGTCCAAAACATCATCGAAATCGCGCCGGAAAAAGATCAAAAGCAACAGAAGACCGATTCCCTTTGTACTTTCTTCAAAAATCGGGGCGGAAATTACCGCACTGGAAAGATTGCCGAGTGCTGCACTGTTTGTCGCGCTGTAAACTATATCTCCAAATAAAGTGTTGATAATATAAGAGGCAAAAATCGCCACGACACCGCCCCAGGCAAAGGACAAAGCAAGAAGCCAGATCGGTTCGGGATCATAGCGGTCAAGCCAGACGATCGGCAAAATATAGATCATAGCCGGCAGAAAAGCGATGACCGTCGCAATTATTGCAACCACCACACCTAAATTCATTCCCAGAATCAATAACACCGGAACGAGCAGAATTATGATCAAAAAGCTCATAATTCCGGCAACGACATATTTGCCGATCGGCTTCTGAACAGGATGGGCTTCAAGATGTCCCAAGCCGATACCCGAAATGGAGTTTTTAAATTCGACGGAAGTATTTTCCTTCGGGATCTGCGGCAGTTGAAACTCCCCGAACGGTGTAGGCAGCGGCGATTCTACCTGAATAGTAGGCAGTTGATGAATTTGTTCTGCCGTCGGAATATTTTGTTGGAAATTAAAGTCGGCTTGAGCAATAATTTTTACATTTGCCTTTACGCCGTTCGCTCCGAATTGAATCGTATCGCCGTTATTTAATTTTATATTTTGAATCTTTTGCCCGTTGACCAGAGTTCCGTTCGTGCTTTGATTATCGGTTACAAAAAAGCCGTCTGCCAATGCTTCGATAAAGGCGTGTTGTTTAGAAGCAATTTTTTCTGTTTGCGGATCAAACCGAATACTGCTGTTTTCACTCCGCCCGATGGTTATAAAGCCGTTGCTTAAGTCAAATTCCTGCCCGGCAAGCGAGCCGCTTTCAATCGTCAGAATCAGTTTCATAAAGCAATCATAAAAATAAAAAATTCAAAGTCAAGTTTTTTTTCCTGACTTTGAATTTTTTTTTTAATAATTGTGTTAAAAGAGTTTAAGGATTGACCGAAGCCGGCGATGGAAGATCGCCGTTTTGCCCGAAAACTCTTGAACTAAACGCGCCGTCCGAACTATTCAGACGATACCAGACATTTTCGGTCTGCCGAAAAACAGATATATCCGCTTTGCCGTCGCCGTCAAAATCAGCCGGAATCGGTAGATCGGCGGCAAGTCCGAAGCGACTAACAGTTATAGAATTTGTTTGGGAATTCAGGATATACCAATTTCCTTCCGACGGACGATAGACGGCAAAATCGAATCTGCCGTCGCCGTCAAAATCGGCGGACAGCGGTTTATCGGTATTGATGCCGAATGAAATGATCAAAGGCAAACTCGAAGAACTTTGCATAACATACCAGGTTCCGCTCGAAGGTCTGTAAATAGCTAAATCCGCCTTTCCGTCGCCTTCATAATCCCCGGAAAAAGCCTTGTCGCCCGTTTGTCCCCATTTAATAATTCTAATTCCGAGCGAACTTTGCTGAATATACCAAACGCCGGTTGAAGGTCGCCAAATGGCAATATCGGTTTTACCGTCGGCATCATAATCCGCCGCGACCGGAATATCACCGTTTGTCCCGAATTGTTGGGCTGAAAAACCGTTCGTGCTGCCCAAAATATACCAAACTCCCGATAGAGGTCGCCAAACGGCGATGTCTGTTTTTCCGTCGCCGTCGTAATCTCCGGAAACCAGTTTATCACCGCTTAAACCGAAGTTTGTCGAATTATTCGCACCGGTTGAACTCGTTTCAATGTTCCATATTCCGGTATTCGGCGAATAGACGGAGAAATCCGTTTTACCGTCACCGTCGAAATCCGAAACTTGGTTTTTCGGCAAAGCATTAACCTGGCTGGCATCCAAAACCAATAAACCGTTGGTCATATCTCCGGCTAAAACCTTATCTTGCCCCAAAAACGGATAAACCGCCCAATTTCCGTCGTAGGTGGTCGGCAAAATATTTTGCAGATTCTCGCTGCCGCACACAACATCCCAGGGTTCGGCGGTCAAAGATCTTTCCTTTTCTTCCAAAGGCGGCGCAAAAGCGGTCTGGTAAGTGTCATATTGCCCGACCCGTTTCGGGTTTGCCGGTTCGGAAATATCGAAAACCTGGACTCCGGCTTGATACCACGCGACATATAAAAAATTTCCCATCACGACCGGATTATGCGGAGTTACGGCATTTAAGCCTAAATCATTCATTCCGATGCGATTGACGAGCAAAGGCTGTGCCGGATTCGTGATGTTATAAACGCGTACATCGCCGTTGCCGCTGGTTGTTTCGCGGCAACTGTAGAGATAATTTCCGTCTTCGCTCGACCAACTGCTATGCATCGAATTTCCGGCGGTCGTGCTTGTCTGATCTTCAATAAATCCTAAAAGCGTCGGGGCTTGCGTCGTAATATTTGAAATATCGTAAATTTCGGTTCTGCCGCGGTTTGAAGAATTTCCCCAACCCGAAGTGAACATACGGTTTCCGCGAATGTGCATAGCGTGAACCCAATTAACCTCGGTCGGATTCAAATCGCGTACGAAAACCGGATTTGCCGGATTGCTGATGTTGATGAATTTTATGATTTTGTTGGAAAATCCGTTGAAATTTTCGATCAGATAATCGCCCCAGATCATCATTTCGTGAATCGAATTAAACCCGTTGCCGGTTGTCGAATTAACTCTTCCGAGCAATGCCGGATTATACGGATCGGTTAAATCAACAATATGAACGCCTTGTCCGTTGCCGCTGCCGAAATAGCCGCGATTACCGACAACGATGGCTTCGAGAAATTGAATATTCGCGCCCGGATTGTACCATGAAGCCAGAACCGGATTATTTATATCGGTAATGTCGTAAATAAAAACCCCGCGACAGTTAAAACTTCCCTGCACGGCGATATTTCCGTCGGCGTAAATATCGGCAAACTTTAATCTTGAACTCGTTGCACAAGTCGGCGTAATTTGCGCCTTAAGTCGCACTTTTTGAGCAAAAACAGTTTCGCCGAAACTTACAATAACAACCAACAAAACTAAAAAAAATACAATAAAATTCGTATTTTTAAACAGCTTAGAATTCATCTTTTTCTCCAGGGGCAAATAAATTGTTTAGACAGACGATTATTTTTACTTATTTTTAAGGAAATAACAAGTGGTTTGAATAAATGGATTTAAGAATTTACACAGGTAAATCCCGATTATCGATTTTTCGAAAATTGATAATCAGGAAACCGCTTGCGAAGCCTCGCGCATAATCAGATCGAAAGTGCCGGGAGCAACTTTACGAAACCGTCGATTTCTGTTGAGCGAAACAGCAATCGAGATCGTCGGATTATTGCCTTTGAATTCAAATCCGCCGGTCAGCAGTTGCGTATAAAGATCATTGACGTGCAGCGGTCGGCTCGCTTCCCGAAGCAGCAGAGTGCAAGCTTGAGTGATCGTCCGGTCGGCAAAACGATGACTCAAAGGTTCGACATTATGGTTGATCGGCGGAACATTTCTCGGATTATTATTAATATATGAAACCGAACCGCCCGAATTTCTGTAATTTGAGTGCGGTGGTTGTGGTTGAGATTGATTATTAGGATTTGACCGCGGTGGCATATTCATTTCTTTCTGAACATCATAGTTATTATCATACTGAACCGGCGGATTCACTTTCCAGGTTTTATTGCTCGAACCCATTGTCGCCAGAAGACTGTAAATCGCCTGTTCGGTTTGCGCCGCGCTGTTTTCCATCGCCTGAATTTCCTGACGCAAACTTTCCGCTTCGGTTTCGACTTCGCGCAATCTGCCCAAAAGACGATTCTGCGCGTTCCGCGTCTGTCGCAAACTCTGTTCCAACGTCGCTATCAGATTTTCGTTTATCATAATCTTCTTAATGGTGAATGATGAATTAAAAAATAAATTCACCATTCATAATTCACTATTCACCATTAAACCTACTTGTTTCTTTCAATCATATAACCCGGAATTTCCTCTAAGGCTAAACGATACTCTGTTTTCGGCAAAATTTCAAGATTTTTTATGGAAAGGTCGGCAAACTCGTAAGCCCGTTTTCTGGTTTCATTTAACAAACCGTATCGGTCTAATTTATCGAGAAGCGACTTTCTGGAAACATTTTCATAATTGCCGTCGTGCATAATCGTTTCCAAATCCTTTTTGATTTCGGGCTGTTTTTTGACTAATAAGATCAAAGGCAGAGTCAATTTCCCTTCCAGCAGATCGGCGCCCGAAGCCTTGCCCAAAACTTCTTTTTCCGCCGTAAAATCAAGCACATCGTCGGCAAGCTGAAAAGCCGTTCCGAGATTCATTCCGTAATCTTTGAGAGCCTTTCGCTCCTCAGCGGTCGCGCCGCCGACAATCGCGCCGATCTCGCAGCACGCCGAAAAAAGATATGCGGTTTTTCTCTGCAAAATATCGAAATACTCGGTTTCGGAAATATCCGATCTGCCGAGCGTCGTTAGTTGAAGAAGTTCGCCTTCGGTCATTTTGCGCGTTACGAAAGTCAAAATATCGAGAATTTCCAGCGAACCTTCCTGCAAACTCGTTTCAAACGCCGACATATACAGCCAATCGCCCATCAAAACCGAAGCCTGATTGCCAAACCGCGCATTGACCGACGGACGATTCCGGCGCATATCCGAATTATCAATTATATCGTCGTGAACGAGCGTCGCCGTATGCAGAAATTCCATAACAGTGGCAATCCGAATCGAATTTTCCGCCTTTCCGTCACCGCCGACCGCATAATTCGACAAAATATTGAGTGCCGGACGCACCCGCTTGCCGCCTGATTTCTGTAAATAATCGCCTAAATAATTGATCACCTGAATATTTGAATTTGCCTGCCGCTCGAATTCCTTTTCGATCAGGGCGAGTTCCGATTTAATCAAATTAAAAATCTTTTGCGCCGCGATCTGCGGATTTAGTTTTTCTCTGATTGGTGAAAATGTCTGCATTGAATTTTAAACCGCGAAATACGCGAAATACGCGAAAAAAAATCATTAAATTACACTCAATTTCTTAGACCAGACGATTCGATAATATTCCAAATTTGGGAAATGTCCGAAATTTACTAACAAACCGAGTTGATAATTTGTTGCTTTAAGATAATTCATTATCTGGGCGTGATGTTCTTTTGCCAAAGAATTAACGGCTTTGATTTCAACAATTATCTTATCAAAACAACTAAAATCAGGTTTAAATGAACTTTCCAATTTACGTCCGCGATAGTAAATATTAAGACATTGTTGGGCAAGAAAAGGAATTTTTTGATGCTCAAATTCTATTCCTAAACATTCTTGATAAACCGGCTCAACAAATCCGCAACCTTTTTCCTTATAAACTGCAAAACACGCTCCGATTATCGCATAACTTTCATCTTTATAAATCAAGTCCGACATATTTTTTTTTAGCGTTTTTTGCGTTTTTCGCGGTTAAGTACTCCGATAATTATCGAATTTCATATCAATCCCGAAATCATTGCCTTTTAAAGCGGCGATCACTTCCTGCAGAATATCGCGGTCTTTGCCGGAAACTCTGACGGAATCGCCCTGAATCGTAGATTGAACTTTTATTTTTTGATCTTTGATGAATTTGACGATTTCCTTCGCCTTTTCGGTCGGAATTCCCTGCTGAATTTTCGTTAATTGGCGAACCGTGCCGCCCGCCGATGGTTCGATCTTGCTGTATTCCAGAGCTTTTAGAGAGATCCCGCGTTTGATCAGTTTGCTTTGCAGAATGTCGTTCATATTCCGCAATTTCGTTTCGTCTTCCGCGCTTAAAATTATGTCGTTGTCGTGCAGCTCGATCAGAGCCTTGCTGCCTTTGAAATCAAATCTTTGACTGATCTCCTTTTTCGTTTGATTGATCGCGTTACCAACTTCCGCATAATCCGTTTTAGAAACTATGTCGAATGAATTTTCTTTTGCCATATTTTTCCTCTGAACAAAGAATAACATCAATTTTTTTTGTATCAAAACGCCTCGAAAATAAATATCATTTGCTATTTAAATGATTTTGCCCGAAATATTTTCCGCAAGTTTTTTTGCTCTTTTTGCCGAAATCCATTTTTGAAAAACGAATGAGCAAAATTTGGAATTCGTTTTTTTTATTTTTCAAAAATAATTCAAAACTAACCTCGTTTTACAATTGACAAATTTCAAAAATAAAGGCAAATTCAAATTTAATTTTTATAGCGAAAATCATCGCCATAACCGACGAAGCCGATTGATTTTATTTAATATTTTGATGTTTATTCCAATATCTTCCACGGGATACGGAAAAATATCAGGGCAAAATTGTTTATTCCCTGCAAAAAATAAAATAATCTACGAAAATTTAATATAAATTTCAGTTCAAAATCATAGTTTAAAGATTGAAGTTTAGTTATATTTCTTCCACTTAAATTTTTATGAATTTAGGAAACTATTTCTATGCCTTTTTTGAATACTAAGAAAAGAAAAAAACATCTTTGTTATTACGGTTACGCCCGTACTCCCTGGTATCGAGTTTATTGTACGACCTGCGACAAGGTTGTCACAAGCAATCTGCCAAAACTGATTTTTGCAAGTGTTTTGCTGTGTTCGTTTATTTTTACAGGTTTTATGATTTTATTAAAATTCTAAATCGAGCCGGAAAAACGCAAGGAAATTTTCCGTTGTATGTTTTGCCAGTTTTTCCAGTTCGATTCCGTAAAAATCAGCCAGAAACCTCGCGGTTTCAACAACCCGCGCCGGTTCATTGCGTTTTCCGCGAAACGGAATCGGCGTTAAATACGGGCAATCGGTTTCGATCAAAAGTTTTTCAAAGGGCACAACGCGGGCGGAATCTCTCAAATTTTCCGCCTTTTTAAAGGTTACGTTTCCGGCAAACGAAATCAAAAACCCGATTTTCATCAAGTCATTTGCCATTTCCGCGCTGCCGCCGAAACAGTGCATTATTCCGCCGCGAAAATTTTTGTGCGAACATTCTTCGCGCAAAATTTTAACGGTTAAATCATCGGCATCGCGCGAATGAATAATGATCGGCAAATCGAGTTCGCGCGCCACATTTATCTGTCGCCGAAAAACTTTTTCCTGAATGTCGCGCGGCGAATGATCGTAATAAAAATCCAGACCGATCTCACCCCACGCAATAATTTTTTTAGAATCTTTAACTAACTTTATCAGACGCGCTTCAACTTCTTCATCATATTCTTTTGCGTCGTGCGGATGAAGCCCGACCGATGCAAAAATATTCTCGTATTTTTCCGCCAATGCGACCGTTTTTTCAAACGAATCATCCTTCGGCGTTCCCGTTCCGATATTGAGCATCGCCCGAACGCCCGCATCAAGCGCACTTTGAATTACTTCTTCGCGGTCTTCGTCAAATTGTTCGCCGTCAATATGGCAATGTGAGTCTATAAAAATCATTTGTGGTTTAATTCAGTTTGATGTTTTTCAGTAATTCTTATCAAAAATCGCAAGGCTTCATTAACTGATTTCGAGTCAGGGAAAATCTTGGCAACATCAACATCGAGTTGAATTTGATTTAATAATTTTCTACCTTCGCCAACTTTTCTGACCTTCAAACTTTTCAAATCATATTCGGGTTTTAATTCATTATTCAAAGTTTCCGTGTTCATAATCTCTCCGTTCTTTAGAAGTTATCTCTCGTGCGCTGATTATTCTGATTATATCTACAATTTCCGTATAAGAAACAATTAAAAGCCGATTCTGGTCGGATTCTCCAACAATTAAAAAACGATTTTCTTCAACTGAATGCTTTTCATCAAAAAAATCAATAAAGAAATAATCATTCCAAACAGTTATTGCTTCTTCAAAACTAATGCCGTGTTTTTTAAGGTTTATTTCGGCTTTTTTGGAATTCCAATCAAATTTCATTATTATCAACCTTAAGTTTCCAATAATCTTTAAATTCCTCAACGGACTCAGAAAAGTTTTTGGTTTTAATATCTGAAATTATTCGCCCATATTTTAACAACATCAAAAATGAAATTATTTTAGATTCAGTTTCGTCATCAAACTGAGAATCAGATTCAAATGCTACTCTATAACGACTTAGACTAACCACAATTTTCTTTTCATCTTCAATTGGTATATCAACTTTATAAGTTGGACCATTTTGAAAAGCTTTTTCCCATCTATCATCAATTATCATTTCAGGCGGGTCCAAGCCTTTTTCTTTAATAGTTTGAAAAAAATTTTCGAGATAAAACCTACTGTAATTTTTTTGTCAAAAATGGCTGCGGGAAAATGCTCAAACAGTATACTTCTAATTTTTTCTGGGTTATAAGTTAAAAAACCGTCTTTCCAATAAGAAATGTAAGATTCAATCCGCATAAATACTAACCTAACAATTTATTTCAGCCTCGCACCGTTTTTCACTTCTTCCAAAAACGTCGCCATTGCCGGAGCAAGATCGTCTCCGCCTTCGAGACTTGCGGCGCAGATCATTCCATTCGATTCGAGTCCGCGCATTTTTCGCGGTTTCAGGTTTGCGACAACGACGACCTTTCTGCCGACGAGTTTTTCGGGTTCGTAATATTCAGCCAGACCCGCCAGGATTTGTCGCGGTTTTTCTTCGCCGAGATCAATTTCAAAGCGCAATAATTTATCCGCATTCGGAACTTTTTCCGCCACCAAAATTTCGCCGACTTTTAATTGAACTTTGAAAAAATCGTCAATCGTGATGAAATCATCTTCTTCAGACTTTTCTTCTTTGACAGCATTTGCCGTATCAACCGCCGCCGGAGCGACCGATGAACCTTTTACCAATTCTTCTGTTTTTTCATTTTCCATTTTTTTATTTCCGTTATCCATTATTTCTGTAAGTATTTTATTTTTATCAACTCGCGGGAAAACAGGCTTTGGTTCGCCGATCTTGTTTTCCGATTGCAGTTGTCCCCAAATTAGAGTTTTCGGATCAATTGTTGAAATATCTTCGCTTAATCCGATTTGTGTATAAATTTCTTTTGTCGCCTCCGGCATAATCGGATAAAGCAAAATGCACAGCCAGCGCAAAGTTTCGGTCGCGCGATACAAAACCGCATTCAAAGTTTCCGTCTGATTTTCGTCCTTAATTAATTCCCAGGGCTTTGAAGTTGTAATAATCCCGTCAATCCGCGCAATTACCGCCCAGAGCGTTTCGAGTGCGCCGCTGAAATCATAATCGTCGAATTTTCGCAAAAATTCATCTCTTGCAAGTTCCAAAACGGAAGCCAATTCCTGTTCATCATTTCCGACGCTCGCACGTTTGGCGTGGATAAAATTTTCTTCGTGAATAGTTCCATCAGGAATTATTCCATCGCGGTATTTATTGATCATCGAAAGCGTGCGCGAAGAAAGATTGCCCAGACCGTTTGCCAAATCTGCGGTCGTGCGGTCAATAAAATTTTCGTAACTGAATTTTCCGTCTTTGCCGAAACTCATTTCGCGCAAAACGAAATAGCGAACTTCATCAACCGAAAAATGTTTCTTCAGAATCTCCGGTTCGATGATATTTCCGCGCGTCTTTCCCATTTTGAGACCTTCACCGTCGAGCCACATTCCGTGCGCGTAAACACTTTTCGGCAGATCAATTCCCGCCGCCATTAAAAATGAAAACCAGTAAACGGTGTGAAAACGCAAAATATCTTTGCCGACCAGATGAGTTACATTTTGCCAGTATTTTTCAAAACCGATATTTTTCTGCTCATCATTGCCGTAACCGATTGCCGTGATGTAATTTGAAAGCGCGTCGAGCCAAACATACATTACGTGATTTTCGTCATCGGGAACGGGAACGCCCCATGAAACCGATGATTTTTCGCGCGAGATCGAAAGGTCTTGTAAACCGCTTTTTATGAACGAAACGACTTCATTTTTTCGTGTTTCCGGGCGAACCAGATTTTCATCATTTTCAATTTTTTCGAGTAAAATTTCATCGTAATCGGAAAGCCGGAAAAAATAACTTTCTTCGGAAACTTTATCGAGCGGTCTTTCGTGAATTTTGCACAGCGGAATTTCAGAACCTTCGATCAAATCATATTCGTCTTCGGTTTTAAAGGCAGCGCATGGCGCACAAAACCAGCCTTCGTAAAAGCCTTTGTAAATCGTCGAATTCCCTTTCGGTGTCTTATTTTTCGCGATCTCACGCCACAATTTTCGGACACCTTCGTAATGAAACTTCCCGGTCGTCCGCATAAAAATATCGTAACCGCCGTGCGCTTTATCTAGTTTAAAATCAGCAAAAAGCTGTTTTAATTTATCTGAAATAAAATCAACTTGCTCTTGCGGAGTGCGATTATTTTTTTCGGCGGCGCGTTGAATATTAATTCCGTGTTCATCAGTTCCGGTTAGAAAAAAAGTATCGAAACCGCGTTGTTTCTTATATTTTTGAATAACATCGGCAACAATCGTCGTGTAAAGATGTCCGAAGTGAGGTTCGGAATTGGCGTAATAAATCGGTGTTGTAATATAAAAAGTGTTCATAAAAATGTTAATGGTAAATAGTAAATGGTTAATCGTCAATTGAGTAGCAAAAATCTCAATTAACCATTAACCATTCACAATTTATAATTTATAATTATTTTCGATTCGGCTGTGCTTTTGCAAATTCGTCCGACTGATTAAACGCCGGAAGTTTTTCGACATTTGAAGCCCGCAGACCGATTGCCAGAGTTGTTTCGAGCATTTGCACCATTCCGTCAAACTGCCAATCTTCGCGGAATTCGTCGGACGGTTGATGATAATGATTTTTGTTAAAATCGGCGAAAAACTTTTCCGACCAGTCTTTTTCTCTGCCGATATAATCATCGCCGCTTCTGATACTCAGAGCCGGAACGCCTGATTTTGCGAAGGGAAAATGATCCGAACGGAAAAAATAACCCTGTTCCGGGCGATTGTCGGGCAGAAATGTCATCGAACGTTTTTTGAGTTCTTCCGTTACAAACAGTTCCAAAGTAGAACGTTCCGCGCCGAGTGCGCCGTAATTGCTTGTTTTTCCGTAAAAATTCCCGCCGTCAATATTAATGTTCGCCGCAGTTTTATCGAGCGGAAAAACCGGATTTTTAACATACCATTCCGCGCCGAGAAGTCCTTGTTCTTCAGCAGTTACAAACAGAAAAACCTGCGAGCGTTTCGGTTGTTCGTTTTTCGGCAGTTTCGTGATCGCCTGCGCCATCGAAATCACCTGCGCCACGCCCGAAGCATTGTCGAGCGCACCGTTATAGATCGCATCGCCTTCCGCATTCGGTTTGCCGACTCCGAGATGATCCCAATGCGCCGTATAAACGACATATTCATTTTTCAAATTCGCGTCCGAACCTTCCCAAACGCCGATAACATTATTAGAATCAACCTTTGTTAATCCGGCTTTGAGATTTATTTTTATTTTTGTGTTTAATTCGACGGGCTGAAAATCTCTCGTTTTTGCACGATTCATCAAATCGGTTAGAGTGACCGAACCGGAATTTATAAATTCCGCCGCACTCGAATCGCGCATCCACGCTTTCATCTGCAAAAACGGAGTTTTGTCATTTTCGGTTCGCGCAATATCGAATCTTTCCGTGCCGCCGAACGACGTTTCCACAACATTCCAGCCGTAACCCGCCGATGCGTCCGTGTGAATCAAGATCACGCCCTTCGCACCTTTTCGCGCCGCTTCTTCGTATTTATAAGTCCAGCGTCCGTAATATGTCAGAGCCTTTCCGCCGAAAAGATTCGGTTCTTTCTCCGTCGCCGGCGGATCGTTGACGAGCATCACAAGAATTTTATCTTTATATTTTGAAGCATCGCCTTTGTAATCGTTCCAATTCTGTTCCGGCGCATCAATTCCGTAACCGACGAAAACCAGATCGCCTTCGACGCTGACATCATTTTTCTGCGCGTCCGTAAAACCGACAAAATCCTTGCCGAAATTAAATGTAAAATTTTTATTGTCGGAACTTCGCGAAACATTCAAAACCGTATTCGGATCGGGTTTCAAACCGACGAGCGAAACGCTCTGAAAGAAACTGCCATTATTTCCCGGTTTTATTCCCGCAAGCTGCAAACGATTCGCAATATATTTCGCCGCCAATTCCCCGCCCCGACTTCCCGGCGCACGACCTTCAAACCCGTCATCCGACAAAAATTTCACAGTTGAACGCAAATCGCTTTCGCTGAAAAGTGTCTTGTAATCAACATTTTGACCGGAAGAATTTATAACTAAAACTGAAAAAATCAACGCTAATAATCCAAGTTCTTTTCTCATTGCTTTATCTTTTACCCTTTATATTTTACCCTTTTATCAAACTCATTGCTTCCGCGCGAGTCCTCGCATCTTTTCTAAAACCGCCTAAAACGCTGGAAGTTATCGTTTTCGAGCCCGGCTTTTTCACGCCGCGTAAGGTCATACAGGTATGTTCGGCTTCCATCACGACCATTACGCCGATTGGCTGTAATTCCTCAAATAGCGTCGTCGCGATCTGCTGTGTCAGGCGTTCCTGTACTTGCAATCTTTTTGCAAAAATTTCGGCAATCCGCGCCAGTTTTGACAAACCGATAATTCGACCGCCCTTCGGAATATAGGCAATATGAACTTTCCCGACAAACGGCGCGAGATGATGTTCGCAGACGGAAGCAATCGAAATATCTTTGACGATCACCATTTCATCGTGCGAATCTCCGGGCAAAGGCACGATTTCCGCCCGCGCATCCTGCCACATTCCCTCGGTCAGTTCGGCATAAAAATTCGCCACGCGCTCCGGCGTTCTTACTAAACCGTCGCGCTCCGGGTCTTCGCCCATTCCTTCGAGCATCAAGCGCACGCCCGCCGCAATTTTTTCCAGATCAATATTTTTCTTCACAAAATCTACCTTTTTTTAACTTAATGCAGTCGCCTGTCTTAAAATCTGCGAGGCTTTCGGTGATAAATCCAATAAAACAAAATAATCGGAAGGATAAATAAATTTCTCTCCGTTTTCAGATGTTATTCCGACATAATCGGTTTTTGAAAGCGTAACTTCATAAACTTTAAGCGGAATCAGCACATCTTCATCGGCTTTGACACAAATTGCAAACTTTTTTTCGGTATTTGTTTTACTCGAAATTCTTTCCCGATCAAAAACCCGACCGCCTTGTTTTAAAATTTTTTCTTTCAATAATTCTTCGTTCATTTATCTAACTCCGCTAAAAATTCACACAAAGTTTTATATTCATTACTACTTAAATCTTCTTTTTCATTTTTTGCCCAAATATCCAAAAAGATAATATAATCATCGCTTTTTGCCAAAAAATAAACAACTCTGATGCCGCCGAGTTTGCCGCGACCTTTTAGTTCCCAGCGCACTTTTCTAATCGGATAAGGCAGGCGCGGAATGACATCGCCCCAGTCTGGATGCTCAAGGAGAAAATCTTGCAATTCATAATAATTATCGTCCCCGATTAATTTTATGACTTTCTTTGTAAATTGAGGTCTTTCCAAAAAACAAAATTTCATATCTCTATCCGGTATGTTTCAGTGATTTAATTTTGTAAGATATTTTAAAATTTTCAATTCAACTTCCTGCAAAGTCAAATTTTCTCTTTCCGCGATTTCTTTTAAATTTTCAAATTCCGGTTTTGAATTAATAATTTTGCCTTTAAATCTGGCGATTTTCACATCAATTTCGCCGAATTCGGTTTCGATTTTTACAATCTCGCGCGGCAAACAATTACGTTCGACTCTTTTAATTCTGACTCCGAGCGTAGAAGTTTCAGTATAAAGCAATTCGGTCAAAATTTCCTTTTTATCGGTTTCGCAAAGAATCGAAACAAGCGTCGCCGGACGGTTTTTCTTCATTTGAATCGGCGTGAACCAGCAATCCAAACAGCCCAATTCAAAGGCTTTATCCATTACATACCCCAAAATCTGCGGCGATAGATCGTCAATATTGGTTTCAAGCAGAATCAAATTTTTGTTTTCAAATCCGTGTTCATCTGTGTTTATCTGTGGATAAATTTCTTCCTTTGGACTTTGAACTTTGAACTTTGAACTTTGAACTCCGAACATCAACCGCAAAACATTCGGAAAATCCTTATATTCACGAGTTCCCGCACCGTAAGCTGTTTTTTCAACACACATTTCTGGAATTTGCCCGAATTCGTCGCAAACGGTCGCAATGATCGCCGCACCGGTCGGCGTGATTAATTCGCCTTCGATCTCGGTTGAATAGATCGGAATATTTTGCAGAATTTCGGCAACCGCCGGCGGCGGAACGGGAAATTTCCCGTGCGCCATATTTACAAAACCGCTGCCGACGTGAATCTTTGAGCAGACAAATTTTTCGATTCCCAGAATTTCAAACCCGATACACGCGCCGACGACATCAATAATCGCATCCATCGCCCCGACTTCGTGAAAATGAACTTTTTTGACATCAATTCCGTGAACTTTCGCTTCCGCAATCGCAAGTTTTGTAAAAATCTCGATTGCCCGTTTTTTCACCGACTCGGAAAGCCGCGAATCATTAATAATTTTCTCGATATTATGAAGATGCCGATGCGCGTGTTCGTGCGGAACTTTTACATCAACGTGAATCGCGGAAATTCCTGATTTATCTTTCGTCGTAATTTTAAGTTCAAAATCTGAAATATCAAGTAAATTTAATTGCTCTATCAATTCATTTTCATCAACCCCGAGCGCGACAATTGCGCCGAGAATCATATTTCCGCTCGCGCCTGCAAAGCAGTCAAAATAGAGAGTTTTCATTAACAAATTTCACCACAAAGACACGAAGAACACAAAGTTTTGATTTATTTTTTTTTAATTTCAGTAAAATTTCTCCAGATTTTCCTTAAAACGAATAGTCGCAAAATGCACTCTAAGGCTTTTCTTCAAGATAAATTACCATTAATTTCGCGCCGAAAAAATCTGCTCAAACGATATACTCTTCCTAGCTGCTGAATTTTCCTTAACATGAAATATCTGAATTCCCGATTCAGCCGAAATTCCTGCTCTGTTTAAAATATAAATCTTTTCAGATTTCGTGCTTTTGTTTTTATCAGAATTTATCACCAATTCAGTTTGCTGTTGCAATTTTATATTTAATTTTAAATCAAAAAATTTTTGTCTTATTTTAGTGCTTTTTTACGCATTTCTTAATAAGAGTCATTTAAAAGAAAACCTTAAATGATCTGTAGAAAATAAATATTTGGAACAAATGACAATTTTTGCGTATATTGCAGAGTTTTTGCACATATGTATTTGAGATACTAAAATTTAAAGGAGAACTATAGATGAATTTCCCGTGGCATAAAAAAATTGATAAGGCGAGTTTGATTGAAACGTTTAATCAAATGGCGAATCTGACCGAAAAATATGAAAAACATGAAATTGGTTGGAAAGTTTTGATACCGAATGATATCCATGAAAAGATATTAGAGGGAGCAAGACGAGTCAAAAAGCTGAAAGAAGCGTCAGTTTACTTTAACGATATGAAAAACCTTTACCAGGCGCTACAAGTTTTAAATAATAAGGAAGTGGCAAATAATTCAGATGTAGCTGGCAAGGCTTACGGACAACTTCTCTCGACCGCAGGCGAGGTTATGAGTAAACTACCATTTCCGGCGAGCGAATATGGCGGCATTTTGAAGCAAATAGGCGAGCAATTTCCAAAATTTGTCAAAACGGTAATGCCTTCAACACACGGAGGCGACAGTCAAGCTAATTTTGATGATTTTCTGAAAGGCGGACAGAAATTTATCAATGGAATCTAATCTAAGACTTAAGACATATGAGCCAGACAAAATCATTTTTTTTGAATTTTGTTGTTGTTTTAGAGATTTTGAAAAGAAGAAAATTTATTTAGAGGGAAAATATATGTCAAATAAAACTGAAGCATTCAATAATTGGGAAGAATGGGCAAAAAATGATTGGAAAGAATTCCGCACTTTTTTTATTGCAAAATATACACAGGTTCATTTCAGCGAAGTGGAGAAACAATTTGCTAAACAAATGGGAATTTCACAAGAAGCTATGGGCATTTTTACCAATATAGCGATTGGCGAAGTAATTAGTAAAACCTCAATGGCTACAATTGGCAGCATTCTAACTTTTGCAGAAGCAATCTGTTCAATAGGTGGTTACGCATTCTATATTGTCAATAGAGGAAGTATATACAGCAGAAGTAATCCGCACGTCCCGGATTGGGATCGTCCATGGTATTATTCTGATCCTTTACCTAAATACGTTCAATATATTTTATATTGTTATCCAAGAGATTTAGATGATGGTTATTACGGGTTCCGGTTTGGTTCATACAAAGATGGTTCGGCTGGGACACTCCGTAGAACTAAAAAACTTTAAATAAGTAAAAGAATTATTTTTTTATCTGAAAATAATTCCATATTGCAATAAACAATAAAAAACATCAATTGCTTTTTTTCTCAATTGCTCGTTATACTTCTTGTTTCTAAAAGTTATGAACCTTTTACAGTTACAAGAAGAAATCAGGGAAAAAGTCAAAAAAACCGCTGCCGAAGTTTTTAACGTGGAAATCCAGCAGATCGCGACGGAAGTTCCGCCGAAAACTCAGTTCGGCGATCTGGCGTTTCCGGTTGCCTTTGAGCTTGCCAAGCAGATCAAACAGCAAACGGGAGAAAAGCAGAATCCCAGAATTATTGCCGAAAAATTTAAAACCGCGCTCGAAGAATTTGATTTTGTCGAAAAAATCGAGATCGCCGGTCCCGGTTATCTGAACATTTTCTACAACCGACCGAAATTTCTTGCCGAAAATCTTTCCGCCGAACCGCTTCCGAAACTGCGGCTGTCCGAAGATAAAACCGCAAAAAAGATTTGTATCGAGCATACTTCCGTCAATCCGAATAAATCTGCCCATATCGGACATGTTCGCAATTCGGTTCTTGGCGACACTTTTGTGCGAATTCTGCGGGCAAACGGTAAACGCGTTGAAATTCAGAATTATATTGATAATACGGGCGTTCAGGTTGCGGATGTTGTCGTCGGGTTTATTTATCTTTTGAAAATGAATCTCGATGATATTGTCGAACTCGCTGAAAAATTGAGCGTTGAAGGCGTTTCATTCGATTATTACTGTTGGGATTTATATGCGCGGGTCGGGCAGGAATATGTGAAAGATGAAGAATTAAAAAAGAAACGCGCCGAAGTTTTGCATCTCGTCGAAGAAGGAAACAACGAAACGGCAAAGCTCGCCGATTTTGTTGCGACAAAAAATGTTTCCTGTATTTTGAACACGATGGAACGACTCTCGATTCGATACGATCTACTTCCGCGCGAATCGGAAATTCTGCATCTGCATTTCTGGCAAAAGGCGTTTGAAGAAATGAAGGCACGCGCCGTTATCAAACTTGAAACGACGGGAAAAAATGCGGGTTGCTGGGTGATGCCGACCGATTCGCACACCGGAAACGATGAACACGATTCCGATAAAATTCTCGTCAGATCGAACGGAACCGTAACCTACACGGGCAAAGACATTGCTTATCAAATGTGGAAACTCGGACTTCTCGGTTTGGATTTTAATTACAAACTATTCCATAAATACGAAAACGGAAAAGAAGTTTGGATCACGACCGCCGAAGATTCCGTCGGGGAAGATATTCCCGCATTCGGACATTGCGAAACGGTTTACAACGTCATTGACTCGCGCCAATCTTATCCGCAAGAAGTTGTCAAAAAAGGAGTTGCGGTAATTTTCCCGGAAAAGGGCGAAGAAGCAAGCGTTCATCTTTCTTATGAAATGGTCGCGCTAAGTCCGGCGGCGGCGGAAGAATTGGGTTTTACATTGTCGGTTGAAGACAAGCAAAAATCCTTCGTCGAAATGTCCGGCAGAAAAGGTTTGGGCGTAAAAGCCGATGATTTGATAAATCTTTTGGAAGAAAATGCTCGGCGCGAGGTTCAAGCAAGACACGCTGATCTATCTTCGGAAGAAAAGAAAAAAATCGCCCATATCATCGCCATCGGTGCATTGCGTTATTTTCTTTTGAAATTTACGCGCAACACGATTATTATTTTCGATTTCAAGGAAGCGCTTTCATTTGAAGGCGAAACTGGCGTTTTTTGTCAATATTCGGCGGTTCGTGCCAATTCGATTTTTAGAAAACTGAGCGAAAACGATCTGGTAAACGCGCAAAAATATATTTCCGAAAATACGGCAGAAATCACGGAAGTTTTTAATTCGGAGATCGGAAACGATATTTGGTCGGTGGCGGTTTTGGCTTCAAGGCTCGATGAAACCGTTGCACATTCAATTCACGCATCCGAACCGGCGATTCTGGCGAAATACACATTTAATCTGGCAAAGGCGTTTAATCTTTTCTATCATAATCACAAGATCATTGTCGAAGAAAACACCGCAAAACGTGCCGTTTTAATTGTCATTGCCGATATGATGCGCCGAAGTTTGACTGCCGCTCTGCAAACTCTCGGAATCGAGGTTCCCGAAAAAATGTGATTCGATTTTAGATTTTAGATTTTAGATTTTGGATTGGCAAGGTAATTGCAACTTTATAAATTAGTTTGAGATTTTTGTATTTTTAGCTTGATTTTATTGGCAAAATGCTAAATTATTCGGGCATTTTGCAAACTTTTTGAGAATTTTATGCTTATTGTAATGAAATCCGACGCGACCCGTGAAGATGTCGAGCGCGTCGCGGAAATTGTTGAAAAACTCGGTTATCGTCCGCATTTGATGCCGGGAGCGAGCCGGACAGCGATTGGAATTACCGGAAATCAAGGCGCGGTTGATCCGGCGCATTTTGAGAATCTTTCGGGCGTTGCCGATGCGATTCGCGTGACGAAACCTTATAAACTGATTTCAAAGGATTTACGTCCCGAAAAATCGGTGATAAAGGTTGGCAACGCGGAAATCGGCGGCGATGAATTGGCGATTATCGCCGGACCTTGTGCGGTCGAAACCGTCGAACAAGTTTTTAAAGTTGCCGAAACGGTCGCCCGCAGCGGCGCAAAATTCTTTCGCGGCGGCGCATTCAAACCGCGCACTTCGCCGTATGCTTTTCAAGGAAAAGGCGAAGACGGTCTAAAAATACTGGCGGAAGTGCGCGATCAATTCGGTTTAAATATCGTCACCGAAGCGATGGATGAACACGGCATTGATCTGGTTGAAAAATACGGCGACTGCATCCAGATCGGTGCGCGGAATATGCAGAATTTTTCGCTTCTGAAATATGCCGGAAAAACGCGCAAACCGGTACTTTTGAAACGAGGGCTTTCGGCGACACTGGAAGAATTTCTGCTCGCGGCGGAATATGTGATGTCGGAAGGAAACTATGACGTGATTCTGTGCGAACGCGGCATCCGAACCTTCGGCACACACGCCCGGAATACAATGGATTTGTCGGTAATTCCGGCGGTTCACCGAATAACGCATCTGCCGATAATTGTTGATCCCTCGCACGGAACAGGCAGAAATTATATGGTAAATCCGATGGCTCGCGCCGGTGTCGCGGTCGGTGCGGACGGTTTAATTATCGAAGTTCATCCCTGCCCCGAAGAAGCTCTCTGCGACGGCGCACAAGCTCTTACGCCGGAACAATATCTTGAATTATTTGAACAAGTTAATGCAATTCACAGAATTCTGGCGACCGAACAGATGGAATTGATGGCGATTGGATAAAGTGAAAAAGCTTGAAGGTGAAAAAGTTTAAAAGTTTTGCTGCTTGCTGTTTGACGTTTTTAAATACAATTGAAAGCCCTAATTTATTAGCAAATTTCTTTAGAAATATGACTAAACTTTTTCACCTTTTCACTTTTATACGTTTTCACTTTTTTTCTATTTTCGGCAATTCGTATCAATCGTATTGGAAGCGATTGCCGTGGCAAAGCGATCTTCGTAATTTTTGGCAAAATCCTCGATATTTCGGCTGATTTTTGTGAAAACTCGACAGTAAAATTCTTCGTTATTGATTCGTTCATTGAGAAAAAGTATCGCGTTGACCTCGCTCCAATATTCGCGGTTTTCCCGGATTTTCATCGGTTTTCGCGCCCTTTTTTTTATCTGATGAAACTTTTATCGTCAAAATGAAATTCTTATTATTTGCGTATTTTTCCCATTGATTACGTCCTAAATCGGTCGAGAGAAATTCGGTTTTCCATCTGTCGTATCTTTCCTGATATTTTTTCGGGATTAGTTCTTTGATGCCGCCGTCGGTCGGAGTTTTTATCAGGTTTGATTTAATAATGCCGTATTTATCGGAATTAAAATGTTCATTTTCAATAAATTGATTGGTTTCAAAGTGAAAACTTCGATTGAAAAGAAACGAAATTTCTTTTACTTTTTTTTCAAACTCCGATGTTTTAGCAAATGAATTTTGCCGCAAATAAATCAACAAACCTCCAACAAATACCAGTAGAAAAAAGCTGTCAGATTTCAATCGAAATTTCCTCCGCGTTTTTGAAAAATATTAAAACTTTTGCTTTTTGTAATTTTAAACCCATACTAATCCTTACAAAGCAGGTGAGCAACATTTTAAGATATTATGAAAATTCTAAAAATCCCTTTAAACATCAGATTTAAGAGAGTTTAAGAGTTTTCTGACATTATCCATTATCCATTATCCATTATCCATTTTGTATCCATTTTTAATTATCCATTGGTGCTTATTTAGTCAATTTTTCACGAAAATAATTTCATTTTTGTATAAAAAAAGAAATCCGCGCTCGATCTCGAAGATCAAACGCGGACTTCTTTTTTCGTTTCGCCTTTTGCCTATTTTGCCAAACGAAGTTTTAGAAAACTATAAAATTGAATGTAGCAGCTGAGCATTGCCGCGACGATCAGCAGAGTCATCGGCATAAAGCGGAATTCTTCCGGCAGAACAACGCCTAAAGTTTGTCTGAAAATTATGCCTAAAACAATCGCAAAACCGAGAATCAGGCTTCTCCCGAAAAGCCAGTTTCGGAAATCGGGCTTTTCGCCCGTATATGCGAAATACGGCAAAACAGCGACCATTATCAGCGTAATTCCCAAAAACACACTTTCAAAAGCAAATCCGGCTGATCGTCCGAATTCAATTGCCAGAAAAAATAGAACAAAAGAAGTATCAACCGCAAAACTTTTTTCGACTGCAACTTCTTCCTCTTGTATTTGTCCGATCTGAGCCGCCGTTTTCATAGTTTTATTTTCCTAAACAAATTAATTAATCAGGTAAACAATGATTTTGCTTTTTACCTTTTTACTTTTGCCTTTCTGTTTATTTATCTTCCGGTTTGCTGAACTGCGTATAAGCGACGCGGAAAAGTTCGGACAACGCTTTAGCTGTTTCGGGCGTTAAATTTTTGTCGGCACGAAGATGCGCTTCGACAATTTCCGGCATCGCTTCGTGCGGATAATAAACGACCGCTTCGACATCTTCGCTTCTGCCCTGCTTTTTCATCACCCGGTCAACCGGCATATCGAGCCAGCTTGTTAAACGTGCGATGTTGTCGGCATCCGGCTTGCCTGTTCCGTTTTCGATGCGCGAGAGCGTCGAAGCCGAAACCTGTGTTACGTCCGCCACATCACGCAAACTTAAACTTAATTCTTCACGACGGCGTTTGATGGCGCGTCCGAGTTCTTTCGTGTTGATTAGACTTTCGTTTTTGTAACCCATATTTTTTTCTCCAATACCTGTATTCATTTTTTGGTTTCAGAAATTGTTTATTGTAAAAAATTTCTCAACCGTCCTCTACGTGAAACAATGTATCACAAACATATTTTAGATGCAACACCCCGTTTCACGCTTGCAACAAAATAAATGTTCTGATACAATGTTTCATAGATGAAACGAGTATCATTTAATCTGGTAGTAAATAGTTGCAAATACAACAACTTGCAATTGACAAAGGAAGGAAACAAAAGATGACCGCAATAGCAGAAGAAAAAAATTTAACGGAAAAACGGGAAAAAAGAGCCAAATCAATCGCGGCGATGGGTTTGGTCAATCGAACGGGCGATAAATTTGTCGTTTCAACACCTTCTCTGCGCGGCAGACAAACGAATTATGATGTCTGGCGCGACGAGGCGGGTGTTATCCGTTGCAATTGTTTGGAGTATGAAGAAGCGGCTGTCGGCGATTCGAAATTTCGGTGCGAGCATATTTTAGCGGTAAAATTCGCTCTGGTCGCAAAAAATACCGAATCAGCCACAAAACAACCTTTACGGATGGAAACTCAAACGGAAGTCAAATCCGAAGAAGTTGTTAAAGAAGACAAAATCGCTACTGAGTCGCGCAAGTCCAAACGCGGCGAACAGAGGTCGGATTTAATTGAGGAGAATTTTTCGATAAACGGACAGATCGAAACGAATAAAACTCCTGAATCGAATCAACTTGCGAACACACAAGGAGAAATAGAAATGAACCAAGAACAAGTTAAAAATCAGGAAACGGCGGCAATCGAACAGCCGACAAATGTTTTGAATTTTACCAGCACACTGCACGAGCTTCGTAAACACGTTGACCCGAATCTGGTCAAACAGCGCGAAGGCTGGCGCGACCGCAACGGCAATGTCCAGATGGTTGATTATGTCGAATGGCACACGGTTGCCGACATTCTCGACGAAACCGCGCCGAACTGGACACACACGATCCGCGCCGTTCAGCAAATCGGCGATATTTTCGCGGTAACGGTTGCCATTACAATTGACGGAATCACGCGCGAAGGTCTCGGAACCGGCACGGCGCATTCGGAAATGGGCATCAAAAAAGCCGAACATGACGCTTTAAAGCGCGCCGCCGTCAAATTCGGCATCGCCCGCGATCTTTACAAAAAAGAATCCGACACAATCGAACGCGAGGGCGCAGTTCCGTTTGATAATCAAGGTAGCGGCGGCAGTAATGAATTTCCGAACAATCCGATTGCGCGAAGTCTTTCCGATCTGGTCACGGCAAAACAACTCGGAATGATTCGGGCGATTGCCAGAGAAATGAATGTTGACCCGGACGAAGAATGTCAGTCAGTAATGAACTGCAAAACCGACGAACTTTCAAAACGGGCGGCTTCGGCTTTAATCCAGCATTTGCAGGATATGCAAAAAGGTCAGATCACGGAAGTTCAAACGCCGCTCCGACGCGCCGGCTAAAGAGTTCTTTAAAAAATTAAATCTGCTTAGTTTTGGGTAGATCAATCTAACCAAAACTCTCAGATTTTTTCACTTTTGAGTTGTGATAAATGACCGTCCTGCTTTCTCCAAAAAGCCAGATAATAACCTCGCTCACAACTCAAATCCTCTCACTTTTATCCTTTTATAATTGGACAGACTAAACCAACGGTTAAGCAAGCGGTCTTTGACCGCGATTCACCAATAATAATCGGTAATTCGCGGTCAAAGACCGCTTGTTTAACGATAGCTTGATTTTTTTTTGCTCAATTAATAATAAATTAAATTGTGGAGAATAAAATCAGTATTCCTGAGAATTTTGAAAAATTAGTCGGCGAATGGCGCGGCAGCAACAGTTTGCACGTTTCTTGGATGGAAGGTGATCCGGTTAAGAAATCGGATTCAAACGCTACGGTCGAAACAGCAGCGATGAATCGTTTTTTAAAAATCGAATATACGTGGGTTTTTGAAGAAAAACCGCAAGCCGGCATTTTACTTATCGGAAACGAAAAAGATTCCATCAAAGCAGTTTGGATTGATTCGTGGCACAACGGCGATAAATTTATGAATTGCGAAGGAACTGTTGAAGAAAATTCAATAAACCTCAAAGGTTTTTACAAAGTTCCCGATCATCCCGATTGGGGCTGGAAAACGGAAATAACTGTTCAAGACGAAAATTCCTTCAAGATCATAATGCACAACGTAACGCCCGAAGGCGAAGAATCTCTGGCAGTCGAAGCCGATTACACCAGACAATAAATCAAAACCGTACCGCCAACGTCCCGCTGGCTGTCGTGAGTGCGTTCCGCACTCGTGTTCACTTTTCGAAAATGAATACGTGAGTGCGAGACGCTGCCACGACAGCCGCCGGGACGGCGGCGGTACAATAGAATAAGCAGCAAAAATATGTCGGAAAATATGATGCCTGTTCACGGGCAGATTTGCTGGAACGAAATGGCTACTTCGCGGGCATTAAATTTTTTTGTATTTTTAACCTAAAATTATTATTTCTCTTTCGTTCCCGTAAATGCCAGATCGCCGAGTCCCAAGCCTTCCGGTGTAAGTGTTCCGCTCATTTTCGCATCGCCATCGAGTTTGCCTTTCATAATCACGGTCAAAGGCTGTCCTTGAAAACTCAAGATCAATGTTGCGTCAACATTTTCGCCGCTGATTTTGCCTGCCGAAACACTTCCGTTGCCGACATCGGACGAAAGAGTTCCGCTCAAAATGTCGCCGTTTTGCTCGAAATTAACCGTAACAACAACGGGTTGACCGCCCGCAAAGGTTTCGACCTTCCATGTTCCGGCGATGTTTTTTGCCGTAGTTGTCGAAGCGGGTGTTTCTTTCGTTGTCGAAACTGTTCCGGCGGCGCGTTTGCCTTCAAACGGAAGCGGCGGAAATCCGGGTATTGAAGCGGTGAGCGAGCCTTTCATCGCGTCGCCTTCGACCGTTCCGTTGATCGCTAAATCAACCGCCTGTCCCTGCATTTCGATTTTTGCTGTTCCGGTCAGACGGTTGCCGGTAACTTTTGCGCTTTCGATCTTGCCTTGTCCGAGCATCGAACTCATTGTTCCGGTGACATTTGCGCCGTCTTGCTTTAATTCGAGCGAAACCGGCAATTTCTGCCCTTGCGCTTCGATTGTCAAATCCCATTTTCCGGCAACATTAGCCGCTTCGCCGCTCACGGGTTTGCCGTAATTGGCAATGTCCTGCTTCGCGCCTTCGGTATTGAAAATCTCGATTTGTTTGGCATATGTTTTAACCTGCGGCAATACGGCTTCGGCATCGCCGACGATGACCATCGCAACCTTATCGGGCGTGATGTATTTTTTCGCTACCCGCGCCACGTCATCCGCCGTTATCGCGCTGACCTTTTCGCGGTAGGTTTGCAGATAATCCGCCGGAAGATTGTAAAGCTGCTGCGACGTGATCAAATTCGTCAAGCCTTCCTGAGTTTCAGCGCGAAGCGGAAAAACTCCGGTTAAGAAATTTTTCGCGTCCAATAATTCCTGCGCCGGAACTTTTTCATCGCGGATACGGTTTAATTCCAAGAAAAATTCCTTGAGTGAATCGCCGGTAACGGGCGTGCGAACTTCGGCGGTCGCTTCAAATGAACCGGCTTGTCTTCGTGTATCAAATGAAGAATACGCGCCGTAAGTGTAGCCTTTCGCTTCGCGCAGATTCATAAAAAGCCGCGCCGATGCGCCCGCGCCTAAAACCTGATTCATCACCAATACCGGAAAATAATCGGGACTCGCGCGATCAATCGCAATATTTGCCAGAACGATATTCGATTGCGCCGAACCCGGACGATCAACAATCGTCAAGGTCGCCGCATTTCTGACCGGCGGCGCGGGAAATTTCAGCGCGTCAACCGTTCCTTTCTGCCAGTTGACGAAAGCTTCCTTAACTTCTTTGAGCAAGGCATCACGATTGACATTGCCGACAACTATCAGAGTCGCATTGCCGGGAACGAACATTTTTTTATGATGCGCCGCCAATTTTTCCGGCGTTAATTTTTCAATATCGGCGGCGGTCGGCGTAACTATGCTGTACGGATGCGAACCGTATAAAATTTTTGATATTTGTTCATCAGCCAGAAAACCGGGCTGCGAACGCTGAAATTTCAAACCTTCAATGGTGTTCTGTTTGTAAAGTTTGAGTTCGCTTTCGGGAAATGTCGGATTCAAAACAATATCCGCCATAAATTTCAAAACGTCGGATGAGTAGAGCGACAGAGCCGAACCTGCGACAATCGTGTTATCGGAAGTCGAACTCGACGAAACACTTGCACCGAGCTTTTCGATCTCATCGGCAAACTGTTTGCTCGTGCGGTTTTTCGTGCCTTCATCAAGCATCGAAGTTACTGCCGAAGTCAAACCTGTTCCGTCCTTCGGATCATTTATATCTCCGGTCGGAAATGCCAACCGATAACTGACCAGCGGAAGTCGTTTGTCTTCAAAAATCACGACCTTCAAACCGTTCGGCAAAGTCGTTTCAAACGGTTTTGTGATATTAAAAGGTATGGGCGCAAGCGGCGCAGGCGCAGTTTTGCGAAAATCTTCATTCATATTTTGTGCCAGTAGATTTGTGCCAAACGCCGAAATAACTGCTAAAAAGCTCAACAATTTTATTATTTTTTTCATTTTTTTAAAACTCCTTCTTGCGTTCGGTTTATTTTTGTCCAGCCGGAACGACATCGAGCAAAGCGCGGTTTTCATTGTTTAAATAGGTATTTACCGCATTTTTGATCTGTTCGGGCGTAATTTTTAAAAGCGTTTCGAGTTCGGTGTTGATCAATGTCGGATCGCCGTCATACAGCGCGAATTGCGCGATGTTTTGCGCTCTTGCCATCGAAGATTGACGCGAACGAACCTCATCGTTTATCAATTGATTCTTGAGTTTCGTCATTTCCTCGGCGGTCGGACCGTTTGTTGATAAATCTTTGATCTCGTTCATAATCGCTTCGCGGATCTTGCTCAAATCCTGTCCCGGTTTCGGAATTGCGCCGATCGCCAGACCGGAAGGACCGCGCCGTTCATCATTGATTCCGAATAATTGTACGACCGATTCATCACCTTTGACGAGTTTTTGATAAAGCCTTGAAGAATCGCCTTCAAATAAAAGTTTTCCCGCTAAGCTCAAAGCGTTATGTTCGGGAGTGCGCCGCGCCGGAACTTTCCAGCCCATAATAAACGCCGGAAAAGGTGCGAGTTTGTCTTCGTATTTTTTATAATTTTCCGCAACTTCCTTAGGTTCGGCGACATTTACGGCTTCGGGTTTCGGCTGTTTTTTGATCGAACCGAAATATTTTTCAACCATACTTTTTGCCGATTTCGGATCAAACGCACCGGAAATGGATAAAACCGCATTATTCGGTGCGTAATAAATTCGGAAAAATTCTGTGACATCTTCAACCGTTGCCGCATCCAGATCCGCCATCGAACCGATGGTCGAATGCGAGTTTGAGAAATTTTTGTAAACCATCGAATTAAGCAGATTGAAAACTTCGCCGTACGGCTGATTATCGAAATTAAGCCGTTTTTCTTCCTGAACGGCGTTGCGCTGATTGGTCAGATTTTCTTCCGTCACCGCCAGCGAACTCATCCGGTCGGATTCGAGCCAAAGTGCGAGCGGCAATTGATTTGCCGGCAGAGTTTGAAAATAATTCGTTCTTTCGGTGCTGGTCGTTCCGTTCATCGTGCCGCCGGCTTTTGAAATAAACTGAAAATGCTCGGCTTTTTTGACGTTTTCCGAACCTTGAAACATCATATGTTCAAAAAGATGCGCGAATCCGGTGCGACCTTCGCGTTCGTTGCGCGAACCGACATCGTAATAAACCGCCACCGCGACGACCGGCACGGAATTATCCTGATTTAAGACAACCCGCAAACCGTTTTCAAGCGTATATTGCTCGATTTTCAGCGGCGGAAGTTGAAAATTTCCTGACGTATTATCCATATTTTTATTACTCGTATTTTGGGCAAAAGTGTTGATTCCGAAAAGTGTCGAAATCAACACAATTGTAACCGAATAAATTAAACTTTTATTCATTCTTACTCCTTAAAATTTACTTGAAAAGTTTTGTTAATGAAATCATTTTATCTAAAAAAAAGCAAACCGGTTATTTTGTGAGATGCTTATTCTTGAGCTTTCTCTGCTTCCGATTCCAATTCTTTATGTTTTCTTTGATTTTCTTCGGCAATCGAATAAAGCGCGGATTTTACCTGAAAGGGCGTGAGACTCGGATAAGTTTCCAGCAGAAGTGCGATTACCCCGACGATGTGCGGACACGCGAAACTGTTTCCGGTCAAGCGTTTATAAGTATTGTTAAGCCAGGCGGTGCGAATATTTACGCCGGGCGCGGTCAGTTCGATAACTTCTCCGTATTTAAAACCGAATTTAAACGCATCGGTTTCGTCATTTTTACTGACAGAGATCAGCGACGACGAAAAAACCGACGGAAAACTCGGATGCGGCAGATTATTTGCCGCCGCAACGACGATGCAGCCCGCTTGATAAGCACGATCCAGCAGATCGTGAAGCGGCGCGAAAAGCTGCGGTCGCGTTGTTCCCAAACTCAAATTTATAATCCGGTAGCGTTTGATGATCGCGTATTCGAGTCCGGCAAGAAACGCCTGCCCGTCGCCCAAACCGCCCGCGCCTAAAACTTTTATGCTGTAAAATTCGGCATCCGGCGCGATTTGTGAAATAATTCCGGCACAAGCCGTTCCGTGTCCGGCGGAATCGCCGATTTCGGTCAGGTCGAAGATCACCTTTTTATTATCTCTTCTGGCTTCGACGGATTCTTTTACTTTCCCGTGCAAAGCCGGATGATTACCGTCAATTCCGCTGTCAATAATGGCAACACCCACACCTTTGCCCGTCCGCAATTTCCAACTTTCGTCAATTTGGAAATAAGTTGACATTGAAGAGAATTCGTTTGATTCGTAGCCTGAAACTTCCGTCATAAATTCAACTGACAAAAAAAGCGAAAAATTTGAAATTTCGCGGACAAATTAAAAGTTTAAATAGCTCGTTTCGGCTTTGATGTCGGCATATTCCAGAATTGATTCTAAAATTCTGACACACATTCGGCGTTCTTCTTCGCCGCGGCTCGAAATCTCACGAACTAACACGGCTAGATCGAGAGTTTCTTTGTGTTCCGAAGAATCGCGCAAATTTTCCAGCCAATCTCTGACTTCCGCAAACTTGAAATCTTGGTCTGCCGACAACATTTTTTCGGTAAAATCGTGAAAAAGCTTGGCGGATTCATACGCATTGACCAGTGATGCAATAGCTTCGGCAAAAACCGCCGCGTCATCCATTTCGGCGGATGTAAACGATTCGTGCGGCGGTTCGCCGATCCGATTGACATATTCCAGCACGCCGATTACTTCGCCTTTGTGCCGCAAGGGTGTCGCCAGAAGGGTTTGTGTCGAATATCCGGTTTGCTTATCAATTTCCGCATAAAAGCTGTCTTCTTCGCCGACATCGGCAATAACCATCGGCTGTCCCGAAGAAAAAACGAAACCCGCAATTCCCTTTCCGGCGGGAATTTGCATATTTATCAAATGATGCGCCACTTTTCCGATGGCGGAAATAAACCGCAGATCGCCTTCATTTCCATCACGAATTAATACAGACGCTTCTTCGGAATTCATTTGCGCGGCGGAAATATGCAATAGATTCTCGATTGATTTTGTTAAAGGATCAATCAGAGCATTGGCAATATCCACCGTTTCGATCACCGAACGAAGTTTCTCTTCCAGACTATTATTATTTTCAGCGGTCATAAATAAAGATTTTCGCTTATTTAACAAGGATTTATCAAGCTAGGAAAAAAATTAATAAAATTCATTGGAATTTAAGGGCAATTAAGTATTTTCCAAAGCATAAACAAAATCGGACTTCTAAATGTGTCAAACATTTATAGAGTTGCAAAAAAGCGGCTTAATTTGTAACATTTGTCCAAATCAATTTTATTTTTTTCGTTTTGCCTTGGTTTGTTAAACAAAGGCGCGAATTGAACTGTTTTATTTGAGGTCATTTGACTATGAGGAGAAAACTATTTTTTGCATTTTTGCTGGTTTTACTGGGTAATTCAGCAATTTTTCCGCAAAAGAATCAAGGCGATGTTTCGCAATTGCCGGAGACCGAACCGTTTAAGATCAGCAAAGGCAGTTCATTTTCCGCCGGAGTTCCGCGAACCGATCCGGGTAATGCTTCGCAAACAATTCAAAAATCACAAAATTCCGTAACGCAGGATTTTTCCGAAGCACTGGAAATAATCAAAAAAAATCACGTCAGCGGAAGTAAAATTGATTTTAACCAGTTGACTAAAAATTCGATCACTTCGATGCTTCGCTCGCTCGATCCGCATTCCAATTATTTTGATTCGGATGAATTTAATGAACTTCTCAGCGATCAAAACAGCGAATATTACGGCATCGGCGCAACAATCGTAAATTATAAAACGGGCGGAAAATATGACACGTATATTTCATCCACTTTCCCCGATTCGCCCGCTTTTAAGGCAAATTTGCGGTTCGGCGACAAAATAGTTGCGGTCAACGGCGAAAATGTTCTCGGCAAATCTTCGGCATATGTTCGGGATAAAGTTCGCGGACCGAAGGGTTCGGTCGTGCGCTTGCAAATAGAACGCGCCGGAGCGAAAAAGGCGGAAAATATCGAATTAACCCGCAACCGCGTTCCGCAGCCTTCGATTCCCGATGCTTTCCTGCTGCGACCGGGAATCGGTTATATTGATCTTTCAAACGGCTTTAATTACACGACTTTAGACGAATTAACCGTTGCGCTCGAAGATTTAAGCGAACAGGGAATGACTTCTTTAATTCTGGATTTGCGCGAAAATCCGGGCGGAATTGTCGAACAAGCCGTTCGCGTGACGGAAAAATTTCTCGACCGCGGTCAAACCGTCGTTTCGCAGCGCGGACGCTTCAGAATTGATAACCGGACATGGAAAGCCAGAACCCGCACGGCTGAAACCCTGCCTCTCGTCGTTTTAGTTAATGTAGGAAGTGCGTCCGCCTCGGAAATCGTCGCCGGTGCATTGCAGGATTATGACCGCGCTCTGATCGTCGGCGAAAACACATTCGGCAAAGGTCTGGTGCAAAGCGTCATAAATCTGCCCTACGGTTCGGGCTTGGCTTTAACCACCGCCAGATATTACACGCCATCGGGACGTTCGATTCAGCGCGATTATTCAAAGGGAAATCTTTATGATTACTACAATCATAAAATTACTGAAACCGAAAAAGAAAAAAACAATTCGGCGGTTAAAACCGTCGGCGGCAGAAAGGTATTCAGCGGAAACGGCATCACGCCCGATGAAATCGTCAAATCACAGGAACTCAGCGAAACGCAGAACATTCTGCTCGATCCGATATTCTTTTTCGCCCGCGAAATCGCCGCCGGACAAATCAAAGGTTTTGAACATTATAAAATCACGACCAAGGTAAAATACGGGCATCGCGTGCGCCCGAACGATTTTCCGGTAAGCGACGAACTTTTTTATGCTTTTAAGAATTATACCGCAAACGGACAAAACTGGAATTTAACGCCGCCGCAGATCGAAGCTGAAAAAAAATATATAAAGATGCGTCTGCGGTTTAATCTGGCGGTCGCCGCCTTCGGAAATGTCGCGGCAAATCAGGTCTTGATCGAAGAAGATAAACAGGTTGAAAAAGCGGTCGAAAGTTTGCCGCGAGCGCAACAATTGGCGCGGTCAGCGCAAGGTTTGCAGAAAAAATAAATCAAAAAAACCCCGCCGAGTCCCATACTCGGCAGGGAAAAAAGAAACAGGAGGAATCAGAAAAGACTTAAAGTATCGGTCAAATTCCAAATTTTCAAAAGTTGCTCAACACTCAGTCTGTAATAATTGATGTCTGGATTTTCGGCAGAATTGCTTTTTTATTTTGTTTTTTTTCTTTGCTTAAATTTTCACCTTCTGAAATGTTTTTTTTCAGTCTTTATTTATCAAAGGAACCTTCTGACCCCAAAGAGTTGCCGAACTATTATCTGATTGGGGAACTCCCGTGAATTCGTGAAATACTTTTTTAGGCAGACTACACTGCAACCTTCTTTGTTTTTTTGAATCAATTTTAGGATTTAATGTCATTTTTGATTTAATTTCGGCTTTTTCTTGCTTTGCTTTTTTTCTCGCATCTTTGTAACCTTCCGTTGTTTTAATGGTTATGTCTAATTCTTCTATTTTTTCTTTGGTTCTTTTTTTGCAATGCTCCGGACCTTTTTCTTTTTCGGTTTCAAAATCAACAAATAAGTTATGCCAATCTTCGTTTCCGACTTTTTTTGCCACAACCTGAACAATTTTTTTACTGTTGCCGGCGGGTTTCCAAAAACCGACGATTAAAAGAAAATCCTGGTTATTTTCAAACTGCCGGATAGCATCGCCGAAATTTACAGATTGATTAAATTTACAGGTTTTTATAGAAATCGGAAGACCGTTATAAAAACCTGTTGTATCCTTAAATTCTTCCTTAAACGTAACGCCCTCGGCATCCCATTTATCCGTATGCGAAGGTATCTTACGATCTTCTAAAAATGTTTCCGCAACCCAATCTTCAAATGCTTTACCGTGTCCCTGTCTCTCTGTCGTACTTTTTATTTCAGCCGCACTTGGTTCCATAGCTTTATTTCTCCTTATTTTTTTTAGAATGACGTAACTAAAATCCTTTTTTGCGAAATTGATTGCAAGTATAAATCCGAATGTATATAAAAATCAGCTTTAAAAAAATTATCTTTCATATTTTAGAATCGTACCGTTTGCACCGACCGCAAACCCGTATTTTTTTGTCATAAACAAACCGTATAGCGATTTTTCCGTCCGGCTTTCCTGTTTAATCCAGGTTTTTCCCTTGTCCGAACTCCGCAAAATCGTGCCTTTATGCCCGACGATCCAACCTTCTTTATCGCTGGCAAAATCAACTCTTAAAAATGTATTCGGAAAATTTGTTTTAACAATCTCCCAGATTTCGCCGCTGTTTTCCGTACGCAAAATCGTTCCGTCAGCACCGACTGCAAAACCATTGTTCGAATCCCGGAAATCAATATTATAGAGAGCTTTTTTTGTTCTCGAATTTTGGATTTGCCAGGTTAATCCGCCATTGTCGGTAATTAAAATCAATCCCGAATCGCCGACAATCCAACCTCTCGAACTATTTGCGAAATCGAGATGATAAAGTTCGATTTTTGACGGCACGATTATGCGCGACCAGGTTTTTCCGCCGTCATCGGTTCGCATAACGAGCGAATCTATTACTCGTTCATTTTTACTTAAAACCGAACCGACGATAATTCCGCGATTTTTGTCGGCAAACCGGACGCTTAAAAACTCCGGCGTTCCGTTTTTGAAATCTGTCTGATTGAAAATAATTTCTTCCTTCCAGCTTTTCCCGCCGTCATCGGTTATAAATAATTTTCTGCCCGCCACGACGTATCCGTCTTTACTGTTGCGAAAATAGATCTCATTGATATTTTCTTCCGTGTAAACAAATTGTTTTTGCCAACTGTTGCCGCCGTCGGTCGTAAAAATAAAATGTCCGTTATCTCCGGCAACAAAACCGCGTTTTGAATCGGTAAAAAAAACGGTGATAAAATCATCCTGTTCACCATCTTTGATCGGCGACCAGCCTTCCTGAGCATAAAAATTTTGTATTGAAAATAGCGAAATTAGACAGAAAAATATTACGTTTTTGAAATTAAACACTTATCAACCTCCGAAATTTTTGATTGTAAAAAAAAGGTGAATTTACCCGATAAAATATACTTTTTTCGGTTAAATGTCACCTTTTAAGACGAGAAGGAAGCGGGGGTTTGCCGCTAATCCTTGTTTTGCAAAGATTTAACAATTCGATAAACTTTTCCCTTCCAAACAACGACGACCTGTTCACCGAGCGCGAAATACTGCGCCAGTTCCTTTTCTTTAGTGATCAAATCAAAATATTCGTTGCTTCCGAATTCGAGTTTAACTTCGGGCAGTTTGGCATCTTCTTTAAAATCCGTGTCAATCCAATTTCCGCTGACATTAAAGAAGTTCTTTGTCCCGACAAATTGATTGCTGACCGAATTTTGGACGAAAATTTGTTCCGCATCCTCGCTTTTTTTATCGGAATTGGCAATCGTGTTGGACTGCATCGAGTTTTGCTGACGGCTCATTTTTACGGCATCTCGACCTGATTCCTGTACGATTGAACCACCAAAAACCGGAGATGATTTTGCAGGCGGAATCCTGTTTCCGCTTGCGCCGTCAATGGCAAAATTTTGAACTGAACCGTCGGTTGCCAGATATGATGTGTAAGGCGTAACGATACCGTATTTTGTGCCTAATTCGATTATTTCATCTTTTAATTCCTTGTTTTCGCCGTTAGCGCGGATTTGCTCGACCAACCAACCGACGCGGCGCGATGCCCAGAGGCGCGGCAGAAAATCATTGGTCGTTGACCTTTTGGGAAAATCTAAATTTGAATAATTAAACGTGCGGTTTTCCCTGCCGCTTTTGCCCGAAAGCCGAATCGTTACATTATTTAAATCATCTTGATTCGTATAGCGTCCAAGCATTACGACCTGTGTTCCTTTGAAAACATCGGTCAATTGACGCGGGTACATTAAATCGGTTTTGACTGTGCCGAAATCAATAGTCAAATCCGTCAAAACCGGCGAATTTACCCGCGTAAAAAAGTTTGAAACCTTGATTTCCAGATTTTCCTTCGGTTCGACATATTCGGCTAAACCCGCATTTGCCGTCGCCAATTTATCAAGAAGCCGCGTATTTACGTCGTAACCGACACCGAACGGAAACATTCTCAAGTTTTCAATTTTTATTTTTTTGGCGTTTTCGATAATTTTATCAACGTCCGATTCGCCGACCGTCGGCAAACCGTCGGTCAAAAACACGAGCATTTTCGGTCTGTCGGAAGAATCGAATTGTTTCAAAGCGGCTTTGAGCGCGTCATTGATATTCGTTCCGCCCGTCGGTTTGAGTTTTTCGACAAATTCAACGCCTTTTCCGATTCCCGATTTGTCGGCTCGGATCAAACCGCTTTCCATCAGATGTTCTTCGCCGGCGAAATTTATCACGTTGAACCGGTCGCCGTCATTTAAACCTCTGATTCCAAAAAGCAGTGCCGCACGCGCTTTGTCCATTTTACCTTCGTCCGCCATCGAACCCGAAGTATCAAGCACGAAAACGATGTCTTTGTTAACAATTTCCCGGTCGGTTACTTCATCACGCGGCGAAAGCATCAGCAGAAAATAACCGTCTTTTCCCGGTTCCCGGTAAGTTACAAGCGACATTCCGAAATCGTTGTTGGAAACGCCGTAAAATAATTGAAAATCAGAGTCGTTGCTCGTCGTTTCAAATGAAATTGCGGCTTTTTTCTCGCCCGCGTAATTTGTGTCAATCGTGTGGCTCGGCGAATAAATATTTCGCAGTGCTTCTTTCCCGACAATTTCGATCTTTCCCGAAATCGTGCCGAATTGCTGCGGCGGATTTGTTCCTCTCGAAACATCCGTTTCACGATTCGGAAAATTTCTGTTTGCCCAAACATTTCTGCCCGTTCCGAGCGGATAGCGATAGGCGACTGTTCCCGAATCAGCTTTTAAAACCTGTGTATAAATGAGTTCGAGTTTTTTATCGGAATTCGGCGGAATCGGAAAAATCGAGGCTTGAAGCAAATCCTTTCCGGCATATTCCAGTAATCCGGGATCGCGCTGTTTTCTAACAATTTCGTCATAAATTCTTCGTGCTTCTTCTCGATTGCGAACTTCGCCGACCAGTTTTTTACCGTTTTCCCAGATAGAAAATTCGACAATCGAAGCCGTTTCCGGAATCGGAAAAAAATAAGTTCCCTCCAGAGTGTAAGGCGTATCATTGCGAAAAACCTGTTCGACGTGCGTCGTCGCTACCTGATTTTCGATTTTCGTGACGAGTTTGATGGATTTTACCGGAAGAGCATTGGGAAGCGGCTGCGGAATTGGTCGCGGACGCGGCGGACACGGGCGAATATCACAAATTATCGGGATAATAACACCTTGAGCATTGACGGAAATTGCCGAAAAAAGTCCGGCAAAGATCAAACTTAAAACGCTAAGTATCTTGATAAACTTCATATTTTTCTCCATTGCAATGGTTGAACAAGCGTGATGTTTTTGGTTTTTACGCTTTGTATGACGATACAAGGAACGAAAGTAGTTGTATCGTCTTGCAAGTTTTTTTCCGTATTTTGCAATATAGAATTTTAAAAATTCTTTGTATATGCCGGAATTTATGATAGTTTTTTAAAAATCAAACCTTTTGCCGGAGAAATTTTATGAAGAAAACATTACTTTTATTTTCCATAATTTTAACTTTTTCAATCTTCGATGCAAACGCTCAAACAGTTGCAAAAAAAGAAATTAAACAATGCGATGCACAAATGGCGCGGCAATTGGTCGAACGGCAGGCGATTGAAAGCAAATCTGTGACCGAATCCGATAAACGCATAAATATTCTGATTCGAGTTGCCGATTATTTATGGGAAAAAGAATCCGATTCGGCAAGAAAATATTACGCCGAAGCGTTTAAGATCGCGCAGGAACGATTTAAAGAAAAAGGAATTGTCAACACTTCGACCCTTAAATTTTATTACTCGGCTGAACCGGATTATCGTTTTGAGGTAATTCGCGCAATTGCGAGACGCGATGCGGAATGGGCAAGGAAATTGACCGAAGAAGTGTTAAAAAGTTACGACGAGGACAAGGAAAAAGACAAACGCGATGCCTTCCAAAAAGAACAGGAATTATCTCAATCCTTGCGTCTGGGAATGTTGCTTTTCGATTCGAATCAGGCGGCGGCACTCGCAATTTTTCGGCGTGTGATGAATTATCCGATAATCGGCGATTGGTTTAGCGTTTTATATCAACTTTACGGAAAAAATCCGCAGATCGCCGAACAAATTTATGCCGAATTGCTTTCGCGTCAAACTCTTTCGTCGATCAGCAGACTTCTAACACTTTCGGCTTTTCCGTTCGGACGCGACAAAACGATTCAGGTAAACGTATTTTCCAGCGGCACATCCGCGCCGGCAAATTTTACGCCGAATCCCAATCTTCAAAGACAATTTTTAACCCTTTTATTGAATCGAACAAATTCGCTGACACCGGAAACTTTGTACTCTTTCGAAGGTCAAACTATTTCCGAAGCAGGTTATGCATTAGTTGTCCTAAACGAATTTGCGCCGATCATCAGCCGGGATTTCCCTGCATTAAACGGCGATCTCGTTCGCGCCAGACAAAATGCGACTGCGCTGATTGATGAACAAACACGCAAAGGTCTGGATTTTAACAAGGATTTTCAGGAAAGATCGGTTAAAAACTTTGCCGAAAGAATCAAAGATTTAGAAGAAGCGGATTCAAAAGGAATTTTAACCGATTATCCCATCGTTACACTTATTTTAGCCGCTAAAACGGAAGAAGAATTAAAGATGATCGAACCCTGGCTCGATAAAATAAAAGAAAAATCCGTGCGCGAAAAAAGCGTTAATTTCTTTTATTTTCAAAGTGCGAAAGTCGCCATCAAAGATAAAAGATTGACCGATGCGCGAAAATTTGCCGACAAAGTTCCGCAGATCGAACATCGCGCAGTTTTGTATTTCAATATTGCCGACGAAAAGCTGAAAGAACCTTTGACCAAATTTGAAACACTGGAAATTTTAACCGAAGTTTATCAAACGGCGGAAAAATCGCCCGATACGGTTGAAAAAGCACAGGTTTTGCTCGGCGTAGCGTTTATGTTCGAGAAAATTGATCGGTTCAATTCGATTGATACGCTTTCAAAAGCGATTCACGCGGCGAACAAACTGGAAAACCCGAATCTTTTCACGAGTTTTGTCCAGCAGCAAATCGTCGGCGAAGGGTTTGGAGTTTTTAGCAGTTACAGCGTTCCGGGCTTTGATCTTAACCGAACTTTCGAGCAGATCAGCAAACAGGATTTTCAAGGCGCGATCTCGCAAGCCGAAGGTTTTACCGATCGGTATTTGCGAACTCTGGCAATTTTGGCAACCGTCAAGGATTGCGAAAAAATTGATCCGAACAAACTTTTCGCGCCGGAAGAAAATTAATTTTCCGGCGGCAGATACACAATTTTCACAATTTAAGTTAGAGCAGAACTTTCAATTAATTATATTTGAATTCTATTGAGTTAAGTAGTCCGTAAACTAAATTTTAAGGCGTTTGAAAAAAGTTTGGAGTCCCGCGTTTACGCGGCATCCGCCAGCGAAGCGCGGCGGAAAAAGCCGCGTAAAGGCAGGACTCCAAACACTCGAAAATTTAATTTACAATCTATTAAGCAGGAAAGCAGAAGTAATCGGGGATAATGATGCTGAAATGTAAAACAGGCTGTTAGCCAGTTCACCGTGGAATAAATCAGTGTTACGACGTGAACCGGCTAACAGCCTGTTCTACCTTCATTAAACCACAAAACATTTGCTTACCTGCTTACTTTTTTTTTATTAAAGCGAGCGTTAAACAAATTTTTTCAGAAGTTGAGGTTTGTTTATCAAGGCGTATCTTCATCTTCCGCCAACGCATCGTCTATGTCTTTTTCCAGTTTGAGTCTTAATTTATCAACCAGAAGATCGGCTTTCCTCACATTGTCCTGTAGATTCGTTTTGTTATTCGAGATTTCAGTCAGAAGATTTTGCAGATTTACCTTTTCCGATTCCAAACTTTTTTTTCTTTGTTCACGCAAGTCTTCCGGGCGCAGCGTGCCGGCAAAAGCAATGCTTCGATCAATAGCTTCGGGTCGGATATTATAGATGATCTGGTCGAGTTTTATTTGAATCTGGTTTTCTCTTTCGATCACATCGAAAAGCTGTTTGCGGAGCGCATCGGCGCGTTGTTCGGCGCGTGAAAGAATATCGAGATTCAGCAAAAGGCGTTTTTGTTTTTGGTCGTATTGATTTTCGTTTGTTGATTCCAGCGTTTTTATCCGCTGATTTAATTCTTTGATGCGGCTTTCAAAATCAACCGTTTCCTCTTCTTCCTGACCTTGATTTTGCGGAATTTCAACCGGCTGAATGATTATTTGATTGCTGTTTGGAAAATCATCGGCGCGGCTGACAATTTCAGGTGCTTCCGGAGTCGGTGTCGGTTTAACGACTTTTTTTGAGGTATTCGTCCGTCTGGTTGTTTGGGCATTTGAGTTTATAAAAAAACCGCTCAACAATACAAAAAATGCCATTAACCCGACTTTTATAAATTTTCGATTTTTATTTTTTAACTTCATTTTCTTCCTTTTTCGGCAATTTTTTTCCGTTTGAACTTTCTTTATCGGGAAGCAGATCGCCCGTGAACATTTCCAGAACATTTTTGCCCAACCCGACAAATGGAACTGCGTCAAGACCTGAATTAACAAGTCCTTTAACAAAACCCTTTTTCTTTATGTCATAACCGACAAAACCGATTGCAATCACGGTGCCGACACCGGGAATCGTTTTACCGACTCGCCGAACCAATTTCCAACCGCCGGCGTGAACCAATTTTCTCGTTAAACTTTTCTTTTCATTTGCCATCAGAATTTTTCACCTTTGCTCAAAATATAGTTTTTATTATACTTGCCTTATTCGGATGACAAAAGCATACTTTTTATTTGCACGTCTTTTATTTGAGAAAGTTTCAAAGAAATAAGTAAAATATGACTCTAAGAATCAAAAATCTTTCAAAAAGATACGATGAAAACTGGATTATCAAGGAAATTTCATTTGATGTGGAAAAAGGTGAAATTTTCGGTATTTTCGGCGTTGTCGGTGTCGGAAAATCAACTTTAATGCGAACAATTGCCGGTGCTTTAAACACCGACGACGGCGAAATCTTTCTTGATGCCGACGATTTAACGAAGAAACCGTGCGAAGAACGCGGATTTTATTTTCCGAGTATCACCAACAGTTCTTTCTGGCAATCTATTTTCAACACCGATAAACCTTCGGAACTTGCCGACGGCGAAGGTCAGGCACTGGCTTTGGAAGATGCCCTGGAAAAAGCCGATAAAGTATTACTGCTTGATAATCAATTCTGTTTTATGGACAGGCAGCAGCGCGAAGAAAAGGCGGAAAAATTAAAAAAAACCGTCAAATTAAAAAATCTTGCGGCTATTTTTGCTACGAGTAATTACGAAGAAATATTTTCGATCTGCGACCGTGTGGCAATTTTAGATAACGGAAAATTGATTCAGATCGGCACGCCGCGCGAAGTTTATGAAAACCCGAAAACTGTTGCCGCCGCCAAGGCAACGGGTCGAAACAATATTATTCCGGCAAAAATGACATCGAATAAATCAGAAATTCCCGAATTTATCACGATTGACGGCGAACATCGGATTTCTACTCAAAGAATTTCAAAAAACAGTTCCGGCACAATAAATCAAAATGTCAATCTGGCGATTCGCCCCGAACATATTTCAATTTCCTTCGGTGCGTCTTTTCCCGAAGACAATCTAGTAAAGGCTGAAATCACCGAAATTATTTATCAGGGCGCAACAACTCTTTTGAAACTCGACGCAAACGGATTATCGCTTCAAGCATTAGTCTTGCGACTCGTCGGTTTAAATGTCGGCGACGAATGCGTGGTCGGTCTGCCGCCGGACAGAATTTTTGTTTTGAGGGATTAAATACTTTTTAATTTAAGTATTTGAATTGTTCAAAAAGCACAAGTTAATTTCACGCAAAGTCGCAAAATAATATCAAAATCGAATCCATTTGGTTATTTATATAGGTCAGAACCGTCTGCCGCAAGCGGGCGGTTTAACTTAATGTTTCGAGCCGTTTGCGAACATTTGAAAAGTTAAACTTCAACCATCCGCTACCGCAGATGGTTCTGACTTTGAAAAAAGAGTAAGAACATTTCTTATTTCCTTACTCTTTTTTGAAAATATATTTAACTGCTTTCTTCAATTTGCCACAAAATTAAGATTCGTGATTTGACCATTCACGGTAACTTGCTGAGAACTGAACTGATAGCCTTTACTTCTTACTTGAACTTCGTAAGTTTGTTCTACTTCAATTCCGTTAAACTGAAAATAACCAAACTGATTTGAAAATATTGTCCGGCTCTCGCCCTGCATATTCGTCAAGGTTATACTCGCTCGATTTAAACCCCGTCCGTTATTTGATAAAACTTTTCCTGAAACGGATACCGGAGCAAGCGACCTAGGCTGGAAATTGTAGGCAACAAGCGAAAAATGCTGATCGGTCGAATCGGCATTGCCTAAAATTCCGTTGCCGTTTAAAGCTGTTGCCGAAACTTGAATTGAAAATGCTGTTCCCGCCGGAATTCCTGCCGGAAGAAAGAGGTTTTCAACATTGTTTCGATTGTCGGCAACTCCGCCTGTCGTAGAAGTTCCGGCGGAGAAGACGTTTCCTTTATAAACATTAGCGCCAATCGTAACTGTCAAATCGAGATTATTGACAAGAGCCGGATCGCTGACTCCCGGCGGGTCTGTCCAGACGAGCGTTACGCGGACGGGTTTGGTCGCATCGGAAACCGTTCCGCTGATCGTGTGATTATTTCCTGTATCGGAAAATTCGACCGTTTGATTAGTATAATTCATCGGAACGCCCGTATTGAACATTAATCTCATATTCATTCGTCCCCAGCCTTCATTTCCGTTCGGAATCGGTGTGTTCGTTAATGAACCGTTCATTTCCTGTCCGGTATTCAGAATCGCGGCTTTGACGAGCGACGGACTCGGAAATTCTCCGCTGTTCGTGCTTTTCCAGAATTGCGTAAAAAGCGCGGCGGCTCCGGCAACCTGCGGCGCGGCGTGCGATGTTCCAGAACTGTAACTGTGATTTGCGTCAATTTGCCCGCTGACGCTTCCGCCTGTTCCGGCTCGCGAACCCGTAATAGCAGTTCCGGGAGCGGTAATATCGGGCTTGATGCGACCGTCGGCGGCTGGTCCGCGGCTCGAACTCGAACGCAGATCATCCATATTATCCGCGCCTGTTCCGAGAATTTCAGTTCTGATATTTTCCGAATTTGCCACCGCAATCGTATTTTTCGACATTTTCGGCTGCGTCAGACCGCTGGTGCCCGAATTTCCGGCGGAAAAGACGATATTGATCGGATCAATCGTCGCGCCTAGAGATGCGTCCTGAATAAATCCGTCCCACAGCGCGGCGCGTGAACTGTAGGTATTTCCGTTAGTTCCTGCGCCCCAACTGTTATTTGTGATTGTTCCTTTAACACCGTTCAGTCCGACGGTGTTCAAAGTATCGTCAACCGATTGAGCATCGGTCGTCGTGTTTCCGGATTTTAAGAAAGCAATATTGATAATATTTGCCTTCGGCGCGATTCCTCGCCCGTAATTATAACCTGTCGGATCGAGTCCGCCGAACGGCGTATCGCCGGCGATGATGCTGGCATTGATATGTCCGTGTCCGCCGCTCGCGCCGGCGGTTGCGCCTCTGAGCGGTCCGTCAATCGTGTTGCCCGAAGTTATATAGAATCCGCCGTTTCCGGGAATGGAAACGCCGTCGTCAACGACCGCCACCGTAACGCCTGTCCCGTCAACACCGAATTGCGTTAAAGGTTCATATCCCGGCGGATTCAAAACCGTCGTGCTGGAAAAATTGCCTGAAACGATCTGTGCCGCCCGCTCGTCTTCCCTTTGCGGTTTGAAGTATGGATCAATTCTGACGACATCTCTGAGCTTGGCGACATTTTCCACATCACTCGGCGACATTTGCACGCGAATTATGCTGAAAAAATTATGCGGCGGTTTTTCGACCGTGATCACCTGCCGACCAACAGTATTTGAAATTTCATCTCTGATAGTGAGCAAATCCGCTCTCGAAAAAACCGCGACATCGTATTCGGCAAATGCGCCTTTTAAGCCGGAAACGAAATTTTCCAGATGGTTAGAGCTTTTTTGCTCCGAAGTGTAGCGTCCGACCCAGCGAACTCTTGAATGATTCGCAACTCGATTGATCGTCGCCGCATCAGCATAAACAAAATACGCCTGATGCGGAATATATTGAACGACTTCCGCGCCGATCTCTTCGAGACTTTCGAGCCATTCGCCTCTGGTCGAAGCGGCAAATTGGACGATGTAATAATCTTTGTCGGAAGAATTTTCGATTTTTCCATTGGGTTTTACTGCATTTTCGCCGAGCGGTTCAAATTTTCCCGACGGAAGATTTATCGAAGTTTCCAAAGGTTGAACATCCAGTGCGGCAGTTTCGAGAATTTTCGATTTATCCTTCGCCAAAATGACCAAGCTGCCGTAATCTTCGATAATCGTTCCCAATTGCGAAATCTTTGTCCGGTCTTCGATACTATTAATTTTGACGCGGACAAAATCTTTTGCGTTATCGCGAACAATTTCCGTAATCGCATCGCCGGTTTGATATTTTTCAAAAACAGCTTTTATGACATTTTTTTCCTGCGCCTTCATCGGATTAAAAACGACTCCGGCGAAAATTGCGATCAACCCGACAAAAACTACAAAACCCGCGAATAAACGCCAATTAATCTGAAACTTCTTTTTCATCAATATTTTCCTTTTATTAAAATTTGGGGGATTGAATGGTTTGAAAAACCAAATAATTTTTTTTCGATTTTTGAAATTTATCACAAATAAAACTGCGATAAAAGTAAATTCCCGCAAGAAAAGAAAAAACCTGAATTATTTCAAAGAGAGAAATAATTCAGGCAAAAAAAGATTGTAATTCTAAATCAATTTAATTTTGAATATTCGAAGACAAATTCGCCGGCAGAATCGGAACTAAAGTTATTTGGATTCTTCGATTTTTTGCGCGGTTGGCATTTGTCGAATTCGGCACAATCGGCAGACCCGCGCCCATTCCTCTGGCTTCGATGCGGTCTTGCGAAACGCCGTAAGTCAATAACCGGTCGGCAATCGCCTGCGCTCTTTCTTGTGTTAATGTTTGCAGTTCATCGGGCGTGCCGCTGTTGTCGGTGTGCGATTCGATGACAATTTTGTAATCGGTGCTGTTTGCCAGAACTTCGACCATCGAAGCCAATTTCGGTTCGTTTGCCGTGGCAAAGCTGCTGACGCGAGTTCCCGTCCAATAATTTTCCGGCAGAATCACAACGATTCCGCGATCATTTTTGCTGACTGCGCCGAATCTTCCCAATGAATCAAACAAAACGCCTTCGTTTGCCTGCATCCGCGCCAGGCGGTTTGCCGCATCTTGCTGACGCTGGAGCGCGATTTTTTCACCTTCGATCTGGGCGAGTTTGATTTTCGCTGTTTCGTTTTCATTTCGCAGCTGTGTATTTTCATTACGAAGTTGTTTGACCTGATCCGAAAAATTCTGCGCGTCGCGTTCGGCTAATTCCCGATTGCGTGTTTCGCGGGAAAGTTCGGCTTTGAGCGCGTCTATCTGATCTTGAGCATCAACAAATTTTTGTTCCTGATCGCGGACTTCGGCATCGGCGCGAATCTTTTCATTGAGTTTTTCGCGGGATTGTTTGCTTGAAGCGGCGTTATTTTCGGCTTTTACAGCCGCGCCGATGGCTTTGCGCGCCGAAACATCAATAATATCTTCACTGCGTTTCGCCTGCCATTCGTCTTCGGCTCTTTTCAGGAGAGTTTCGGCTTCCTGCAATTCTTCCGGCGCATCGCGCTGCGCTCCGGCAAACTTTGCTAAGGCAACCGCTTGTTTTGCCTGCAAAATTGACGAGGGAATTTCCCGGTAATCTACTTCGGCTATTTCCGGCGTTCGTGCATCATTAAAATAATCGCTCGAATTCCCGAAATACTGAACCGTCGTGGTCGTTGCCAGAGTTCTGCCGCTCTTGGCATACGGACTAGTATTTTCGAGCATTACGGAACGGCTCGGGCGCGTAACCAGAAAATGCGGTTCGGCTGTTATCATCAATGCAAATGTCTGCAAAGGAGTTGTCACGGAAATCGTGGAATCGAATTCAAAAAATCCGCGCCGCTTGATTTCGCCGAGATTATTTATTTGTCCGGTCGGTGAAACCGCCCACAAAACATACGTTGCATAACCCGCTCCGAGTTCGAACGGGCGCGGCATTTTTGAAATCGAAAGTTCGATCTCCGTGCCGTTCTTATTCGTTCTTTTAATTTTTGCTTCGCCCTTCATTCGCGGAAAACGCGTCGTTCCGCGAAATTGCAGAAAAACGAGTTCGTCCAAAGGATACGTGACGGCGGTCGTTTCACGCGGCACATCGAGCTGGGCTAAAATTGGCAAAGTTAATGAAAATAAAGCGAATAATAGCGATAGAATTTTTGTTGACCTGAATTTTTTCATTTATTTTCTCCGAAATATTGCAGTTTTTTTTGAAAGTATTCTAAGAACTGATGCGTTTTATCTTTTCTACGTTGCAAATGTTACCACAAACCGCGAAATTATTTAATAACTTTGGACAATCGGAAAATTACTGAGTATATTCAATAATTCAACGAAAATGAAAGATTTCAAAAGGCTTCTAAGCTATCTCAGACCGCATCTTTTTACATTTATTATTGCGACCATCGCAATGATTTTTGTCGCGTTTTTTGAAACCGCCACATTTTCTCTGCTTGTTCCGATTTTCGATCAGGCATTCAGCACAAATGCCGCGCAATCAACGACGACACTTTTTAATTTGCAGGAATTAATACCGAAAGATGATTGGTTCAGAGCCTGGGCAACAATTTCCGGTTTGCTTTTGTTTTTCACCATCGGCGGCGGAATTTCCGAGTATTTTTCTTCGTATTTAATGGCAAAAATCGGACAATCTTCGATTTTGCAGCTGCGGCAGGAACTCTATGAACATCTGCTTAAGCAATCGTCGGATTTTTTTCAGAAAAACCGTACGACATTTCTCGTTTCGCGCTTGATTAACAGCGCGGCGGCAATCGAACAGGCGGTTGCGGCGAATCTGCGCGACGTTTTGCGCGAGAGTTTTAATCTCGTCGCATTCTTGAGCGCGGCGTTTTATTTTAACTGGCGTTTGATGCTCGGAGCTTTGATCATCGCACCGATCATTGCCGGTCTGACGTCAAAATTCAGCAAATCGCTGAGAAAATTGGCGGAAGAAACCTACGAAGGCAATAAACTTTTAACCGACACGGTTCAGGAAACGCTTTCAAATCACGCAATCGTTAAGGCTTATCGCGGCGAAGAACGCGAAAAAAAGCGGTTTGCGCGTGTTGCCGAAATGATTGCGCGGGCAAATCTGCGGTCGGGCAGAATCGCCGCAACTTCGCCGCCCGTAATTACGACAATCGGTGTGATTGCCATAGTTACGCTCCTTTTTTTCGGTTTGCGCGAAATAAATACCGGACAAATGGAACCCGCGCAGTTTTTTGCGTTTCTGGCTCTGCTCTTTAAAAGCTACGATCCGATGCGGAAAATCTCGCGCCAGCATAATGAAATTTCTAAAGCATTCGCCGCCGCCAGAGATGTCTGGGATGTTTTGGATATTGACGACGAATTGCCCGAAAAACCTGATGCCGCCGAATTAAAACCGCTTGAAAACAAAATTGAACTCAAAAATGTGACATTCAAATATCAGAACGATAAAAAAAATGTCATCAAGAATGTTGATCTGGAAATTCCGAAAGGAACGATGGTCGCGCTCGTCGGCGAAAGCGGCGGCGGAAAATCGAGTTTGATCAAATTAATTCAAAGACTTCACGACGTTTCCGAAGGCGCGATTTTATGGGACGAAACCGATCTGCGTGATGCAAAGATCGTCAGCCTCAGAAAACAGATCGCACTCGTAACGCAGGAAACGGTTTTATTTAACGACACGATAAACTACAATATTTCCTACGGAAACCCGGACGCATCGCGCCAAGAAATCGAAGAAGCGGCGCGTATTGCCTTTGCCGACGGTTTTATCAAGGAATTGCCGGAAGGTTATGAAACTTTGGTGGGAGAGCGCGGAACTTTTCTGTCCGGCGGTCAACGGCAAAGAATCGCCATCGCCCGCGCCGTACTTGTCAACGCGCCGGTTTTGATATTGGATGAAGCCACATCCGCGCTCGATACCGAATCGGAACAGCTCGTGCAGAAAGCCTTGAATTATCTGATGGAAAACCGCACTTCGATCGTCATCGCGCACCGCCTTTCGACAATCCGCAGAGCCGATAAAATCGTCGTGATGCAAAAGGGAAAAATCGTCGAAAGCGGCACGCACGAAGAATTATTAAAAAATGGCGGAGTTTATAAACGTCTTTACGAACTCCAATTTGCCGAAGAAGAAATTTTGGAAAAAATATAAGACTGGAGCGCATGCGTCCCGCTTGCAATGAGCGCAAAGCGCGAAAAAGCGTTTGATTACAAATAAACTTGATTTTTATTCCATCGCCGTTCCGCCGCTACCGCGACGGTGCAAGCGGGACGCAGGCGCTCCAGTCAAAAGAAAATTATGAAATCAATGACCGGATTCGGGCGTGGAAACATTGCGATTGACAATTTTTCCGCAACCGTTGAAATAAAAACAGTAAATAATCGTTTTCTGGACATAAGTCTGCGGATGCCGAATGAACTTCAGCCGATTGAAGCGGATTTGAAGCGTTTGATCACGGACAGACTTTCGCGCGGACGGATCGAGATAAATCTGAGCTACGAACAAAATCAAGAAGTCGTTTTTGAACTCAATCGTCCTTTAATTTCGGGCTATATTTCCGCGCTCAAGGAAATGCAGAAAACATTCGGTTTAGAGGGCGAACCCGATATGAATTACATTGCGCGTCTGCCTAATGCTTTTCAGACGGCGAAAGCGGATTTATCGGAAGAACCAACCGAAGCGATTAAAAATGCGTTCAAGCTCGCGCTTTTAGAACTCGAAAAAATGCGCGAAATCGAAGGAGCATCATTAAAGAACGAATTAGAATCGCGTCTTTCGGGCATCGAAAAATTTATTCCGGTAATCGAAGCCGAAAGCGAAAATATTCTGGAAGAATATCGTGAACGTTTAACCAAAAAAATCGCCGAAATGCTCGGAAAAAGCGATTCGCAGATCGAAATCGACCAGGGCAGACTCGCGCAGGAAGTCGCCTATTTAGCGACCAGAAGCGATATTTCCGAAGAAATCACGCGGCTGAAAAGCCACATCGAACAATTTCGCACGATTATGGAAGACGAAAAAGATGTCGGCAAGCGGCTCGATTTTCTAACGCAGGAATTAAACCGCGAAGCAAATACGATCGCTTCCAAAACGCAGAATTTAATTGTTAAGGAATCGTCCTTAACAATTAAAGCGGAAATCGAAAAAATCCGCGAACAAGTCCAGAATGTCGAGTAAGCCAGTTGACCGAGTTGACAGAGTTTGCTGAGTTTGCTGAGTTTTTAAAATTGAGGGGTATTTATAGAATTAATTGTTTTAACTAAACTATATAAGGCAGCCTCAAAAAACTCGGTAAACACGGCAAACTCTGCAAACTCAGCAAACTTTAAAGAAAATGAAAGGAAATTTAATCATCATCAGCTCGCCTTCGGGCGGCGGGAAAGGCACTTTGATTAAAGAGATTTTAAGACGCGTGCCGGATACCGGTTATTCGGTTTCGTTCACCACGCGAAAAATGCGCGAGGGCGAGGAAAACGGGCGGGATTATTATTTTGTTGAAAAGGAAGAATTTACAAATTTAATAAATGACGGCGAGTTTCTCGAATTTGCCGAAGTTCACGGGAATTTTTACGGAACTTCGATCAAACAGATCGAATGCGAACTCGAAATCGGGCGCGATATAATTCTTGAAATTGATGTTCAAGGCGCGCATTCGATTCTTGATAAAGTCCCGGAGGCGGTCAGTATTTTTATTCTCCCGCCGTCTTTTGAAACTCTGCAGCGGCGTTTAACAAATCGGGCAACCGAAACTCAAAAGGATTTGGAAATCCGGCTAAAGAATGCGTTTGAAGAAGTCGGGCGTTTTCAAGAGTTTGAATTTATCGTCATAAACGGCGAAATCGAAGCAGCGGTCAGAGATTTGGAAGTGATAATTTTAGCGGAAAGATTAAAACGGATTAGACAAACCGTAGCAATACAAGGTATTTTAGATAGTTTTGATGTTTAATTTACAAACGTAATCGGAGAAATGGATTAGAATATGGTCGAACAAACAGAAGAATCGGAAGAAACAACCACAATAGAAATTGATCAATCTCAAATAATTGATTCAAAATACCGCAAAATTATTTTAGCCGCGCAGCGCAGCAAACAACTGCAACGCGGCGCAATGCCGCGTATTGATATGGATATGAAACACCATAAACCCACGAGAATTGCGATGCGGGAAATCGAATCCGGCATTATTCATTTTGATACGACAAAAGAAAATAAATCGAATTAATTGAAATATTTTAGTTCCTAATAAACGCGCGTTGCCGATAAATTTTGAAGTTCATCGGCAACGCATATTTGTTTTTAATTATTGTTTTCAGATTTCAAACGGCGTTTGTGATCATTCCATTCGACAAATTTTTCCGCCGCATCACGGGCTTCGACTTCAAACGGAATTTCCAGATAAGCCGCTTGTCTGGCGGGCAAATCCCATTTTTCCTGCTTTCTTAAATTCCTCAGATAGCTTCCCAAATAATTATAGAAAAATCCGATAAAACCATGTGTTTTGTACTGTAGCGAATGGGTAATTTCGTGAGCCGCAAGGTTTTCCGATAGTCTCGGTTCGCTGATCTGATTTACGGAAATCAAAGCCGGCATAATAAATATTCGGCATCCGAAAGTTATTCCGTGAACTTTAATTATCCGTGTAAAAAAGCGCGTAAATCTACCGCCGTAAAAATAAATCAGCGGCAGGCGAAAATCTTCGTCCTGAAAATATTCCCGAAAAAATTCTTCCAATCTTTGATGCGAATCGGCAGCCAGTTTCATTAAACGTAAATTTAAGCCTTTTTTGTAAAAAAATTCAAAGTTGAAAATTTAAAATCAAAAAAAGAGAGAGTTTGAAGACACATAATTTTCAAACTCTCTCTTAACTTGTAATAAACCGGATTATTTATTAATCGCGTCGCCGACCGATTTAACGGCATCTCCGACTTTGCGTTTGGTTTTTCCCCAAGTATCTTGCGCTTCGCCCTCGGCGTGCTGAACTTCGCCTTCGGCTTCCAGTTCGTCGTCGCCGGTTGATTCTCCGACTTTATCTTTTACCGTGCCTTTGACCTTTTCCCATTTTCCTTCGACTTCATCTTTATTTGGTAATGACATAATTTTTATTTTCGATTTTCAATTTGCAATTTTTGCTAGTCAAATAAAAATCTTTTCTCCCTCTTGATAAAATTCGTATGAATTTATTACAAATAACATACTTAATTTTCTAAAGAGCAAGTCTTATACCAAAACAAGCAAAAGCCAAAATAACTAAGCAGTTAAGCAAAAGTTCCAAGATATTGTGAAAATCCAACAATTTCCGTAACTTTCAGATTCAAAATAATTTTGGAGTTTCCTGACATTTTCCATTATCAGTTTTTCATTTTCCATTAGTGCTTACATTCCCTTATAATTCGGACCGCCGCCGCCTTCGGGCGTGACCCAGTTGATGATTTGATACGGATCGGCGATGTCGCAGGTTTTGCAGTGTACGCAGTTTGAAAAATTGACTTTTATCTCGCGTCTTCCGGTTTTTTCGCTTTCTTCCATTTCATAAACCGCCGCCGGACAGAATCTTTGACACGGATTGCCGAATTCTTCCGCACAGCGCGTCGCGCAGATTTCCGTATCGAGAATATGCAGATGCGAAGGTTGATCTTCATTATGTGAAACCGCGCCGTAAAAAACACTCGTAACTTTATCAAAAGTCAGTTGTTTATCGAATTTCAAATCGGGATAACGCTGTTCGAGCGCGTCGCCTTTATAACCTAGATCTTTAAGTTTTTTGTAGCGAAGATGACCGGCTTCGTGATGGATTTTGTCGAGAAAACCCCAGCCCGCGCCCCCAGTTAAAAACTGAAAACCGCTGTTGATCAAAGCCGACCAGCGACCTTTTTGAAATGATGCGTGAAAATTGCGAACCGCGTGGAGTTCGTCGTAAATCCAGCTCATTTCAAATTTTTCTTCGAAATGTTTTAAGGTATTTGACGAAAAATCCTGATGATTAAACGCGCCGACGATTGTTTCAGCCGCGAGCATTCCCGATTTCATCGCCGTGTGAATTCCTTTGATACGCTGCCCGTTGAGGAACGAAGCGGCATCGCCGACGAGCAGAACGCCATCCGCATACAGTCGCGGCATCGTGTGATAACCGCCCGCGTTAATCGTTTTTGCGCCGTATTTGATCATTTTTCCGCCCGCCAGAATCGCCGCAACTTCCGGATGCGTTTTAAATTTCTGAAATTCGGCGTGCGGATCAATCATCGGATCAATATAATCCAAACCGGTTACATAACCGATGCTGACGATGTTGTTTTTCATCCCGTAAATCCAGCCGCCGCCATATGTTTGCGTGTCGGACGGAAAACCGAGCGTGTGAATGACCATTCCTTCTTCAATATTTCCAGCCGGAACTTCCCAGAGTTCTTTTACGCCGAGGCTGAAAACCTGCGGCTCTTTGTCTTCGTCGAGATTCAGCCGTTTCATCACCTGCTTGGTCAGCGAACCGCGCGAACCTTCGCCCAAAACCGTAACTTTTGCCAGAAGATCAACGCCCGGCTCGAAATTCGGTTTCGGTTTGCCTTCCTTGTCAATTCCCTTGTCACCCGTTCGCACGCCGATCACGCGGTCGTTTTCGTCGTAAAGCAATTCCGATCCCGGAAATTCGGGAAAAATATTGATCTCGGCTTCCTCACATTTTTCCGCCAGCCATTCGCACATTTTGCTCAGCGAAATAATATATTTGCCCTTATTAACGAGCGGCGGCGGCGTGATCGGTGCTTTAATTTTCTTATTTTCAGTCAGATACCAGAATGCGTCTTCGGTTACGACCGAATCAACCGGACAACCCTGTTCGAGAAAATCCGGCATCAATTCGCGCAGAGCAAGCGGATCCAACACCGCGCCCGACAAAATATGCGCGCCGACCGCCGAGCCTTTTTCGATGATTCCGATTTCCAGATCTTCGATCACTCTGCCCGGTCGAATTCCCTTTTCAACCTGTTCATTATGTTCTTTGATCTTATTTTTCAAATGCAAAGCCGCCGCCAGATTTGCCGGACCTGCGCCGACAAAAACTACGTCCATCTCTAATTGTTCGCGTTCAATCATAATTTTCCTCTTGTGCAAAAATGAATGGTCATTCAGTTTTATTAAACTATAACAAAACAATAGATTTTCATCTAGTCAGAATTTTGAAAACAATGTATATTACACAATATTGGAAATAAGAAATAAACCACGAAAGGACCCGAAGATTTCACGAAGTTAATTAAAAAAGTTTGTCAACCGATAAAAATTTTCGCATCCTTTAGTAAATCGTGAATTTGACGAACAAAAATCTTCGCGAAATCTTCGTGGTTTATTATTTCCAATAATGTCTATTCAAATTCGAATATGTTTTCCGATTTTACTTTTTTGTCAAAAACTATTTTCAAAATTATACCATTGATTTTATTTGCCGTAATTTTTCTTAATTGCACGGCAAAAAGACAGATCAATCCGAATTTATCAAATCAAATGCCGCCGAAAATTCTCTGGGCTTGGGAACGCCCCGAAGATTTGCGGTTTATTGATCCGGCAAAATTTGGCGTGGCATTTCTGGCGCAAACTCTTTATCTGCAGAAAGATGAAGTAAATTTCAAACCGCGCCGACAGCCGCTTGAATTAGCTGAAGATACATATTTGATCGCCGTCACGCGCATTGAAACGCTTAAAAATGAAAATCGCCCGGCTCTTTCCGATCAGCAAAAGAAAAAAGTTGTTTTATTGATCAAAAATACTTTAGAATTGCCTGACGTTAAAGCGATTCAGATAGATTTCGATGTAGTTGTATCGGAAAGAAACTTTTATAAAAATCTGGTTCTGGATTTAAAAAAAGAATTACCCGAAAATACGCCCTTGACCATTACTTCTCTGGCTTCGTGGTGCGTCGGCGATACCTGGTTTAACGAATTTCCGATTGACGAAGCCGTTCCGATGGCTTTCGATATGGGAGCGGACGACAAACCGATTCGTGATTTTCTGGTAAAAGAAAATGATTGGAACGAACCGCTCTGCCGCGGAAGTTACGGCGTTTCGGTTGATCAGCCGCTGAAAGTAAACTTCAAAACGAACCGAAGAATTTTTTATTTTAGCGCAAAGCCCTGGAAACAAACGGATTTGCAAAAACTCGAACAATAACAATATTTATGAAAAACTTGCCGAAATTTGCCATTTCAAACTTAAGTCGAGAAAAAAAATGAACCCTATAAATTTTCCCGTTAAGAAAGCGGTCTTTGACCGCGAATTATTCAACCTGTCAGTGAAACGCGGTCAAAGACCGCTGCCTAAACGGGTTTGTTTATTTTTGTTAATTTCCGTTGTATTTTTCACTAACAGTTTGCCGGTTGCGCTGGCGTGCGGTCCGTCATTTATTACGCCGGTTTTCGATTATAAACACGCACCGGAAAATCCGTATCAAAATTTTGCGAGCGGAAAGCTCGGCATTATCAAACCGACGCACCGGCGCGTCGTGCTTTTTGCCGCCTATCGTTATTTAAATGGCGGCGGATTTTCGTTTGATGAACAAAAAGGTTTGATCGAAGTTTGGAACGCGGAATTTAACAACGAAAGCTATACGGATACGGATGTCAGCGAAGCCGTGAAGGAATGGGTTAAAGCCAGAAAAGAGGTGGCGCCGAAGGAAGAAAAACTGCCCGAAATTTACACCGAAAGAAGTTACGGCGGTTATGAATTTTTCCCGAATTGCACAATTAATGCTTTTGAAACAGCAACGCAAACCCTGAAAGCTCGTGTTTCGAGCCACGGCGCGGATAACACGGACGTAAAAGAATGGCTCGGCGGGCAGGACAAGGTTTTTACAAACTGTTCATCCGGCAGACAGATTCCCGATGCGCCGAATCAGGCGATGCCGGAATGGCTGCAAAAAGACCGCGAATATCAGTTGGCGGCGGCGGATTTTTATTCTCTGAATTATGATGAAGCAAAAAACCGTTTTGCGCTGATCGCCGTTGATTCCTCGTCGCCGTGGCAGGAAACGGCGGAATATCTCGTCGGCAGAACCTTGATTCGTCAGGCAAGTTCGGTCAAGGATGAAAACCGGAAAAATTTGCTGTACGCGGAAGCCGAACAAAATTTGCAGATTTCGGCTTCAAAAAGCGGAAGATTTTCCGATTCGGCGAAAAAAATGCTCGGTTTGGTCAAATATCGCTTGCGTCCGCAAGATAGAGTTCGCGAACTCGCGCAGGAACTTTCATATCAGGGCGCAAATAATAATCTGCGGCAGGATTTGATTGATTATTCGTGGCTGCTCGATAAATTTGAAAAAGAGGCTCTGGAAGCAGAAGAAAAACGTAAAAAGGAATTGGAAGCAATCGAAAATCCGGAAAATCCGGCTAATTCCAATATTGCCAATATTTCAGGCGAAACGAATTCCGAGCCGGATGATGATCGTCTTTCAATTTATTTCGGCAACGAAGATTATTCAAAAAGCTACACGATTAAAGTCGCACCCGATGCGACCGATGAAGAAGCGATTGCCGAAGCCGAAAAAGTTGCCGGAACTTTGACCGAAGCAATGAAAAAAGCTGTCCGCGAAGGTCGGCAAAATGCTTACGCGAGCCGCTTTGCACGAAATGCCGGAGCGGATTACGAAGGCGGATACTGGGGCGAAATTGACCGTTCGCTGGCGGTTTTGCCGCCCGTTCTGCGCGAAGATGATCTGTCCGATTGGCTTTTTACATATCAAATTCAAAATGCTGAATCGTATCTGTATTCGCTCAATAAATTTAAACAAAACCGTTCGGATCTGTGGCTGATGACGGCGATTTCAAAAGCTCAAACAACTTCGAGCGAACTGGATTTTCTGCTGGAAGCGGCAGGTCGTGCCAACCCGGATTCTCCGGCATATCAAACAATTGCCTATCATCAAGCGCGAGTTTTGCTGCTTCAAAAGAAAACGGCGGAAGCGAAAAAACTGCTTGATTCGATTTTAGTATCGTCGCTCGATCTAACGATTTCGGCGCGGAATCAATTTCTCGAACTTCGCGTCGGACTAGCGGAAAATCTCGATGATTATTTGAAATTTTCCCAATTAAAACCTTTTGCCTTTAACTGGGACGGCAGAGGAATGACTATCGAAGAAATAATCGAACGGCAAAAATCCTATTACGATCCGGAATATGACAAACAAACCAGAGAGGAATTCGACCGCGAGATCGAGGAGCAGTATAAAGATAAATTGAACTGGCAAAATCGGGCGATGCTTAATTACCAAACAACGGCTTCGATCAATGAATATTTTCCGCTCTCGGTTTTAATCGAAGCCGAAAAATCAATCGCGCTTCCCGCTTATCTGCGCGAAAGATTCACGCTGGCAATCTTTGCCCGCGCTTTGATTTTGGAAGATTTTGAAAGAGCCGGAAAATTTGCGCCGGAAGTTTTGAAATATAAACCCGAATTTTCGGACTACATCAATCAATTCAATGCTGCCAAAACTCTCGCCGCCAAACGCGATGCGGCACTTTTTCTAATTCTAAAAAATCCGATTCTCACGCCGTTTATCGAAGACGGTTTGGGAAGAACCGATAATGAAGTCAGTAATTGGGATGCGGACGATTGGTGGTGCGCGCCGTATATTCCCGAAGATGAATCATCAATCGAAGAAGAATATCGTCCGAAAAAACCGGCATTTCTAACCGAAGCGCAAATAAAAACCGCAAAACTCGAGCGTCAGAAATTTGTTGATCTCGGCGACGCGCCGCAATTCCTGGGCGATAAAGTTCTGGCGTGGCAAAAACGTGCGCCGCTCGACAAACGCGTTCCTGAAAGTCTCTATATCATTTATGTTGCCAACGGCTGGACGAAATACGGTTGCGGAAACAATGAAGAGTTGCGTAATGCGGCAAAAGATTTGCTTGTAAAACGCTACCCGAAAAGCGATTGGACGGCGAAAATCCTGGAGGAAGAACGCGCCAATCAATGACCGATACCGCATTGCCGGGAGCGAGAGGTAATACCAATTTGCTTAAATAAAATTAAAAAAACTTACCCGTTAAGGAAGCGGTCTTTGACCGCCGATGCTTGTATTATATCAAACCCCGGCGGTAAAAGACCGCCTGCTTAACGATTATCATTTTTTTTGAGCAACTTGGTATTAATTGAGTTGGGATGGCAGGTCGAGAAATTTAAACGGAGTTTCAAGCAATTCAGGAAACGAAAAATATCAAGTTTTTAGAGTAATTTTTGAGTTAATGACCGGAAAAAAAATCGGCAGCATTTGCTCGAGCAAATGCTGCCGACACTTTCAATACAAGCGTTGTATTTTCAAATCACATTTTCTAAAACTGCGCTCGTGCCGCTGAAACGACCTTTTCCGCCGCATCGCCCATTCCGCTGGCAACGACGAAATTCATTCCCGATTCGGCAATCACGCGGTTTCCTTCTTCGACATTCGTGCCTTCGAGCCGAACGACAATCGGTATCGAAACGCCGAGATTTTTCCCTGCCGCGACAACGCCGCGGGCAACCATATCGGTTCTGACAATTCCGCCGAAAATATTGACCAGAACGGCTTTGACATTCGGATCGGCAAGCAAGATTCTAAAAGCGTTTTCAACCCGCTCCTGCGATGCACCGCCGCCGACATCCAAAAAGTTTGCCGGTTCGCCGCCGGCGAGTTTGATAATATCCATCGTCGCCATCGCCAAGCCCGCGCCGTTGACCATACAACCGATGTCGCCGTCGAGTTTGATATAGCTCAAATCAAATTTTGACGCTTCGATCTCAAGCGGTTCTTCTTCGCCCAGATCGCGCAGCTCGGCGTAATCTTTATGACGAAACATTGCATTATCATCAAAATTAACCTTGGCATCCAGAGCAATCAGGCGATTATCCTTGGTTTTTAAAAACGGGTTGATTTCAAGAATCGTCGCGTCCATTTTTTGATAGGCGTTATAGAGCGAAATCATAAATTTCGCCGCTTGATTAATCAGTTCATTCGGCAAACCGAGTGCAAAAGCCAGATTTCTCGCCTGAAACGGCTGCAAACCCAGACCGGGTTCGATTGTTTCCCTGATAATTTTTTCGGGTGTTTCGGCAGCAACTTTTTCGATGTCCATTCCGCCTTCGCTCGATGCCATAAAAACATCTTTTCCGCCGGAGCGGTCGAGCGTAATGGCGAGATAATACTCTTCATCAATCGGCAAACCTTCTTCGATCAGAAGCGTTTTCACTTCGCGTCCTTCCGGTCCGGTTTGATGGGTAACGAGATTCATCCCGATCATCTCTTCCGCAATCTGCCGCGCCTCTTCTGGCGATTTCGCCAGTTTTACGCCGCCGCCCTTGCCGCGTCCGCCGGCGTGAATCTGCGCTTTGACGACCACCACGTCAGTTCCTAATTCCCGTGCCGCAGTTTCGGCTTCTTCCGGAGTTGTTGCCACAATTCCGCGCGGAACCGGAACGCCGAAAGTCTTTAAAAGTTCTTTCCCTTGATATTCGTGTATTTTCATAGATTTTTTTAAAAGATTTTACTGAAAAAGATAGAAAAAAGTTTATCCCAGTAACCAAAAAAAAACAAAGGCAGTCCGAAAACCGCCCGTTGTTTTTCATCTTTTTTTTACACTTACGGAACTAAAACAACTCTGATTCTCGAAAGTTTCCATTCCTTTCCTTCGGGAATATATTTTAGCGAAAATGTGGTTTTCGGACTGGTCGCATATTCGCCTTCGAGCGTCAGCATATCAAAACCCTGCTCTTTTTTGACCTCCGGACTCGGAGAAAACTCGGCATTCTCCGAACTTATGTCGGAGATGTCAATTTTCTTTTTGATAAATTCGGCAAAAGCCTCGTTAAATTTTTGCGGCGTTATTTCCTTTTGCCAGGTTTTTGAAACCGTATCGTGAAAATCGGTAAAATCTTCTTGCTCGATAGCCTTGTTAAATTCCAGCAAAGTGGCTTTTGCCATTTCCTGCGCTTCCGTCTCGGACGGAACTTCTTTTTTTGAAGCATCGGCTTTGGTTGTTGATTTCGGTTTGTCCGTCTCCTTTTTATCGGTTTTATCGGTTTTTTCCGTCTGACTCGAACCGCTCTGGCTGTAAACTATGCCGTCGAGTTTCATCTTTCCGCTTTTCGGCGGCTCGTCAATTGTCATAGTTTTTCCGATGCCGACCAGTGTTAAGCTCAATTTTCCGTCTTTAATTTCGACCGAACCGTTGGTAACATTGGTGCCACCCGACTTTAAATCGCCCGAACCGTCTGCCCGAATCGTCATCGTCGAGCCGTCCGCGCCTGTCCAACTGCCGACATATTCCGCCGGAGCCGGAGTTGAGCTGCCGCCGCAACCCAGGACAAACAGAGCTAATACAAATATGGCAATCGCCCCGTTGACCAATGTTTTTTTGTTTTTAACTGATTTATCAATCATTTTTTCCATTCAATCTATTCCTCGTTTTATAGTTTCTAGAAATTTTAATCCTTGCGCCACGGCTGCAAAAGTTTTACCCAGCTTTCGACCGTTCGTTCATATTCAGTCGGACAGCGAACGGCGCGTGCTTCGGGCAGGAAACCTTTGTCCACAATATCAGAGTATTTCCTCATATTCGAACCGTAGAGCATACACAGAGCGGTATAAAATCTCTGTTCCGACAAAAGATGTTCGTCCGCCATATTTTTCTGGCTCGGAACCGAACCTTTTGATTCGATGCGAAACGCTTCGGCGGCGGAAAACACCGCATTTACACCTTCTTCGCCTAATTCCTCGATGTTGATGTAGGTCGAACAGCGGTCAGCCGCATCTTCTTCATTTGCCGTGATCGGCAATTTATATGTATCAATCAAGGCGTGTCCGATTTCGTGGAGAAAGACGAATTGCACTGCTTCAGACATTTTTTGCGAAGCCATATCGTCATTTTCTCCGTTGCTCTTGAAGAGTTTAAAGAAATATTCCATCAATTCATAGCACATCGTCACCGATGAATCATTCGGGTCATAAAAGGCATTCGGCTGATCGCAGTCCTTTGTCCGCAGATAAATATCATTCGGCAAACTCAAAGCACCGTTTAATTTCACCGCCGCTTTTTCCAGGGTTTTGGCTTGTTTAATTTGAGCATCGAGGTCTTCATACCGCCGGTTTTTTACTTCGAGATGCTCGACAATAAAATCACCGCGATCTTTTTCCTTGCCGTTCGCCGTATCTTTATCTTTATTTTTATCATTTTTTTCTTCATCTACCGATTTATTTTCAACTGTTTTCGAATTACTTTCGGGAACAGACTGATTGGCATATCGGTCGGAGTTACAAACACAAGCCGTGATTACAAATAACATCAGAATAATTGCACATACATTAATTATATTTCGGTTCATAAATTTGACAAGCGGAAAGATTTTTCTTTGGATTAGACACCTTTTTTACCAGGTTTGTCAACTTTTTAAACAAAAAAACGGCTGATAATTTTATCAACCGTTTTTCTAAATCAAAATTTGTAAAATTTATTGTGATTTTTCGACTAATTTCAGAAGGGTGCGAAGGGCTACCGCCGTCGGACCTTTTGACTGATTTGGGGTTGTTTCATCTTCCCAAGCGGTTCCGGCAATATCGAGATGCGCCCATTTTGCCTTATCAATAAATTCCTGAATAAAAACTGCACCCATAATCGTTCCGGCTTTGCGCGAAGGTCCGATATTTTTGATATCGGCGATGTCGGATTTAATGCCTTTGCTGTAATCTTTGCCGACCGGAAGCTGCCAGAAATTTTCTCCGGCTTCCTTGCCGCATTCGATAATTTCATCAACAAATTCCTGATCGTTGCCAATAATACCGGTATTAAGAACTCCGAGCGCAATAATTACCGCTCCAGTCAGCGTTGCCAAATCAACAATGCGGGTTGCGCCCTGTTTTTCCGCGTATGCCACCGCATCAGCCAAAACCAGCCGACCTTCGGCATCGGTGTTGAGGATTTCGACGGTTTTGCCGTTCATCGCCGTTACCACATCGCTCGGACGCGAAGCCGTGCCGCTCGGCATATTTTCAACCGCTGCCACAATACCGATGACGGGAACGGTCGGCTTTAAATTTCCGATTGCCTGCATCGCTCCTAAAACGGTTGCGCCGCCCGACATATCATATTTCATTGCTTCCATTCCGGCGGCTGGTTTGATTGAAATGCCGCCCGTATCGAACGTAATTCCTTTACCGACCAAAGCCAGCAATTCGCCTTTTTTCCCGGTACTTTTCTTCGGTTCGTATTTCAGAAAGATTAATTGGGCAGGTTCGGCAGAACCTAGCGAAACGCTGAGAAGCGAACCCATTCCGAGTTTTTTCATTTTGGCTTCGTCCAGAATTTCGCATTTCAAACCCGTATCTTTCGCCATTTTTTTGGCGCGGTTTGCCATTTCGGTCGGAGTCAGAATATTCGGGGGTTCATTTGCCAGATCGCGCGTAAAATTCATCGCGTCGCCGATTGCCTCGCCGCGGCTCAGACCGTTTTTCAAATCTGCGGGTTTTGCGCCTTCGACACACAAAACAAAATTCGTGATTTCCTTCGTATTTTTGTCTTTTGTTCGGTATTTATCGAGTTCAAAATGGCTGGTTATAACGCCCTGCATCGCATTTGCGGCGACTTCTGAAGCATCGCCGTCCGAACGCGGCAAAAGCGCGAGACTTTTTATATTTCGCTTCTTTAAAACACGCGCCGCCGTGCCTGATAAAATCGAAACATCCTTGGCAAAATAATCGGTTTTGTCGCCGACTCCGACCAGCAAAAGCCGTTTTGCTTTAACTTTTCCTTTTGGCTCAAATATGATATATGCCGTATCGCCTTTTTCACCCTTGAATTCTTCGGATTTTATAACGGACGCAACCGCCCCGCTCGTTAGTTTATCCAAATCCTTTAAAATACCGGTTGCCGCTTTTTCGTCTTTATATACCGCCACCGCTAAAGCTTCAACATTTGCTTCGCTAAAATTATCTGTAATCGCTTGAGACTTCATTTATGCTCCTATTAAATTATTTTTAAATTAGATTTTTGTTTTTCCCGCAAAAAACTTTGTTTGTTTGTAAAACTTATCTAAAACTTTCTTTGACCTGGGCGCGAGTTTCTTTTTCAATGGTTCTGCCCTTCAAAGTTTCGCGCTTGTCATACAATTTCTTACCTTTTGCCACGCCGATCTCAAATTTTATCCGCCCGTTTTTCCAGTAAATCTGCGTTACTACAAGAGTCATTCCCTTTTGCATTATTTCCTTTTCAAGCCGTGTGATTTCCCTTCGATGAAGCAGAAGTTTTCTCGTCCGCAATGGATCGTGATTTTCCCGATTCCCGTGCGAATACGGCGAGATATGGGCATTAAACAACCAGACTTCGCCTTCCTTGATGGTGACGTAAGATTCTTTTAACTGAATCCTTCCGACCATAATGCTTTTGACTTCAGTTCCCTGCAAAACAATTCCCGCCTCAAAAGTATCAGAGATATGATATTCAAAATAAGCGGAACGGTTTTTTAATATTTCCTTGCCATCTGCGGACATAACTAATTATTTTGCATTGCAAAAGCGCAACACGCAAGTTTAGAATGACTTAATCCATTTGACAATGAAGAATTTGCTCCTTAGATTTATATTTATTGAAATATTGGGAGATCGTCTAATGGTAGGACTCTAGTTTCTGGATCTAGCTATCGGGGTTCGAATCCCTGTCTCCCAGTTCACAAAAGTTTAAAAGTGAAAGTGTTAAAAAGTGAAAAAGTTTATTTTGCTTGAGGCACAGACTTTTCCAACTTGTTTAGTTTTAGAAAAATACTTGAACGCGAAATTCGCTCAAACTTTTTCACATTTAAACTTTTTCACTTTTGCACTTTTTTATATGGAATGGTTTGAAGCGGAAATTAGGGTTCGATACGCCGAAACGGATAAAATGGGAATTGTTCATCATTCCAATTATCTGATCTGGTTCGAATTTGCGAGAAGCGAATTTTGCCGTTCACGCGGATTTTCCTATCTCGAAATGGAACGCGACGACGCGCTGATGATCGTTGCCGAAACTTATTGCCGCTATAAAGCCTCCGCACATTATGAAGATATCTTAATTATCCGCACCCATATTGCCGAAATCAGAAGCCGCAGTATTCAATTTGTCTATGAAGTTTTCCGCCCTTCGGATAATACTTTAATCGCTGAAGGTGAAACTTTGCATATGGTTACAAACAATCAGAAAAAAATCCGGACACTTCCCGAAATTTATAAGGAAAAACTCCTCAGCCAACCGATTCCCGCCGAAAATGCCGTTCCGACCGATATTCCGCCAAGTTAAGCACCAACGGAAAATGGAAAATGTCAGAACATTCCTAAGCTCTTGTTGAATCTCTAAGTTACAGGCATTTGTAAGATTTTTATATTACCTCTTGACTTTTGCTTACCTGCTTAATAAATTTCAGTTATTTTTTGTTTCGCTAAAAACGAAATACTCCGGCACGAATTCGACCGCGATGATCTCACCTTTTGAATCTGTTTCTTCCTTGTGAGGTTTGTAAGTAATAATTGAATGATAACTTTTCAAATCCGTTTCACAACCGATTGCGCCGCCTTTTAATTCGATTCTATAAGTAAAAAAAACAATGCCGTTAAAACTTTTATTTATAAATTTCAGTTCCCGATTTTCAGAATTTACCGAATAAATCACGCCGTTTGCAGCGCATTCGATTTTCGTAATTTGTCCGATAACTCTTTTTTCTCCTTCTTTTAACTTTCGAAGATTTCTGTTTATCGAATCAATCTCGATCCTTTTGTCAAGTTCTTCCAATTGTGTTGCGGTCAATGTTTTTCCTGTTTTTATTAAATACGGATTTGCTTCATTAATTTGTTGCGTGCGCTCGATTTGCGCTTTGTAAGATTCTATTTTTTCCAGTGTTTTTTGAGCAAAATCACGGATTTTGTCGTCCGCCGCATTTTCAAAAATATCTTTTGCCAGTTCACGGGATTTTTCAAAATCTTCTTTGAGCAAATAAAGCTCGCTCATTCGCAAAATATAGAATTGATTTCCGGGCGCGAGTAAAAGCACTTTTTCGATCATTGCGAGGGCTTCGTCAATTTCTTCATTCCGCACAACCGAGACAAACGCAAAAAGATTGTAAGATTCTGAAAAAGCAGGATTTAGAGAAATCGCTTTTCTCAAACTCCGGCGCATTTTTTCAGCCCGTTCAGCAGTGTATGCCGACACCAAACCGCTTTCCGACATTTCTTCGCGGCTTAAAACGAGAGCGTAATTAAAATGCGCCGAATAATTAGATGGTTCGGCTGAAATCGCTTTTTCGAGAAATTTTCGCGCACCGGCGAAATCTCGTTTTTTCATTTTTACCAAACCGAGCGATACATTGGCAAATCCCGATTCCGAATCGAGCAAAACCGCCTTTTCCAAAAAGCGTTCGGCTTCGTCAACACGATTCATCCGAAACAATAAATCACCCAAATATGCGGTTGATTCGGCGGCGGACATTTTTGTCGAAAACATTTCCCGGTCAAATTCCAATTTGTTTTTTAATTTAACGACCGAAGTGTGAAATGATTTTTGATTAATATAATTTCGCAGTTCGTTTTCAATTTTTTGATAATCTGTTTGAAAGGCTGTTCTAAAGGCTTCAACGCTTTTTTTGCCGTTCATCAAAAGATCGAGAAAATGCGTAAGCTGCGCTTTTCGTGCGCCGGAATTTCCGTGAATCAGATAATGAATCATCGCCCAGCTTTGCGCATAAAATAGTTTGATTTCTTCTTCGTTTTGTTGGTCGAGCAATGAATAATTTACTTTAAGGAAATCTTCAAACGGAATAAGCTCTGTCTTTTGCACTAAATTTAGATGGCTCAAACTTTTATTTCCGAGCTCGACCCGGTTATCGCCTTTTATTTCAAGTCGTTCGTAATAATTCGCCAAACCTTCGCTCAGCCAGGTCGGAATTTTTGAACGTCCCAGAGTGTTGTCAATCAAAAAATGCGTGTATTCGTGAAAAATTATTTCGTAACTTCTTTCATCTTCGGCATTTAGCGAAAGAGCCAGATAATTTATATCTTGTCCGGGCTGAAAAAATCCGGCAACCCAATCTTTTCTCATCCCGTTTTCGACCGGTTTGAAATCTCTGAACGATTTTTCATCCTTAAAGACGATAACGGTTGTCGGCACCGGCGAATCAAACCGCATTTTGTCATAAACCTCGGTAAACGCGTGCCGGAATTGTTCGAGTTTAAGCGCGACCCGTCTGATGTCTTTTTCATCCGCATTGCCGACCAGACGGAAATTTTTCGAGGTAATTTTAACCCATTTGTCCGAAGCGAGAACACTTGTATTAACCGCAATAAGTAATGCGGTGATAATAAACAACTTTCCTGTTTTTGAAAGATTCATCAGGGGATAAAATATAATTCCAATGTTTTATTTTCGATTCGAAATCGGTTCATTAAAGCGAATTTTACTCTGTTTGATACGTAACTTACGCCGAATAGTTGCTTGTTTGAGTAATAATAATTTATTCTGTTTTTTTAGGAGAAATGGCGTATAATCAAAACTTTGAGTTTAATAAACTTGACATAAACAAATGTGTTTCGGTATTTTATAAGTTCGCTTTTTATTTTAGCGGAACGCGAATAGTCAGTTAGCTCAGTGGTAGAGCACTACCTTGACACGGTAGGGGTCAGCAGTTCAAATCTGCTACTGACTACCATTTTTTAATTTTAGTAAAATTCTATATTTTACTTTTTAGAAACATAATTTTTGATAAGATGCTTTCGAAGAACTTTGCAATAACTCGAACTACTACGACGCGCTAAACGCAGCGCGTATTTCGGCGTTTCTAAACAAAACGCTAAGGCAAAGTCGCTCTTATCAAATCAAATCTGTTTAGTAGTAGGAAGTTGTTAATCGTTAGTTGTAAATTAATTGGATTGATTTTCCTGATTTGAAAGAGGCTTTCCCTTTCAGAGTTATTTGCGTTTGGAGAAACAATTTTTCAATTTACCATTTTCAATTAACAAAAATATGAGTGAAATAAATATAAAAGTCGGAGATTATCAAAAGAGTATTCCTGCGCCTGTTTCGGTTGAAGACGCGCTCAAGGCATTTGACCGCAATGCGGCGAAAAAGGCTCTTGCGGCAAAAGTTAATGGCGAGGAAGTTGATCTGAATAAACAACTTACCGCTACTGACGAAGTTTTATCAATCGAACCGATCTTGCCCGATACGCGCGACGGTTTGGAATTGCTGCGTCATTCGACCGCGCATTTGCTCGCGGCGGCGGTGCTCGATTTATTTCCCGGCACAAAACTCGGCGTCGGTCCCGCGCTGATGGAAGACCCGCGTTACGGTTTTTATTACGATATTATCGCGCCTCGAATTTTGACGCTCGAAGATTTGCCCGTCATCGAAAAGAAAATGCGCGAAATTGCCAAGCGCAACAAACCGTATCGCCGCGAAAATGTTGACAAAGCAAGAATTTTAGAAATTTTCAAAGACCGCGACGAACCGCTCAAATGCGAGCTGATTAGCGAAAAAGTTTCCGACACGGCAAGCATTTATTATATTGACGATTCGGAGTTTATTGATTTTTGTCTCGGACCGCACGTGGCGCACACCGGAAAATTGAAAGCATTTAAATTGCTGGCACTGAGCGGCGCATACTGGAAAGGCGATTCAGAGCGCGAACAAATGCAACGAATTTACGGAACGGCATTTTTCACGCAGGAAGAACTCGACGCGTGGGTAAAGCAGCGCGAAGAAGCCGAAAAACGTGACCATCGAAAGATCGGCAAAGAATTAGACTTATTTTCGATTCAGGACGAATACGGTCAAGGATTTATTTTCTGGCATCCGAAAGGCGGAGCGATTCGCACGGAAATGGAAAATTATCTGCGCGAAGAACTCGTCAAACGTGATTACGGAATGGTTTACACGCCGCATATTGCCAAACGCGAGCTCTGGCAAACTTCCGGTCACGAGCAAAATTACGCTGATTCGCTTTTCGAACCGATGGGAATGCCGGAAAAATTCGGCGAAGATACGAAATTTCGTCTGAAACCGATGAACTGCCCGTTTCACATCGGAATTTACAAATCGCATCCGCGTTCTTACAGAGAATTACCGCTTCGGTATGCGGAACTCGGTACGGTTTATCGCGCCGAACTTTCCGGAACTCTGCACGGACTTCTACGCGTTCGCGGATTTACTCAAGACGACGCGCATATTTTTTGCACACCCGATCAGATCACCGACGAAATCGGCAAATGCGTTGATTTTGCTTACGACGTTTTCAAAACATTCGGTTTTGAAAAATTTAAGGTCGAACTTTCCGTCCGCGGCGGCGCGCATAATAAAGGTTATCTCGGTTCCGATGAAGCGTGGGAAAATGCCGAAGTTGCTCTGATCACCGCGCTTAACAAGCGCGAAATCAGTTATGACAGAATCGAGGGCGAAGCGGCTTTTTACGGTCCGAAAATTGATATAAAAGTTGAAGATTCGATTGGTCGCCTGTGGCAATTATCAACCGTTCAATTCGATTTTAACTTGCCGGAACGCTTTGAGATGGAATTTATCGGCGACGATAATCAGAAACATCGTCCGGTTATGGTGCATCGCGCTTTGTTCGGTTCGGTCGAAAGATTTTTCGGCGTTCTGGTCGAACATTATGCCGGAGCCTTTCCGTTTTGGCTGGCGCCCGTGCAGATTACGGTTTTGCCGATTACCGACAGAATCAACGAATACGCCGAAAAAATTACGAAAGAACTGAAAATTGCGGGTTTTCGTGTTGAATCAAATCTGAAAAGTGATAAAATCGGGGCGAAGATTCGTGAAGCGCAGATTCAGAAGGTTCCGTTTATGCTCGTTTTGGGCGATAAGGAATTAGAGGAAAACAAAATTGCCGTGCGCGAAAAAGTTCAGGGCGATTTGGGCGCGATGACATTGGAAGAATTTATTGAAATAGCGCAGATGTTGAAAGAAACACGCGCTCTAACAATTGGAGATTTCGGAAAACGGAGTGTGGATTTACAATAAAATCCGCGATCCGCAATCCCAAATCCGCAAACAAATAATGGAGGTGGCAATATAGCAAGCAGATATAAAGGAAATCGTAATCCTCGCTTTAGAGGACCGTTGCATCGGACGAATGAAAGAATCAGAGTTCCATCAGTGCGCGTGATTGATGAAGACGGCGAGCAACTCGGCGTAATGGACACGCGGGACGCGGTTCAGAAGGCACGTGAAATGGGACAGGATTTGGTCGAAGTTGCGCCAAATGCCAAACCGCCTGTTTGCCGCATCATTGATTACGGCAAATTTCTTTACGAAGAAAAGAAAAAAGCGGCGGAAGCCAAAAAGAAACAGGTTACACAGCAGGTCAAGGAAATCAAATTTCGCCCGTCAACCGATGATCACGATTACGGTTATCGTATGGAACGCGCTCGCGGCTGGATCGGGGACGGCGACAAGGTTCGCGCGACGATCGCCTTTCGCGGACGCGAAATGTCGCACAGAGATTTAGGTGCGGATTTGCTTGCCAAATTGCGCGACGATCTGGTGGATATTGCCGATGTCGAAGTAACACCGAAAATGGAAGGCTATCAGATGTTTATTATTCTGGTGCCGAAAAAGACCAAATAAATTGATAATTGATAATTGATAATTTTTTCCGAATTATCAGCTATCAATTATCAATTATCCAAACAGGAGAAAATATGCCGAAACTTAAAACACATAAAGGCGCGGCAAAGCGTTTCCGTTCGACTGCCACAGGCAAATTCAAACGCGGAAAATCGCACGCACGCCATATTTTGACCAAGAAAAGTTCAAAGAGAAAACGCAAGTTAGATCAGGATACATATGTATCGGAAGGCGACCAGAAGCGAGTCGAAAGAATGCTGCCTTACGGGAGAGACTAATCCATTTTGGATTTTAGATTTTGGATTTTGGGTTGTTGATTTTTGAGTTAAATTTTAGATCGAGTATTTTTTACAATCTAAAATCTAAAATCTAAAATCTAAAATCAATTTAGGAGTGAAACTATGCCAAGAGCAAAACGTGGAAATAAGCGTTTACACAAACGTAAAAAACTGTTGTCCTTAGCCAAAGGCTATCGCGGGACAAAATCGAAACTTTATCGTTCAGCCAAAGAATCGGTCGAACGCGCCTTAAATTTCGCATATACCGGACGAAAATTAAAGAAACGAAGTTTTCGCAAACTTTGGATCGTCCGTATCAATGCCGCCTGCCGTCTGAACGAAATGAAATATTCGCAGTTTATGCACGGCTTGAAACTCGCTGGCGTCGAACTCGACCGCAAAGTTCTTGCCGATCTCGCCGTCAAACAGCCGGAAACATT
>JBBRVS010000003.1:0-85304 GCA_038246645.1 Pyrinomonadales bacterium
TCCGGCAGATTCAACCGGCTGAAAACTTCCGAACCGTAAATATAATTGCGCCACGCCTGCCGGTCGCTCTGAAAATATAAATCGTCCATCGCCAAAATCTGTTTTAGATAAAAAAGTGCTTTTGCCGATTCGCCGATTCGCGTGTAAATTTCGATCAATCCGATTAAAATTCTCTGCTGTTTGTAAGTATCGGAAATTTCTTCGCTGAGATTTAAGGCTTCCTTGTGGTGTTCTACCGCATTTGAAAAATCGTTTTCCAGAAAAAATGTTGTGGCTTTTTGTTCCAGTGCGCTCGCTTCGAGCCATTTATACTTTTTTTCTCCGGAAAATTCGGCTAAATCCGTCAAAATTTTACGGCTTTCGGCGAGATTTCCCTTTCTCAAAATACAGTGGGCAATCCACGGTTCGAGCGATTTCGCGTCCCAAATATCGCCGGTTTCGGTAAAAAGATCGCGGCTTTGTTCAAATTTAATCTGCGAATTTTCATAATCGGATTTTGCGAAAATATCAAAACCGTCTTCCGATAACTCAAATGCTTGCTTTAATTTAGCTAAATCTTTGTCATTTAGGTTTTGAAAAAAAGCGGCTAAATCCTTAAAAAAAAAATCGGCAGATTCGGATGCTTCCAAACTGCCTATATATTCGATCGCCGAAATGCTTTCATTCGCTTTATCCGGCAAATTTTCCTGCCTCGCTGCAATAAATCTTCGCGCCAGTTGATTCGGCAAAAACCTCAAAGTGGTCGTTTCCTTTGTCTGGCTGTGAATTTCCCACGATCGAGAATCATTTTTTTCCCGAAATGCTTTTAAGAAATCTTCTAAAATTTCCTCTTTTGATTTGAAACCGCTTGTTTTGAGTTTTTCGAGTTCAACGATTTTTTTCCGCGCTTCGTCCGCCCATTTTGAAAAATTATCTTTTTCGAGATATTCATTCCAGGTTTTGATCGCATCCCGCGGCAGATTCAGTTCCTGCAAAACCAGGGCTTTATTAAAAATTGCTTCGGTGCGAGTGCTGTCGAGTTCGATTGCTTTGTTTAATGATTCGAGTGCCTTCGGCAAAATTTCGATCTTTTCTTCATTTATTGCCTGTCCGGCTTTTTCAAAATGCGCCGCGCCGAGATTGCTGTGAATTTCCGCGTTATTCGGGTTTAATTTCAAACCGTTTTCAAATTGAGAGATCGCCTCGTCAAATTTTCGTTCGGTTAAATAATAGATTCCAAGCGCGTTAAAGGTTACGTCGGTCGGATTTTCATCAACTTTTTCAAGCAGTTGCCGTTCGATTTTTCGCTTTTTATTTTCGTTTTCCTTTTTTTCTTCATTTCCGCGCAAAACGATGAGCGGCGAATAATTAAGACCGACGATTCTCGATTCAATCGGTCGCTGCTTTTCATAAATCGAAAACAAATCCGCCAGCGCAATGTCCGCATCCGTTTGCCGGTATTTATTAGACCAAATCAGAAAACCGCCGATCAAAACGAATATCAAGACAAGTCCGAAGGCAAATTGCGGCATAAACAGCCATTTTGCAAAAAAACCTTTTTTTTCCGGTTGTTCGCTTTGCCGTTGTTCCTGAACGGCAAATTCGTGAAGCGATCTTGTAAATTTTATTTTTTCCGCTCTTTCGGGAACATTCAAAAAAAGTTTCTTAAAATCAACCAATTCATCTTCAGCGAGTTCGCCGAAAACATAATCTTCGATCAGTTCTTCTTCGGCTGTTTCCAGTTCGTGGAAAAACTCACGGTCTGCAAGCAGACGTTCTTCGATGAGGTCTAAATCATTCTGATCGTTTATCCGACCGAGCAAATATTTTCTTAAGTTTTCGTTAATTTCGAGATTCTCCGGCATATTCATTTTAATGGTTCAACTAACCTGACTATATATGACAAAAACATAAAAAACATTACATAGGCGCACCTTTTTCGGCACAATTTCCGGCACATTCCGCCACTCTTTGTTTAAGTCTAAATATTTGAACACGTAAGGCATTTGCCGTTAGCGAAAATTTTTCGGCTAATTTTTTGTGAACTTCTATTTTTTTGTTTGAATTTGTCACATTATGATAACCCAAAATTAATTTTCTCTCTTTTGCACTTAATTTCTGAAGACATATTTTCAAACAATTCATTTGAATTTCGGATAAATTTTCATCAGTCGGATTTTCCAACTGTTGCGCTTGCTGACTTAAATTATCAAGTTCATATAATTCGGTTTGATTTTCTCTTTTCCTAAAACTTTCCATTTTAATATTTCTGGCAATGCCCAGAAAATATTTGATTTTTTCACCTTCATAATTTTTCAATTTTTTTATTTGACCAATCATTCGATCAATCGTTTCGTCGGCTAATTCTTCGGAATTCGGGCAACCTGCCGAATAAAAATATTTTATCAAGACCCCGTAAATATGCCCGTATCTTTCCGCCGCTTGTTCTTCGTCGGAATCGAGCCATTTGAGCAATCTTTTGAAATTTTCTTTATTAATTTCAACATTCATAAAAATAAATTAATTATTTTTTGTTTTCTTAAATGCTTTGAATAATGCGTTTATTTAATTATGTTTTGATTTAGGAGGCTATTTTTCGGATTTTTTTGAGAATTTTCTGTAATGTTTTGCCGTTTTTTTTCATATATAGATGAAGCCTCATCACAAACAGGCTAAAAACCGGTCATCAATCAATTTCGTCGGTTGCAAAAATGATGATCGGAGGTTTCGGTTAAAACCCCTCGAACCCATCACACTTTCACCCCAGTTTAATGTTGAGGTAAGTTTGCCCCTTACTCTTACCTCTTCCTTAAATTTTTTTCGCCGCAAATTTTATGTCCTTAAATTTATCACCGACTTTATAAAATAAATCGGCTTTTTCGGTATTAAACCGAAAAACGACCAAATTTGTTTGCTCAATAAAACTTTCAAAGAAAATCGAATTATTCAGCTTCAAATTTTCAAAGCTCCCTTCAAACGGAATCTCGACATAGATGTAAGCCAGATCAACCTTGATTTCCTTTCCAACCCAATTAAGCGGTTTAACCGAATCTTTTTCGTCCTTTAGAATAAAATTTTCATTGAGATAGGCAAGCAGGATTTTATCAATATCGGGGGTTTTCTCGAGATCAATTCTCGATTTTTGTTGTTTTTCCAAAACAGGTACAAGATCGTGCGTAAAAAGCTGAATCGTAATCTCGATAAGTTTATCTTTCGCGTTATAATCCATCCGCGTCAAACTCGTATGATATTTGTGAACCGCGAATGGATACGAAGTTATCGTCAAACTTATTGTAAATAAAACAATTACAACCGCCCGAAATAGATTTTGATACTTCATAAATTTTATGGGATTTTCGAACCGCTGAATGTCGTCGTCCCCTGCGGCGCGGTGACGTTGCCGTCAATCGAATTTCCGCTTATTTTCCCGACAAATGAAAGTTCGACCGGAGTTGTCGTTTTTAAAGTTAAAATACCGTCTTTGATCATCCCGCTCGAGATCGGGATCGAACCCTGCGCCGAATCAATTGTTCCGGTTACGGTATCACCGCTCTGCGTTAAATTCAAAATAAACGGCATAATCTGTCCGCCGGCATCAATTCCGATGTTCCATTTTCCGGTCAAACTCGCGCTCGATCCGGCTGAAATCTGCGGCGCGGGCTGGTTTGGAACGGACTGAACATTTCCGCGCTGACCTGATTTGAAAACCTGAAAACGCGTCGGAATCGTGCGGCGCGGGAAAAAATTATTGCTCAGATCGGCATCGGCGGTTTCCAAATTCGGGTCGAGGATGATGGCTTTGGCTTCCTTTCTCGTCACGATCAACTTTGACACATTAAAATTGTCATACCGCCAGATTTCCGCCGGAATGCGGATTTCTTCGTTTGTGCCGTCCGTATATTCGACCTTGAAAATCACGGGCATCACCAGACCGCCGACGTTTTTCAAATCAACGATGTAGAAATAATGTCCGCTACCCAAAATTGATTTTTCAACATCATCGAGAGTTGAAAGAAACGCCTGATAATTTTGGCGTTCGGCATCGGTAACTTTGTACTGATCGAATTCGTTGTAAAAATCCCGCAGACTCGGATATTGGTCAATTCGTTTCGGCAAATTTTCATTGCGCTGCTGCGAAAGCGTTTTCGGTCGCGCATTTGCCTGTTTTCTCAAAATATCTTTTTCAACTTCCGGATTTTGCGTATTCATCTGATAAAGGCTGACATTTTCGATTGAAATATCTACGTGATCGGTCGTATAGAACCACCCGCGCCAGAACCAATCGAGGTCAACGCCACTCGCGTCTTCCATCGTGCGGAAAAAATCCGCCGGAGTCGGACGTTTGAATTTCCACCGCTGAGCATAGGTTTTAAAGGCAAAATCGAAAAGTTCGCGCCCCATCACGGTTTCGCGCAAAATGTTGAGCGCGGTCGCCGGTTTCCCGTATGCATTATTGCCGAACTGCAAAACCGAATCCGACTGCGTCATAATCGGAACTTGATTCTGACTGATCATATAATCGGTAATATTCTGCGGTTCGCCGCGCCTTGAAGGATACTGATCTTCCCATTCGGATTCGGCAAGATATTGCAAAAATGTATTTAACCCTTCATCCATCCAGGTCCAATGCCGCTCGTCGGAATTGACGACCATTGGAAAATAATTATGTCCGACTTCGTGAATAATCACCGAAATCAAACCGTATTTCGTTCCGGCGGAATAACTGCCGTCAACATTCGGTCGCGGTCCGTTAAAGCAGATCATCGGATATTCCATTCCGCCGACCGGACCATTGACCGAAATCGCCACCGGATACGGATACGTAAACGAATAGCGCGAATAAACATTTAAGGTGTGAATAATGGCGTGCGTCGAATATTGTTCCCAGAGCGGATTTCCCTCGTTCGGATAATACGACATCGCCATCACCTTATTGCCTTCGACATTATGCCCTTGTGCATCCCAGATAAATTTCCGCGAGGAAGCAAAAGCAAAATCGCGGACGTTGTCGGCTTTGTAAATCCACGTTTTTTTGCCCGTCGGTTTGCTCGCCTCATTTGCTTTGGCTTCTTCCGCCGTGATGATCTTCATCGGCTCTTTGGCGGTTTCGGCTTGTTTCAAGCGATCAATCTGCGCTTTTGTCAGAACTTGATTCGGATTCTGCAAAACGCCGGTCGAAGCGACGACGTGATCGTTCGGAGTCGTGATTCTGACTAAATAATTCCCGAATTCGAGCGTAAATTCGCCCGCACCCAAAAATTGTTTGTGCTGCCAGCCGTAAACGTCGTAATACGCCGCCATCCGCGGAAACCAATGCGCCATTTCATATAAATAATTCTGATCGCGCGGAAAATATTCAAAACCGGTGCGACCGCCGAAAAGTCTCTGATTATTGATTTCAAAATTCCAGGCGATGTTGAAAACAAAATTTTGATTCGGAAGAAGCGGCGCGGGCAGATCAACGCGCATCATCGTGTCAACGATGGTGTATTTCAAACCGCTGTTTTTTGAATCGGAAACATTCGTGATATTAACTTTTCCTTCAAATTTCCGGGCAACAAGCTGTTCCAATTGGCTGAGCGGTACGCCGCGCTCGAATGAAGGTGCGGTCTGCGTTTTTTGCGAAGCGGAATCATTGGCAAAAATATTCTGGTCAACTTGCACCCAAAGATAATTTAGCGTGTCGGGAGATTGATTGAAATAAGTGATCGTTTCCTTGCCGATCAGACGCTGATTGGTATCGTCAATTTCGACATCAATCACATAATCGGCGCGCTGCTGCCAGTATTTATGACCCGGCGCACCGCTGGCAGTGCGATATTCATTGGGCGTTGGCAGATTTTCTTCCAATTGCTTGAATTTATCGCTCGGATTTGTTTTTGATTGACCAAAAACGAAGCCGACACTTGTTAATACGATTAAAATAACGAAAAGGCGTTTTAATAACACAAAAAGTTTTTCTCCTGACACTTGAATTTTAAATATTTATGGAAAGTTGCGTTACAAACAATTTAACTTTGTTCAGCTTATTTCGCAAACAAATCAGCTGTTTTGAAGTAATAAAATTATCTTAAATTCAATAGAGAAGAATATTTCCCTGACGGGTAAAAATATTCTCCCGGACGAAACCGACACAAATTAACCGGGAAATTATCTACGCCAGTTTCTTTTTTACCATTGAAATGCGGCAAAATATCGCAAATTTTCTATTAACACCCTGATGAAAAAAAAGTTCGAGGCTTTGCCCGAGGTTGAGCAAAGCCTTGAATCTAACAGTTTTAAATCCTGTTAAGCAGGTGAGCAAAAGTTTTAAGATATTATGAAAATTCTAAAAATCCCTTTAAACATCAGATGTAAGAGAATTTAAGAGTTTTCTGACATTATCCATTTTTAATTATCCATTGGTGATTACCTGACGAAAGAATTCGGAGTCGGAATATCTCCCGAAGCACCGAAACTCTGAATGATTTGCCCTGATTGTGAACCGCTGACAAACCACGTTGCGTTCGATTCCCTGAATACTCCGACATCTTGAATGCCGTCTCCGTCATAATCTCCCGGCACCGGAATATCCGTCGAAATTCCGAACGGAACGCTATAAAATGAGAAATCTTCCGAACGAAGTACAAACCATTCGCCCGAGACAGGTCGCCAAATAGCGACATCCGCTTTGCCGTCGCCCGTGTAATCGCCTTGCACCGTTTTGTCGGTTGAAGTTCCGAATCCTAAGACTATCAACCCATTAGATGAACGTTTCAACCACCATTGCCCGTTTGACGAACGATAGATGGCGATATCGGCACTTCCGTCGCCGTCATAATCTGCGGCAACCGGTAAATCTCCGTTTGATCCGAATGATTCGATCCGTGTTCCGCCTGAGGATTGCAAAATGAACCATTCGCCGGTCGAAGCCCGGAAAACAGCCGGATCAATTTTCCCGTCGCCGTCAAAATCAGCCGGTGCGGGAATGTCCGTGCTTGTGCCGAACGGAAATGAATAAAATGATGCATCCTCGCTTCTCAAGATAAACCATTCTCCGAGCGAAGGGCGATAAAAAGCAATATCCGTGCGCCCGTCGCCCGTATAATCACCCGGTACGAGTTTGTCCGAAGAAATTCCGAAAGTAGTGACAAAGGTTGAAAAATTAGAGGAATTCTGAATCCACCATTGTCCCAGAGAAGGTCGAAAGATCGAAAGATCCGTTCTGCCGTCGCCGTCATAATCAAACGGTGTCGAAGTTTCGGCATTTAAGCTGATTTCATACATTCCTTTGCCATGTGTCGCAATTCGCAATTTTCGCGGATCGGCATTTGTGATTCCCATTCCGAAGACGGCAACCCGCGGCAAACCCGTGCCGAATGGCGACCAACTCGTTCCGCCGCTGGTTGAAACATAAACCCCGATGTCCGTTCCGGCATAAAGCGTGTTGGAATTTTGCGGATCAACGACAAAGGCATTGACCGGAACTTGCGGCATCGTGTTTCCGCCCGAACCGACAATCGGTGTCCAGGTCGGCGGAGAAATGTTCAAATTCGTGGTTTTATAAACATTTGTAATACCGAAATTTCCAAGCGTAATATACGCCGTATTCTGATTATTCGGATCAATTATTGCCCGTGCCACGAATCCGTTCGGAATTGTATTCGACGGATCGAGATTCTCCAGAGTCGTCGAACCGGAAGTTGTTCCCCAAACGCCGCCGCCGCGCAAACCGACGATTCTGACATTATCATTTTGCGGCGAAATGCCGATCGCGCTGATCGGATCGCCGCCGGTAATCGGTGCCTGACTGACGACCGTGTGATTTAATCCGGTATCGCTCGAACGATAAAGGCGGTCGGAACCGTAATAAATCGTGTTCGGATTTCCCGGTCCGCGCTCGAGCGGCGCATAGAACAAAATTGCCGTATCATTGCAGTTTATTCCGTTGACGGGCGAACCGTTACAACCTCGAAAGCTCCAGCCCGATGTAATATTGGCGCGGGTTGCATAACCGACAAGCGGCGAAGAAAGCGAGTTAAAATACGTGTGATACATCCGCACATTGGTCGTGTCGGCGGCATTCTGGTCAATAACCGTAAAACCGCCGTCGCCGCCGTCAACCCGCGTCCAATTTCCCGTCGGACTGTAAAAATTCGTGCCGTTGTCCTGCGTTCCGCCGATGGTAAAATTGGCATCGGTCGGATGCAGGGCAAGGCTCATAAATTGGGTCGCAAAAAATTGCGTGTTATTTAAGGACTGCCACGAAGAACCGCTGTTGGTTGATTTATAAATTCCGCCGTCCGTGCCGAGATAAATCACTGCCGGATTCGATTTTGAAACGGTAATCGCGTGGGTATCAACGTGAACTCCCGCGCCGCTGCTCGTAAATGAAGTTCCGCCGGTGGTCGAAAAACCGAAAACTAAAGCGGGAGAACCGCCCAGATAAACGCGGTCGGCATTAACCGGGTCAACGGCAACGGCAATATCATAGAAACATTGCGGCGTACAGAAATTATTATCAATCTGCTGCGTCCAGCTTGCGCCACCGTTGGTTGATTTTAGAACTCTTCCGCCGAGATTTCCCGTCGCCGCATAAAATGTCGCGTCCGCATTGCCGACCGGATGAATGGCGGCAAATTCCGCCGTTAATTCATTTGTCGAAGTACTGTTAAAAATTTCCGTCTGCGCGAATGTCGGAGTTGCGGCAAGTGCATCGGTCGAACGATAAATTCCGCCTGCCCCGCCTGAAGCGACCAGGCTGACGATCAAAATATTCGCGTTTGCCGGATCAATGGCAATATCGCGCGTGCTGGCATTTAAATTTCCAGCCAATCCGGTCAGTTTTGAAAAAGTCGGGTTGGCGGTTGCCGCAGTTGTCGAGCGATAAACGCCGAGTGACGGCAAAATATTATTTTGCCTACCGCCGATTCCTCCGACACCGGAAGAAGTGCTGACAAAAATCGTGTTCGGATCGCCCGGATGAACAATAATGTTGCTTATCGCGCGTCCCGTAAAAATATCATTATTTGCGCCGTCTTTATTGAATGGTCCGGAAACATTTGCGGTTGTGCCGGCGTTATCAATTCGATAAACGCCGACTCCGAAGAAACTATCGGCAGAAAAATTTTGTTCTCCCGTTCCGACATAAATTGTTTCGGGGTGTGATGGGGAAATCGCAATTGATCCGATTGCCAAACTCAATGCGCCGTCCATCAGCGGCGTCCAATTCAACCCGCCGTCGGTCGAGCGATATAAACCGCCCTGCGCCGTTCCGACATATACGATATCAGGATTTATCGGATGAACGGCGATAGAAATAGTTCTGCCCGACCAGGGAAAACTGCCGTTCGGAATCGGATTCGGACCGATTGCCGCCCAGCTTCCCAGCAAAAAGTTTTTTTCGTCCGAATTCGGCAGACGCGCCAGTTCGGCTTCCTGTTTTTCTTTTTGCTCGATGGCGGTTTTTCTCAATTGCGGATCTACTTCGTCTTCTTCCTTAAGACCGCGAAGCAAGCCGAAATGAGCGGCTCTTTGTTTTAAAAAATCTTCTTTTATATATTGGGCTTTGGCTTTACTCAAAATTGCCGGAATATCCGATTCTTCCTCAGCCATCGGAACTTCGACTTCCGCCACGGTATTTCCCAAAGTCGTCCATAAAATCAAACACGCGACCGTTGTCAAAAGAATCGCACTTACAATCAAAATTTTTTTCATTTTTATTTCCTTTTTTGAATAGTTTTCGGCTAACCGTGCCTTTTGGTAAATCACCGGTTGAACGGAAAGTTTAGAATGAAAAAATTCTATGTAACAACCGATCTTTTTACAAGTAAAAATCCCTTAAATCACTTATTTTTCAGAATTATTTTTTTGTTCAAAATAATCCGTTTTTTTAAAAATTCGACATTTAATTTTTTCGGGAATTTTTTCCTCACAACCTTTAGGATTTTTCTCTCGTCTAAAAAATTGTTAGACTGCTCTTGCAAACCTTTTCTCCCGACATTTTATTGACTATGAAAAAAACAATCTTTATCGCATTAATAATTTCCGTTTTCGCTTTTAATTTATTTGCCCAAACATATAATGACGCGGCACTTTCGCGGGTGATGTCGGAAGACAAAACGAGCCGCGACGTGCAAAACGGCTGGCAGACGTTACCTGTCGGCACGCATATTTACCGCGCCGATGTTTATATGGCAAACCGACATTTTCCCGAAGCCCGTGCTCATTGGCAGAGAATTTTGGAAAATTATCCCGATGATACAAATGTGCCAAAAACGCTTTTCGGTATGGCGCGTTCGTATATGTGGGAACGAAATTACGAAAAAGCGGTTTTCTTTTTCGACCGGCTTTTTCGGGAATTTACAAACACGCCGGACGGCAGAAACGCTCTGAATTTTAAAGGCGCAAGCTATGTTCGCTGGGGGAAAAACGCGGAAGCGGCAGAAACTTATAAACAATACACGGTGATGTTTCCTTACGGCGAAAAGGTTGATTCGGCATATTTAAATATCATTGATGCCTTGCGCGAAACCGGAAAATACGACGAGGCAAATGAATGGGTTGATAAAACGGCAGCGAGATTTAAAGGAATGCCGGCGGAAGTCAATGCGCTTCACGCCAAATTGCGGATGGAAATTTTCCGCCATAATTGGAACATGGCGGTCGAAACTGCCGATAAATTACTGGCAATCCGCGATTTCAGCGATTCGATGGTTTGGACTGATGAAGTTAAATACTTAAAGGCATTTTCACTCGAAAAAGACGGGCGAACAAACGAAGCAAGAATCGCATATCTTTCGATTCCAGATAATGCAACTTCGTATTACGGCGGACTCGCCACGGAAAAACTCGAAAAAATGGGAATGTCGGATGTTGCCAAACAACGCGCCGCGAGCATTTCGGGAAATCTCGCGGCAAAATATCCGGTAATGTTCCGCACAGATATTTTGAAATATGCCAAAGAACGAAAAATTGATCCGCGTTTCGTTCTGGCAATAATGATGCAGGAAAGCAGTTTTCGCGCCAACGCCAAATCGCCCGCCGCCGCTCGCGGACTTCTCCAACTCGTTTTCGACACTGCTTTGAAATACAACAAAAAAGCCGGTTTTCCGAATCTGCAGCCCAACGATCTTTATCATCCGGCAACCAGTATTGCCATCGGAAGTCTTTATATTGCCGAATTAAAAGACGAATTCAGCGGACTTTACGAAGCGATTGCCGCCAGCTATAACGGCGGCGAAGACAACGCGGCACGCTGGCTCGACCGCACAAAACCGAAAGAACCCGGCGTTTTCGCTTCAGAAGTCGGATTCAAGGAAACAAAAAATTACGTTTTCAAAGTTATGAGCAATTTCCGCGTCTATCGTGAACTTTACACGGAGAATTTAGTTAGAAAATAAAATCAATTTTGTTGTTGATTTGAAATCAAAAAAGGCTTAATAATCAGGGCTTTCTCATAAAAATTTAGCCGTGAAAACCTTGTGATTTTTCATAAATTGCCTGAGGGCTTTAGTTGGACGATTGCTTGAAATCTGACGCGGCTTTAGCCGAATATGAGTATTTATCAATCATCCTTATTGCTTGTGCACAAATTGGTCTGTAGCCTGGAGGATTTTTATTTTTTTACAGAAATTCGGCTAAAGCCGGCGCTTCTGATTCCCCAAACCTCCAACTAAAGTTGGAGGCAATTTATTTTTATGAGAAAGTCCTGGCTGAATAATTCAAATTGTAAATTATTCAGCCTTTTTTGTTTGAATTACAGAAAATCCAAAATCCAAAACCTCTCTATTTTTCCCAATCGCCCTGTCCTTCGCGTTCGACGTAATAACCGACTTCTTCGAGGTGGCGAAAAACGTCCTGCCCGTGTTCTTCGTCGCGGACTTCGAGCAGCATTTCGATCCCGACGCGCCCCAGGGGCGCAAGCCACATTGCGCGGCGGTGAAATACTTCAATCACATTTGCGCCCGTTTCGGCAACTTTATTTAAAAGTGTCGCCAACATTCCGGGGCGATCTGAAACAAGTAATTTCAAAATAATATAACGACCTTGCCTAACGAGAACTTGTTCTAAAACTCTCGCCAGCAGATTTGCGTCAATATTTCCGCCGCACAGAACGGCGCAAACATTTTCTTCGGGTGAAACCTTTATCTTTTTTGCAAGCAGTGCCGAAACGCCCGCCGCACCTGCACCTTCGACGACCAGGCGATTGTTTTGCACGCAATGAAAAATGCCGCGGGCGATTTCTTCTTCGGAAACCGTCACTATTTCGTCAACATATTCGCGGATAATTTCGAGCGTTTTTTCGCCCGGACGTTTGACGGCAATACCGTCGGCAATTGTCGGCTGAAAAACGGCTTCGACGGGTTTGCCTTCCTTTAGAGAAGTTTTTACAGACGCACAGTTTTCCGCCTGAACGCCGATAATTCTAACTTTCGGTACCAGAGATTTCGCGGCAATCGCAATGCCCGAAATAATTCCGCCGCCGCCGATCGGCACGATTATCACAGTAATATCCGGTTTTTCTTCGACGATTTCAACACCGATTGTTCCCTGTCCGGCGATAATTAAATAATCGTCAAAGGCGTGAACATAAACAAATCCTTGCGTTTCTTGAAGCTCGCGAGCCTTGGCGGCGGCTTCGTCAAAAGTTTCGCCGAACAGGACGACTTCTGCGCCGTAACCCTTGGTCGCAATAATTTTCGTCAAAGGCGCAAATTTCGGCATGACAATCGTTGCTTTAACATTATGAAGCTGCGCCGCTAAAGCTACGCCCTGCGCGTGATTTCCCATCGAAGGCGCAACCACGCCGCGCGACTTTTCCTCATCGGAAAGTCTGTGAATTTTGTTATACGCTCCGCGAACCTTAAACGAACCGCCTTTTTGCAGACATTCGGCTTTTAAAAATGCCTTTGCGCCGATTTCTTTGGAAAGTTTGTCATCTGATAAAATCGGTGTCGGAATAATAATATTCTGCAGAATTTTGCGTGCGTCTTGAATATCGGAAAGTTTGACTGTCATAATTAGCCAAAATTATACGACGGAAAAGCCGTTTTTGGTAAAAGGAATTTGCTGATTTCGGATTTCTGTTCGTGAGTTTAAAAAACAAAAGAAACGAAAAAAATGCAAAGGTATGTATATATTGCGGATAACTGCGGGTAAAATAGGTAGAAAATGAATTGAATTTCTATGCGCTTTTTCTCGTTTCTTTTGGTTTATTAAATTATCAAATATGAAAAACTCTACGGTTTCAGGTTTTGTTTAGTTCCGAAAAAAACCTGAAATTTTGTTTTCTCGTAATAACGCGTGAAAAAATAAAAATTTGTATCAATATTTTTTCATTTTTTCAAAAAATCTGAAAAATCGTAGATTTGCGTATTTATTTTTGTGAAAATTTTCGTTAAATTTTGAAAAATAAGGTATATTTAATCAAAGAAAATTTTTGGAGGTCAAGATGGAATATTTTGGTTTAGGATTTATTTTTTTTGCAATTATCGGAATTGCTTTACTTGTCGTTGCAGCAAAAACGATCAAGATCGTGCCGCAATCAAGCGTTTTGTTAATTGAAAGACTCGGGCGTTTTCATAAAGTCGCGCAAAGCGGCTTGAATATCGTCATTCCGTTTTTTGAAGCTCCGCGTGCTGTCTATTGGACAAATTCGCGCCCCGGAATTACTTCGATAGATTTGCGTGAACAATATATTGATCTTCCGCCGCAGCCCGTCATTACGCGTGATAACGTCACCATCAATGTTGATTCGGTCGTTTACTGGCAAATTACCGATCCGGCAAAAGCCGTCTATGAAGTCAACGATCTGGTCGGCGGTCTGGTGCAATTGACGATTACCGGAATGCGTTCCGTGATGGGCGAGATGGATTTGGATCACACGCTTTCGAACCGCGATAAGATCAACGCCAAATTGCGCCTGATCCTTGATGAAGCGACCGATAAATGGGGCGTAAAAGTTACGCGCGTTGACGTTAAAAACATTAATCCGCCCGAAGACGTACGCATCACGATGGAAAAACAGATGACGGCGGAACGCAACCGGCGCGCGCTTATTTTGCAGGCGGAAGGCGAAAAGCAGGCGGCAATTACACGTGCCGAAGGGGAAAAGCAAGCGGCAATTACGCGCTCGGAAGGCGAAAAGGAATCGGCGATTCTCCAAGCGGACGGCGCGGCGCAGGCACGACTGAAATCGGCGGCGGCGGACGCCCAGGCAATCGCTCAAATCGCGCAATCAATCGGAAACCCGGAAGAAACCACCAAATATCTGATCACGTCGCGGTATATCGAATCTTTGCGCGATATGGCGCAGACAAATAATGCAAAAGTCATATTTATGCCGATCGAAACTTCCAGTATGCTTTCGAGCATCGGCGCGTTCAAGGAAGTTTTTGCCGAAACGGGCGAAAAAAGCAAAAATGAACCGCAACTTAATCCGCCGCGTTCACCGCGTGAATTAGGCAGATAATTTGAATAAGGTAAAACAATGTCCGTTAAGCCGGGCGGTCTGTGACTGCGAAAGAAATAATTTAGCAATAAGGACGGCTTGCTTAACGGGCAATTTTCTCGAGTTCTTCTGTTTCGGTTAAATCAGGTATTTGTCTGATTTTGAAACTTTGACCTTGTTTTCTTAAACTAAATTTGAGAAACTGATTTTTCAAATTTACACAAGAAAAATAAAACTATGAAAAAACTGCTTTTGATGTTGTTTGTCGCAATTTTGCTTGGGGGATTTGTCGTTATAAATTCATCAACTTCCAACAGTTCAACCAAAAAATCCATTTATGAATTTTCCGCGCAGAATATCGAAGGAAAAGACACGAGTCTGGAAAAATACAAAGGCGATGTGCTTTTGATCGTAAATACTGCCAGCCAATGCGGTTACACCAAGCAATACGAAGGTTTGCAGGCAATTTACGACAAGTACAAAGACAAAGGTTTCAAAGTTTTAGGTTTTCCGGCAAATAATTTCGGCGGACAGGAACCCGGAACAAATGCGGAAATCAAAGATTTTTGCACGACGAAATTTAAGGTTACATTTCCGATGTTCGCTAAAATTTCGGTCAAGGGCGAAGACGCTCATCCGCTCTATAAATTTTTAACCGATGAGAAGTTAAACGGCGAATTCGGCGGCGATATTTCGTGGAATTTCAATAAATTCCTGACCAATGACAAAGGCGAGATAGTTGCCAGATTTACGTCAAAAGACGCGCCCGACAGCGAAGAAGTCATCAGGGCGATTGAAAAATATCTGGAAGAAAGAAAAGCCGGAAAAAATCCCGACAAGTTGTCGGCTAAATAGAAATTCGCTTAACCGGAAAATATTTTGAGCCTGTCGGTTGAAGTCTGCTTTCGTATATCACGATCTCGGAAACTTCAAATTGAACAGGCTCGAACTCTTCTTCGAGATGTTTTTTTGCTAATTCAACCGATTTTTTGGCTCTCTTGATTCGCGCAATGGTCAGATGCGGTTTAAAATTTCTTTTTTCTGCCAAAAAACCGATCTTTTCGCATTCGCTTTCCAAGTAAATCAAAAATTTTCTTCAAATCTCCTGTTTCATCATTTAATCCAATCCACAAAATCCGGGCGTTTTTCGCATTCGGAAAAACGCCTGTTTGCTCGATTTTAATAGTAGAGGTCTTTCCTAAATAATAATTATTGATTAGCTTTACTTAAATTTTAGCGTTTTTCGCGTTTTTCTCGGTAAAAAAATTAAAAGTTGTATAACCGACAACTCGGGTTAAATAGTTTAAATCCGCATTTTTTGCTAAAATTCTCATTGTCATTATGAAATATATCAAAATTTTATTCGCATTATTTTTCTTGTCAATTTTAGCGGTCGTCGGATTTTCGTATTGGCTGTACAGTTCGCTGAACGCGCCGCACCAGCACGAAAAAACGGCGGAATTTATCAAGATCGAAAAAGGCACCACGCCGAACCAGATTATTGACAGACTTTCCGACGAAGGAATTATTTCAGCTAAACTTCCCGTACAGATTTATCTCAGAACCTTCGGCGATTCGAGCAATTTTCAAGCCGGAGAATTCAAATTTCCGTCGCCGATCTCGCCATTGCAGGTTTTACGCGAACTCGAAAAAGGCGAAGAACGCACCACAAAACTGACGATTCCCGAAGGTTTTACGCGTTTTGATATTGCGAAAAGAATTGCCGAAAATTTTCCAGACGATCCGCCGGTGGACGACAAAACCGTTCTCGAACTGATGAACGACACGAGTTTGATCAAAGACCTCGATCCGCTCGCCAAAAACCTCGAAGGTTATATGTATCCAAGTACTTACAACTTCCCGCCCGATTCGAAACCGCAGGACATAATCAAACGAACGGTCGAGCAATTCAGAAAAATCTGGAAACCGGAATGGAACGCCCGCGCCAGGGAATTGGGTCGAACTCCGCACGAAATCGTCACGATCGCTTCCTTGATCGAAACCGAATCGAAATTTGAAGAAGAACGCCCCGTGGTCGCTTCGGTCATCTACAACCGCATCCGCCGAAATATTCCCCTCGGCATAGATCAGACGGTCGTTTATGTGGCGAAAATGCAAAACCGTTGGGACGGCACGATTCATAAAAGCGATCTGGAAGTTGACTCGCCCTATAACACCAGAAAATACGGCGGAATTCCGCCCGGACCGATTTCTTCCGTTTCCGAAAGCGCGATCAACGCCGCGCTCAATCCGGCACAAACTGATTATATTTTTTATGTCTTAAATGTTGAAAAAAACGACGGCTCGCATCATTTCTATGCTTCCGCCGCCGATTTCGAACGCGGCAAACGCGCCTATCAAATCTGGCTCGAAGCGCAAAGAGCGAAAATCCGCGCCGAAGGAAAAAATTGACGCTCCCGTTTCATAAGATTACAATGAGATTTGAATGGGATGAAGAAAAACGTCTGGAAAATTTGAGAAAACACGACTTCGATTTTGCCGACGTTATAAAAGTTTTTAATTCCGAAAGATATACGATTACTGATAATCTTTTTGATTACGGAGAAATCAGATTTTTTACGGTCGGTTTATTAAATGACCGGATTATTGCTGTTTCACATACTGAAACCGACGAACTAATCAGAATTATCTCGTCAAGAAAAGCAAATAAAAATGAACAAGAAAAATATTTTAGAGAAATCGCAGCCGAATTGGAAGAAGATTGTTGCAATGACCGATGAGGAAATAGATTATTCGGATATTCCGCCAATCACCGATGAAATCTGGTCAAAAGGCGTGTTGCGGAAAGGTTTCAAACCGATTCCGCAAACAAATCAGGTAACTTTGGCAATTGACCGCGATATTATTGATTTTTTTAAGGAACACGGACAAAATCATAAGAAAAAAATCAATCAACTGCTGCGCGCTTATATGGAAGAACATCAGGCAAAATAACTTTTTTATGGGAACCTTTTCTCTTTTCCGGTGTCTAACAAATTATGATTTCAAGCAATTATGTCTCAAAAAAAACACGAAAACTATTGTTAATTGTCGGTTTTGCCTTATTTACTTTTTCATTTATCAGTCTTTGTGCTTATACCATCAAAGATCAAGTTGAACGCGATTCTGATGAGCAAAAACAAGCTGAAAATGCAGCAAAAGGATTACCGGCTTTTTCAGGACCATATTGTTTTCCCGATAAACATTCGCAATTTCTCTCATTAAATATATTGCTGGCAGGTTTGATTTTTGGCACAGCTTTTTTCTCAAAAACATTTTTATTTTCTGCATTTTTTTCTGGTATGTTATTTTCCAGATATGTTTATTGGTATTACGACACTCAGAAGGCATTGTCTTTAAATGAATTATATTTTCCTCAAGGATTAAATCATTTCTTTTACAAAGCAACGATTTTTGATCTTCTAACGCTTTCGATACTTTCTATTTTATTCTTTTGGCAAATTTCGGTTCTTTTGCGTATTCTAATTAAAACAATACAAAAGGAAGAAAGCTTACCATAAATGATAAAATTACTCGCACTCGATCTCGACGGAACACTTCTAAACTCTCGCGGAAAAATTCCCGTAGAAAATCTGCGTGCCATTGAAAAAGCCGAAGAATCGGGCGTTCTGGTAACAATTGCGACGGGCAGGCGTTTTCGTGATGCGCTGCCCGTCGGACTTGAATTAAACCTCAATGCGCCGCTGATCTGTCATAACGGCGCACTACTCAAATATGCCGAAACGCTTGAAAATGTCGCGGTTTCATTGATTCCGCATAAAACTTTGTATGAAATTCTGCGCGTCGGAGGCGAATTCGGCGCGGATGCGATGATGAGCTGCGATCCGCACGGCAAAGGCATTTTGTATTATGATCGCGTTTCGGAGGAAAATCTGCCGCTCCAAAGTTATATTGCCTGGTCGAAAACGCTGCACGGCGCGGATGCCGAAAAATCCATTCAGCACGTTCCGAATCTCAAGGATATTCTCGAAGAAAACGAAACCGTACACGTTTCATTTTCCGGCGCGTGTGCGCCGATGCTCGATTTGCAAAAGGTTCTGGAAACGGAACTTCATACAACGGCAAACATTCTCGCAACCATTTATCCGCATCTTGATTTTACACTTTTAGACATTTTGCCGTCGGACGCTTCCAAAGGAATCGGCGTTGAAAAACTCGCGCTTATTCACAAACTTTCCGCCGAAAACGTGATGGTTATCGGCGATAATTTCAACGATCTGGAAATGCTCGAATACGCCGGAACTCCGGTCGTGATGGGCAACGCTTCGCCCGAATTACTTGAAAATGAAAAGTTTGAGACGACTTTGAGCAATGACGAAAACGGTGTAGCATTAGCAATTGAACGATTTATTTTGGGAGTATAACAAAATGGGTGAAGTCAGAGTTAAAGTTAAACTTACCAATTCCTACGACATGAGCCGCCGTCAAAGAGGCGAAATCAACGAGGATGAAGTCCGTAAATATGAAGCTGATGCATTAATTGATACAGGCGCAGTATCTTCGGTTATTCCGGCTAACGTAATGAAAATACTAGGTTTGCTGTCACGCGGCGAACGCGTTGCCGAATATGCTGATGGACGTAAAGACATTGTTGACTTAACCGAGCCGATTATTTTTAATATCATCGGACGGGAAACGGAAGAAGGTGCAATGGTTTTGGGCGACGAAGTTCTTATCGGGCAAACAATTTTAGAAGTCTTGGATTTGCAAGTTGATTGTCGAAATCAAAAGGTTATTCCAAATCCCGCGCATCCCGATCAACCGGTTGTAAAAATTAAATGAAAAAGTTAAAGGTTTTGTTTTCATCAATAATTTTAGTTTTTCTTTTATTTTCTGCTACATTTTCGCAGGAAAAGGTTGCTGATTTTTCCGAACAAATAGTTTTTATTGACAAATATCAATTTGAAGAGGAAAAAACCGGAATAAAAAGAATTGTTCAAGCCTATAACTATTTATGTCCAGGCGGTTCTTCAGTAACTTTGAGTGAAATTTTAGAAATTGACAAAGAGTTAAAAAATCCAAATTTACCAACAGAAGTGCGTATTGAAAAAGAACTTCTGATAAAAAAATTAAAAGAAAAGGATTTTCAGGATTATAAAAGATGAGAAAAAATACTTATCGAGCCGATTGCTGCGGAAATTTCAGCTTCGATAAAAGAAATAGAAACTCGAAACAGTTTGATAATTATATTTGTTGATGAAGTTTACGGATTCGGAAGTTTGTTGTTTTATGAAGAGAAATTGGATATTACACCAGACTTTATAGATTCATTTAATGATTCGAAAAAAGATTTCGGGGATGTCGGATTAAATGTTCCGCAAAGTAAGATAGCTTTAATAAATACAGAAAAATTTTACGATAAAGATACAGGATTAAAACAGTTACTTTTGGAATTCAAAAAAATCGAATCAATTGCAAATAAATCTAATGAAACGCTGACGGAATCTGAAAGATTATTGCGAAAAGACTATATTAAATTTTTAGGTAACATCGGAAATGAATTTAAAGAGTTTTCAAAAATTAAAGGTTTTAACGCAGTGTTTGACAGCAGCAGAAAATTACCGCAACAATTACAAAATGTTGAATCAACAGATATTACAGAAGAATTCATTCAATACTTTAATAATAAATATCCATAAAACACAAGGAGAAATAAATGGCTAACAGAACAGCAGTTTTAGAAACGAACAAGGGAACGATAAAATTTGAACTTTTAGAAGAGGACGCGCCGAAAGCGACGGAAAATTTTCGTATTTTGGCGGAGAAAGGTTATTACGACGGCGTGATTTTTCACCGCGTGATTGAAAATTTTATGATTCAAGGCGGCGACCCGCTCGGCGAAGGTTACGGCGGCGAATCGGCTTGGGGCGGAAAATTCGACGACGAAATTGATAAAAGTTCCGATCTTTATCAAGGTTCTTACAATAAAGGCACGGTGGCAATGGCAAATTCGGGACCGAATACGAACGGCTCGCAGTTTTTTATAATGCACATTGATTATCCGCTGCCGCCGAGCTATACGAAATTCGGAAAAGTAATCGAAGGTCAGGACGTAATTGACGAAATCGCTACGGTCGAAACAAATTCGCGCGACAAACCGGTTGACGCGGTCGTCATGGAAAAGGTTTATATCGAGGAATAATTTACAGTTGACAATGGACAGTGGACAATTCGTAATGCCTCAATAAAAAGTTACAGATGTTGTTTCAATAAAACGCCTTGATTGAAAATAAAAGACTTACGGGTTTTAAATGAACAAAGAAGTAGTTCCATAACTTATAGTTGAGGCATTACGACAATTTTTCTTTGATTGTCCGCTGTCCATTGTCAGTTGTCAGTTTTTATGCGCTGCATAATCCAGAGAGTTTCGCGGGCAAAAGTTACGGTTTCGGGCGAAAAGGTCGGCGAAATCGGTAGAGGAATTTTGATTCTTTTGGGCGTTTCTCGGGAAGATTCGGAAAAAGAAGCCGATTATCTCCTTGAAAAAACCTTAAATCTGCGGATTTTTGAAGATGCGGAAGACAAAATGAATCTTTCTCTTCTCGACATCAAGGGCGAACTTTTGGTCGTATCGCAATTTACGCTTTACGGCGACGCGCGCAAAGGTCGGCGACCTTCGTTTATCAAAGCCGGATTGCCCGACGAGGCAAATGCGCTTTATAAACATTTTGTTAAAGAGGCGCGGAAACAGATCGAAAAGGTCGAAACCGGACGATTTCAAGCGATGATGGATGTCGAACTCGTCAATAATGGTCCGGTAACGATATTGCTTGACAGCGAAAAGATTTTTTAATATTAAAACACTTTATGAAACAGAAAATTTCAATTTTATTTATAATTTTAACGGCAGTTTTTTTTATTGCCTGCAATCAGACAAATTCTTCAAATTCCAATTCAAAAACTGCGGAAACTCCTTCGGAGGTCAAAAAAGGCGTTGCACCCGTTGCCGATAATGAGATTGCGGTAATTGAGATGGAAAACCCCGCCGCTTTCGGGACGGTCAAGATCGAACTTTATTCAAATATCGCGCCGCAGATGGTTACGCGCTTCAAGGAACTTGCCAGAGAAGGATTTTTCAACGGCACTTCTTTTCACCGCATCAATCAATCGGTAATTCAGGGCGGCGATCCCTTGTCAAAGGACAATGATCCGAGCAATGACGGCACGGGCGGTTCAAACAAACCGGACGTTCCGGCTGAATTTTCCGATATTCCTTACGATGTGGGAATCATCGGCGCGGCTCGCGGGCAGAGCGAAAATTCCGCTAATTCACAATTTTTTATCACCTTAAAACGCGAACCCGGATTTGATAATAAATATACGATCTTCGGCAAAGTCATCGAAGGAATGAGCAACGTCCGAACAATCGCCGGAGTGACGCCGAAACAAGGTGAACGACCGATGGAAAATGTTGTGATTAAAAGCGTTACAATACAGGCGAAATAAAGAAAGTTTAAAAGTGAAAAGGTGAAAAGGTTTAAAAGTAAAAAAGTTTTTCTTGATTTGTAAACAGTTTTGGTTAACGTCAAAGTTTTCTTGATTTTACTAAATTTAAAACCGAAACTACCAAAAACTTTTTCACATTTTCACTTTTAAACCTTTGTCCTAAACAATTGACATTATGTAGTTTATGCTCGCGTAGCTCAGTGGATAGAGTGCTTCCCTCCGAAGGAAGAAGCCGCAGGTTCGAATCCCGCCGCGAGTATTTTTTAATTTTAAAGATTTTGAAAATCACCAGCCGCGACAATCAGAGATTGAAACAGGCAAGAAAAGTGCGCGACGGCAAGATCAAAGACTCGGTTTTTGTCGAAGGCATTCGGCTTACCGAAGAAACTTTGCGCTCCGATGTGGTGATTACGGAAGTTTTTTTTGCTGAAACTTTTGCCGAAAACGAACGCGGAAAAAGTTTGTTGGATAAATTTTCAACTTTTGAAACCGATATTTTTGAAGTATCCGACCAAATTTTCGGTTCGCTTTCCGACACAAAAAATTCTCAGGGCGTTGTTTTAATTGCCGAAAAACCTCAAACCGGAAAAGAAAAAATCGAAGCGAATATAACAAAGGATTTTCAACTCGTTTTGCTGCTTCACGAAGTAAATAATCCGAGTAATCTTGGCGCGATCTTGCGGACGGCTGAAGCTGCGGGAGTTGGCGGCGTTATTTTAACTAAAAATTCGGCAAATGCTTTTTCGCCAAAGACCGTGCGAGCTTCGATGGGCGCAGTTTTTCGTGTTCCGATTTGGGAAAATGCGGATTTTTCGGAAGTTTTGAGCTGGGCAAAAAATAATTATCTTCAATCAATTTGTGCTGATGTCAGAGCGGAAAAAAGTTATACGGAAATTAACTGGAAAAAACAACGCCTTTTAATTTTCGGTTCTGAAGCGCACGGTTTGAATTTAACGGAAAGAAACGAAATCGAGGAAAGTCTTGTAATTCCGATGGAAAACGAGGTCGAAAGCCTGAATCTGGCAGTTTCCTGCGGAATAATTTTATTTGAAGCAAAACGGCAGAGAGAAAATTGACCGGAGCGCAAAGACTGGATCGCAGACAGCCTGTCTGCATGAGTGCGCTAGCACGAACAAGCGTTTGGTAAAATTAAGTTTATTGCGAACAGAGGATTTTTCGCGCTTTGCGTTCAGGCAGACAGGCTGTCTGCGTTCCGGTCTTTTTATTGATTATTTCCGCCGCTGTTAGTATTTGTATTTTCTTCCGCACCGTTTATCGGCATTTCTGAATTTGCTCTTGCTTTTTTCAGCTCGTCGGAAAACATTTTTTGCGCGTTCGGGTTTTCAATAATGGCAAGATAAGCGGCAATATCGTTGGCTATAACATCCGCATTTGCAAAGTCGGTTTCGTCTAATTTGTTTCTTGCTTCTTCAAATGCTTTTTTAGCTTCAGGATATTTTTCGGTCAGCATATAGGCGCGCCCCAAAAGAAAATAATCTTCGGCATCGCGCGGAGTTGTTGCATTTTTTGCAATGAAATCAGCCGGATTATCATCGAGACTTCGCCTCAAATTTTCTAATGAAGACATTGAAATATCTTCAGTTTTATCAGGCGGCGGCGGAACAACGGCGGTTGGGACGGCTGTTTGCATAAAAATCCAAATCGCGCCCGCGCCGATAATAAATCCGATAAAAAATGTAAAAAAACCGAACAGAAATTTACCCAAACCGCTGTTTTCTTCAACTTCGACAACCTGTTGATACGGCTTACTTTCATATTCCTTGACGGTCGGCGGCGAAGGTTGCGGAGCAATTTCAGCCGGTTGTTCAACAATTGGCGGCTGTTCGATTATTTCTTCGGGTTCGGTATAGGAAATGTCTTCCTGATATTCATAGACCGGCTCGGATTCGTCTATTTCTTCCCGTACCGGATTGGAAAATTGATGTTCGGTAACTTCTAATTCGATTGGCGGAAGATTTTCCGAAACGGGCATTGTTAATTGCTGCGTCGGAATTTCATCATCGAGTTCCAAAATATTGGAAGGTTCATTTGCCGCAGCCACAGGAGTTCGAGCCGAAGCAACCGTTGATTCTTCAATATCGTATCTGACGGGCGGTTGTCCGTTTCCGGCAACCATATTGGAAACTCTGGCAATGACGGCGGTTAAATTATCTTCCGCGCCGCGTTCATAGCAAATTTCCTTCATTTTTTGACAAAGCACTGAGGGACTGTCCTTAGAAACCAGTAATTCGCGCAGTTCAAAATCGTCAATATGGCGCGTAATGCCGTCCGAACAAATCAGAAACGTCGTGTTCGGGTCGAACATAATCGTTTTCATATCAACTTCGACAACGCTGTCTGCGCCGAGCGCGCGGGAAATTATATTTCGGCTCGGATGATTGGCGGCTTGGGCGACCGTCATCCGTCCGGCGCGAACTTCTTCTTCAACGACCGAATGATCGTTCGTTTCACGATAAAGATTTCCTTTTTCGTCCAGCCGATACAGCCTCGAATCACCGACGTGTCCGATTGTTCCGATGTTTCCCGATAGATGCAGGGCGACGACGGTAGTTGCCATTGTTGAAAGTTGCGGCAAATCTTGCGACATCTGATAAATTGCGGAATTAGCGCGTTCGATGGCAATTCTCATCAATTGTTCGGCATCTTCATTCGGTTTCAGATTATTAAACGCTTCGCCCAGGATTTCCATCGCCATCTGCGAAGCGACATCACCGGCTTGGGCGCCGCCAACTCCGTCAGCAACGGCAAAAAGCCCTTTCAAATTTAATTCTAAATATGAATCCTCGTTATTCGGACGTTTTTTGCTAAGTCCCCGGTCGGAAATAGAAGCCGAATCAATTTTAAAATTATTTTCCCTCATTTAAATTTCTCCGCAATTTATTTGAATTTATGTGAAAAACCCGTGTTACAGAATAGAACTTTAATGTTAGAAAACCAAATGTTTAACAGTTGTTTTTTGTAAATAATCCGGTCGGATTATTCAGAATTAGTGAAAAAGTGAAAGCGTGAAAATGTTAAAAAGTTTATTTTGTTTGATAAACAAACCTTTTCCGGTAAATTCCGTTTATTAAAAAAAACCGCAAACTGATAATATCAGACATTTTTCCACATTTTCACTTTTAAACTTTTTCACCGTTAAACCAACCCCTAATCACGAAACGTCGAATTCCCCGTTTGCCGGACTATTTTCCCTGTCAACCGCGTTGCGATGCGAAAAAGCCATGAGCATTCCGAGCATTACGAAACTCGTAATCAGAGAAAAACCGCCGTGGCTGACGAACGGCAGAGTGATTCCGGTCATCGGCAGAGCGCGTGTGATGCCGCCCATATTTACCAAAGCCTGAAATCCGATAAAAGCCGCTAAGCCGACTGCGCAGAGTTTGCTGAACATATCACGCGCATCGAGTGCGGTTCTAACTCCTGCATTAACAAAGATTAACAGCGCAAAGATAATTAACAAACCGCCGAAAAGTCCGAGTTCTTCGGCAAGCGCGGCGTAAATATAATCGGAATCGGCAACCGGAATCAGTTCGACAAAACCCAGACCCAGACCTCTTCCGGTCGTTCCGCCCGAAGCCAAACCGAAGGTCGCCTGCGCCGGCTGAAACGCCAGAATATCAAACCACGCATCAATATTGATCGAGCGTTGAAGATTCGGATCTTCTTCGAGCATCTGCGGCAGATTCGGGTCTTTTTCGACAAGCTTTTTATAATAATTGTCGTAATCTGCTTTCCACCAGGAAGTTTCCGGTGTCGGCGGATTAAAGCCGTCGAGCCACAGATGAAAACGCTGCTGAATTCTGTTCGGCAAAACTGTTTTGACGGGTTTCGATAAAGTCGGCAGAAGCGGAATTTTTTCCTGCGTTTTATCCGGCAAAGCCCCGACAACCAGAACGCTGACGAGCAAAGCAACACTTCCGACCAGAACAAATCTCTGCGGAAGCCGGCGCACCGCAATTAAAAAAAGCGTGGCATAAACCGAGCTGAAAACCATCATCTGCCCGAAATCCTTTAAAACGAAAAACGGAACAAACGGCAAAACCGCCATAAAGACAAGCGGAACGACATCTTTCGCCCGAGGTATACCCCAATATGTCCGCGCCAGATTTTTATACAGAACCGAGAGAATCGCCGCAAAGCCGATTAAAAACGGGATTTTAGACGGCTCCCACGGAGTCATATTGCCGATGGATTTTCCTGCGCTCGAAGTGATCGCCGCGAGCAGGAGCGGCACGAGAGTCAGCAAGACGAGCAGAAATCCGTTTTTCTGCAAAAGATTTAAAACATCGTCGCGCCTCGTTAGAATCAATGCACCGATAAAACAGGCGATTGCCATTAAAGGAATAATCGTTTTGCCGGAAAGAAAAACGTCCGTTAAATCTTCATTCGCCGGACGCGGCGTTTCTGTCGAAAGATCAACCGGCGAAGGCGGTGTTGCGGGCAAACCCATCATTTGTTTCTTTTCCGCCGAATAATTCTCCTGAATATAATGCAATTGCAAAGTCTTGATTTTTGCCTGTCGCGCTTCGGCTTTATCCTTTCGCGAAGTGTATTCGGGATCGGAAAAAAGTCTGTATTGCACGGTTAAACCGATGGAAAAAAGCAAAACCGCCGAAGTGTAAAGTGTCCAATTTCCCTTATATTTCGCAAAACGCGCCAGAAAAACCGGCAAAAATGCCAGAATTAAAAGTAAAACGATATTTCGCCCGCCGGTCAGCCAGGAAGTTTCATAACCGCGAATCAATGCACCGTAATATACGGAATAATGCGCGATTGCCGTGATGACGGCAATTAAGATCAGAATCAAGAAATGTGTTGATGCGCGGCTTTTCATATAATTAAAGAATGCGGACTTGAGTGCAAGCGGCTCGCTTGCACTGTCGCAGAAGCGGCGGAATGGCGTTCGGTTAAAATGAAGTTTATTGCAATCATAGACTTTTTCGCGCTTTGCGCTCATTGCAAACGGGTACGCCCCGCGCTCAGGACATTTTTATCTCTTCGGTTTCGGCTTAGGTTTCGGCTTCGTTGCGACGGGTTTCTTTTTCGGCGTATATTTTTCGCCGAGAAGTCCGAGTTCGGCAGATTTCGTAACAATTCTGGCAGCAATCGGCGCGGAAATCGTTGCACCGTAACCGCCGCCTTCGACGACGACCGCAATTGCCACTTGCGGATTTTCAAGCGGCGCGAATGAAATATACCAACTATCCGTTCTTTCATACATTTGCGGCACTTTATATTCTTCAAATTCACCGTTTTCTTTTTTGCGTTTTTTTGTAATTGTTTTTAGCAAACCGGTTTTTTGATCATAAACGGGCGCGAGCTTTTCCGCCGTTCCGGTTTTTCCGCCGGAACGAATTCCGGATTGGCGCACATTTCCGAAAACTCTCGTCGCCGTTCCGCCCGACCCTTCCGTAACGAGTGCCATAATATCGCGAATCTGGGCGGCTTGCTGCGGCGTTAAAAGATTTGAAAAAACTTCCGGCGGCTGGCTCATTTCGATGCGCGGTTTCATCAGATTTCCCTGCAAATTTGCCGCTCCCGATGCCACCAGAGCCATTTGAAAAGGTGTCATCTGTCCGGCATAGCCCTGCCCCATTCCTTCAAGCGCAAGATCGTAAGCCGATATATCGTTACCGGTTACAAGGGTTGACTGCTCCGGCGCAATCGCGTTTTTAATTAAATCGTTACTCGTGTTCCAAATGTCCGGGAAAAGTCTCGGCAAAAGAGCATCGGCGGGTGTTTCAACTGCTAGAATACCGAATTTTCCGGCGGTTTCGCTCATTCTTTCGCGTCCCAGGGCAACTGCCATCTGCGTAAAATATTGATTGCTCGATGCTTCAAAAGCCTGTGCGATGTTTAGAGTCGTGCAGCCGTACGGCGGTTCGCAGCCGCCGTTTGCATCGGTTATCGGACGCGAACCGCGAAAGGGGACAAAACCGCCGGGCAAACTCGTCAGTTGCGTGTTTTGTTTTCCGGCGCGAAATGCCGAAATCATCGTAAACGTCTTAAATGTCGAACCCGGCACGTAATATTCGCGCATCGCCCGATTCAAAAGCGGTTTATCACGTTTATTTCCTTCGAGTTTCAGCCAATCATCGAGTGTTTGCGCTTCGCTCAGGTTAAAAGAAGGATTTGAATACATCGCCAAAACATCGCCGGTTTGCGGATTCAGAACGACGATCGCGCCTTTTTTCCCCTCAAGTTGCTGGGCGGCAAACGCCTGCAAATCGCGATCAATCGTGATTAGTACGTCGCGCTGTTCTTCTTCGGCTTTTTTGATTTTCGTTAAAACTTCCCAGGCTTCGGGCGTTGCATTTTCTCTTTTTTTGTAAATCGTCCGCTCCAACCCGGGCGAGCCGCGTTCCGTTCCTAAAAGATGCGCCATTTCCTTTTCCAGCGCGAACGAACGGTTGATATCGCCGTTTGAATCGAGTTTATAATAGGCGAGCGCACTGCCTAAATTTCCCGAACGGTCGAGCATCCAGCCGCGCAGATTTGCCGCCATTATCCGGCGGTTTCGCAAATCTTTATAACTTACGGCTTGATATTGTTCGTTTGATTCATCGGCGAAATACGTCCAGTAAACGTGAAATCCATAGACGAAAAAAGCCAGAATGACAAAAACGAATTGCCAGATTCTCAAACTCCTGTTTGCCAGAGTTGTCGTCAGTTTTCTTTTGACTTCCTTCGGCAAATTTTGTTCAAAGGCGAATCTCTGGCGGTATCTGCCCCAAAATGAAATGAGCAGAAAAATTATTAAAAGGGCGGCGGCAATCAGATAAACCATTGTCAAACCCGCCGGAGTTCGTTCGAGAATCTGCCTGCCGAAAAGATTTTCGGGGCGAAGTTTTTCCCAATCAATTTGTAAGAGAAATAAAAGAATTGTCATCCTTTAATCGTCCTTTGAATTTTAACCCGGCTTTTTGTCGCCGAAATCCAGAATAATTCCGGGTTGTGTCGGTTTCGCCTCAGCAGTTTCGTTTAATTCTTGTTTTTCAAAATTTACCGATTCGGGAAAATTCTCTTCAGTAAAATTTACGGAATCGGTAAATTCTCGTTTTTCATCCGAAGTTTTGAAAACCTCGGAAATTCCGGGAATATTTTCACTTGAAAATATTTCGGTCGTCGCAAAATTTTCTTTTTCCGTTTCGCCGGTATTCAACAATTCCGGTTCAACTTCTTCGATTTCAACAACTTCCGGCTCTCGTGGGATATGTTCGAGCGAAACTTCGATTGTTCCGAATTTCAAGGAATCGCCGCCGCCGACCGTAAATGCTCTGCCGTAAGCTATACGTTCACCATTGATGAAAGTTCCGTTGGTCGAACCCGTATCGGCAAGCATCAATTTGCTTTGACTGTTAAAAACAAAAGCCGCGTGAACTTTGGAAACACTTGTATCATCAAGCATTAGATCGTTTTCCTTCGTTCTGCCGACGCTTTTGCGTTCGCCTAAACCGAATTTAAATTCGATTTCTTTGTGTTTTCCGTTCAAATTAAATCCGACAACAAAAACTTCTTTTTCCGGTTCAACGGGTTTTTCCGCTGCCGGAATTAAATCCTTAACCTTCAAATCCGGCAAAGTTACATTGACGGCAACCTCGCGTTCTTCTTTATCGAATTTCTCAAAACTCGCCAGAAGTTTTACGCCTTCGGTAAAATAATCAGGCTTAATTTCGATGTTGATCGGCGCGTAAGTGTAATATCGTTTATCATTTATGTGATCAATGGCGGCAATATGAAGTTCGTTCTTAAGCAGTCCGACGGCTTTTTCCGAATCGGTTGAAAATTTGTCCCATTGCATTTTTAGTTTAATATTATGCGGCACGAACCGTCCGTCTTTGCCTAAATCCTTAACCTCTGCGTCCAGAAGCAGTTTTATTCTTTCAATCAATTCGCTGGTTGCCAGACTGCTCGAAGGCTTCCAATTTCTGCCGGTTAAACGATCAAATGTTTCGCCGACTTTTGTTAAAAGCCCTTTCAACAACCAGTCGATTGTAAATGTTTTTTTAATTGGTTTAATTTCGGACATTTATATATTTAGTTTAAATACGGATTTATTCTATATAAAAAACGATTTGAAATAAAGAATAACCTACCGACATTTAGTTTTGTAAACCTTTTACGAATTATTTTATTTGTTGACAATCTTTTTACATTGTTTTACAATGTTTACTGGATTGTTCCTAAATTAATTTGAACTATCTAAATATATGAACAATTTGTTCAATATCAAGTTGATTAATCCAATCAACATTCTTTAAAGAAATTGAAAATTTTGTTAATTTCGGGCTACTGCATTACGAATCAAGTGAGTTACCGCCCGAAAATTTTCGGTAAAAGCAGCCGAAAAAGCGAATTTTCCCAAGGATATACACTACTTTATAAAACCATAAATAAAACCCGATCTGAAACTTTAGATCAAAGGAATTATTTTCGTTAAGTTTTTATCTTATTTAAGTCTTGTTTAATATATTTATGTTTACTTCAAAAAATAATTCAGCCGCCGGATTTTCAATGATCGAGTTAATAATTGTGATTGTTGTAATTTCAATTATGACAGCTGTTTCAATGCTTTATTTAAATAGCAGCCAAAGACTTTATAAGCCTGACTCTGAAGCATTAAAAATTATTGATATTTTCCAGGAAGCACGCCAGCGTTCATTAACCCATCGCCGAACAATGCGTGTGGAAATCGATATGGATGATAAAGTCATCCGATTAATAAATGAAGAAGATCCCGCTACTGCCACTGATGATGCGCTGATCAGAACGATGGCACTGCTGCCGGCGAGTGAAATAACGATAGATAAGCGACCTTTTAATATCACAGACAATCCGCCCGAACCGTTTCCTGCTCCGCACGCAAATTTCTATATCAGCTATTATCCAAACAGTGTCGGTCACAGAGTTTGCACAATCAGATTTCAAAGCACCGGCACGGTCGTCAATGCCGGTTCGGATGCAACCGGAACGGGCGCAACGCCAACCGGTGTAGCATTATTTATTTGGGCTCCGGATCAGCAAACTGTCACTAATTCCGATATAGCCCGTGCTATTACAATTATCGGAACGACCGGTTCCGTCCGGCTGTGGGAATATGATAAACAAGCTTCAACCGCCAACAAATGGAAGGATTCCCGCAGAACGAGCGGTTTTGGCGGGTAAATTTCCGAAAAATGACTTTTTCTCTTTCTGTATCTTTCAACATAAAAATGGATTATTCCATATTTAAGACTAGAATTTATGAACTATTTTCAAACCAAACAGGAAAAAAATGAACAAGGATTTTCTTATATTGATGTCATTATCGCGATAGTTATTCTGATGGTCGGCGTGCTGTCTCTAGCTTCGGCTTTGACCGCTAATTTAGCTCGCTCATATGAATCAGAGAAGAGAATTGTTTCAAAACAGATGGCTTTTTCGACAATTGAATCAATTATTTCCGCCCGTGATATTCAGCGAACCGGAGTTATCGAAGGATGGGATTCAATCGGAAGCGTCGGTTCGAATCCGGTTGACGGCGTTCCTCGCGGAATTTTCTTAACCGGCTGGACTCCTGTCAGAGAAAATTTGGGAGCCGACGGAGTCGCGGGCACCGCCGATGATTCCTGTTCAGGAAACGGCGGCTGCCCCGGAACGCCTCCGAATACCGCTGTTCCTTTACCCAATTATGAAAGGCAAATAACCATCGAAGATATTGAAGACCCGGAAAGACCGACTCCTCCGAATGACATTGCCCGGCGGAAGATTACTGTCAAAATACGTTTTAAGGTAAATGCCAAAAATCGCGAAGAAAGCATTTCGACAATGGTCGCCAAATACTAAGGAGTTTTGAATAATGAATCAAAATAAAGCTAATTCAACATATAAAAACGAAAACATCGATTCAAAATCCGAACTCGGCTTCAGTTTGATCGAAGTAATGATCACGATGGTGATTTTTGCAATTGTTACCGGATCGATCTGGGGGCTTCTACAGTTCGGAACATATGACCGGAATCGTTCAAGCCGCAATGCCGATGTGATGAAAAATGCCCGTTCAGCGATTCATCTGATCGGGCGCGACGCATTAAACGCCGGACTTGGATATCATCAAAGCGGCGGAATTGTTAAAGATGATGCCCTGCCTGTCCTTCTCGGCATTCCGGTCGACTCAAATACGGATCGTGATACTTTAACTTCGATTTTCGTCGGCAACAATGTTTTTACCAACAACTTACAGCCCGATACGACTATTAAAACCGATGCGATCACCTTCGCTTTTAGAGATTATACCTTTAACAACGGAAATGCCGTGAGAGTAAATTCCCCAATTACCGGTGCCGGTGCGACAGCAGCCCGGGTATCTTCTAAAACCGGTGTGATTTACCACAACGGGACAACGCCAATCGGGGGTAACAATAATTATGATCTGTATATTATCGAAGGCGACAGCTCTCAGGTAGCCGTAATGGCAACAGCCATTATAGATAATAAAACGATAGATTTTGCTCCGGGTGATCCATTGGGATTAAATCAGGCGATGAACGGAACGGGAAATAACCGGAGTATGTTAAAACCCTGCTCCACCGGACAAACCGAAGACTGTACTACTTTTAATAATGCCTCGATGAAAAGATTTTCCTGGGTCAGCTACAAAGTTATGCCGGATGGAACTTTAATGAGAATCATTTACGGGAATAATTACGGTAAGCTGGCGACCGAACAAAAACAGGAACAACCACTTGCCTACAATATCAAGGATTTCCAATTAAAATACGTGTTAAATGACGGAACCGTAACAGACAATCCGGCTGCCGGACCTGATGGACTGATGAATACGGCGGACGACACCCCTGAAAATGTTAATTTAATTGCTCAAATTACAGTATCTATTGAAGTATTAGCGTCCGAAGCTGATGAACAAACGCATACTCCGCAGTCAATTAAGCTGACTTCAACCTTTGGTGTTAGAAATTTGCAGTACGATGTCGGATAAAAATATATGGTGGTAAAAATAAAGATGAGAAAAATCCTAAGCTATTCAGCAAAATTATTTACAGGGACTTTTAAAATGTGTGATAAATCAAATAATGAGAAGGGTTCGGCGATAATTATTGCCTTGTTTGTAATGGTTTTATTACTCGGTTTCGTCGCCTTTGCCATCATCCGTACAAACAACGAAACTGTGTCAGCAAGCAATGACGCGGCTGAAACTCGTACCTTTGAAGCGGCGCAGGCAAGTCTGGAAGTGATGACCCGCAACTTTGATAAAATTTTTGACGTAAAAATCAATGTTTCTACGGCTGATGAAACCCGTATTGCAGGACAGATTCCGCCCGAGTTTGATGATTACAATTTTGTCCAAACAATTACGCAAAGGCAGCCGAATCAGCAGGTAGTAATGACCGGAACGCAGTATCAGGGCTTGAATGCTTCGAGAGACGAATGGCTGCTCGATGCAACGGCAAAAGAAAAAGGTAGTGGCGTTGAAGTACAATTAAGACGAAGTTTTTACAATAATCGCATTCCGATTTTTCAGTTCGGAATTTTCTACGACGATGATCTCGAGTTTCATCCCGGACCGAGATTCGATTTCGGAGGTCGTGTTCATTCAAACGCCAGTCTTTTTCTTAAAAGCGGCAATGTTCTTAACTTTTCATCGAAGGTAACGACACATAAAGAAATTTATACGGACGTGATGCGTAACGGTAATTCGACAACCACCAATGGCGTAAATATCAAGAATGCGGCGGGAAATTATGTTGAATTAAAATACAATATGGGAAGTGCTCTGCAAAGTCCCGTCAACGGCGCTCCGGTCAGCACAGATCCCGATATGCCAGTGGCTTATAAGAATGCGAACTGGGCTGCTAATGAAAGTTTATTTCAGGGCAATGTCTTGTCGAATCAGAAAACGCTCGATCTGCCGATTCGTTTAGAAAGCAATATCAATAACACGACGGTTGATTATGTCGAATTAATCAAACGCGGACAGGATCTGAAAACACTCTGGAACGACAAAACGTCAGGTTCGGCGACAAGCCCGAATATCGTTCCGGTTACGACGGCTACCAAAGATTCCGATATTACAAGCCGCCAGAGATATTATAACGGCACGGGCATCCGGGTTACGCTTGCCGACCGCAAAGAAAGACTTCCCGGCTGCGCTTCCGGCACCGGCACGAATGCCGTTACCGGGGCGTGCGGAATTCGCCTTGACGGCGACATCACCGGCGCCGGTGCGGATCCGACCGGAACCGAAACCGTTCCCGGAAGCAGCAGCTGGAGCGTTCCCAAATCCAGAGGCTACGAGCCGACGGCAATGGTCGGCGGTACTTATAAGGCGACCAGAGTAAACGGCGAACGTTTTTATATTAATGATCTTAAGAATCCTAAAAAACAGACGTGGATCAAAGTTGAAACCGTTTCATACGACGCCGCCAACAATTTAACGGTTACTGCCGATATCACCGAAGATTTCCTGAGTTTGGGTGTTACCGAAGCCGCCCCGCAGGTCGGAAACGATTTTAATATCCAAAATCCCGCCAACTATTATTCGAGTGCTATCGATTCCCGTTCGATTATCAAACTGCAGAGATTCGCCATCGTCGGTTCGGCGACGGCGAACCTTCCGACTAATACATATTTAACCTCAGGAACATATGGCGTTAAAGGCTACAACTACGTCATACCGGCTGAACATCCGAATACGGGTAATTTGTCGGCAAGCAATCCGATAAATAACGGGACATTCGCCAGTTTTACGGGTGCGGGTGTTACACTCAGTAGTCCTACCAGAAATTTCAGCGATAATCCGATGCATTGGAGAGAAGCAAAAATTGCCAATGATGATTCAAAAAAACAGTATGTTGTTCCGTTTCCGATAAATATGTTTGATAGCCGTGAAGGAACATATTGCAACGGATGTTTAAATCCTGACGGAACTGTTTTTAACCCGATTAATCCTCTAAGTGCAAATAAATGGAGTTACCACACAAATGTTCCCTGGATGGGCGTGATGAGTATGGTTGATATCGATGTTAAAAACTTAAAAAGATTTCTTGACGGCGAGTTTGACGGTAAATTCCCCAAAGGATTGACATCAAGCCAGATTCCTTCATTAAACGGTTGGATTTTATATATTTCGGACCGCCGCGGTGATTTTGATTTTGACGGCGAATTCGATATGGAAGACATTTACGGTAATAATGACTGCACACTTCAAACCGGCGAAGATGTCAATACCAGCGGAGTATTAGACATCGGCGGTTTATGTCTGGGAACAACTTTAAATCCGTTTGGCATTAACGTCACCGAAGAAGCACCAACATATTTCAAAAGCGGACTAGCTACAGCTGCTTCAACGGATCCTTGGAGAACAAGTTTTGTCTCGCCGCAGATTGCCGCCGTTTTGGAACATAAATTTTACCGTCGCGGAGTGCGTCTAATAAACGGCGAAAAAGTTCCCGGCTATTATGATTCCGCCAATCCGGGAAATACGAAGGGCTTTACGGTCGCTTCGGAAAACGGGCTTTATGTTCAGGGAAACTATAACGCGACCGGAATCAGCAGCATCGGAAGTCCGACTGCGGCAGCCAATTATTTACCCCAGAATACTACAGACCATATTCCGGCTTCGATTGCCGCCGATGCCATCACGATTTTGTCTAACAAATGGAATGACGGGCAAAGCTTTATCACTCCTTTTTCTGCCGGTTCCCGTGCTCCTGTTGAAACCACCGTCAGATTTGCAATGATTGCCGGTGATGCCAGAACGAGCAAAAAAGATGATCCCAGTCAAAGTCCGTTTAACGAACCGAGAATGGGCGGCGGCGTTCATAATTTCAAAAGATTTCTGGAAAATTGGGCTGGAACAAGACTTAATTATTCAGGTTCTATCATTAATCTGTATAATGCCCGGAATAATAACGGAACGTATAAAACGGGATTTGTTTACAACGCACCAAATCGAAATTGGGTTTTCGATGATTCATTTTTAAACCCGGACCGATTACCGCCCGGCACACCATTTTTCCAATTTATTCAATTAACCGGATTTCAAAGAGTAAATTAATTTTGTTCTTGTAGCGTTAATAAATTTTGATCGGGCAATTTACTTTCTAAATTGCCCGATCTTTTTTTGTGGGCGTTTTTCGAACTTTGAATATATAATATCGTATAGATTACCGAATTGTGATATTTTTTATACGTTGCTTTCCCCAAACCGATTTACAAGATGAAATATCTCTCGCTGGAAAATACAAGGCTTGACGGTCGCTACGATATTCATACACATCTCGGGCGTGGAAGTTATGCTGAAATCTATGTCGCCCGCGACGTTCTGGCTTCGCCGCAATCGCCGCACTCACAGGTTGTCATCAAAGCTCTCAATGTCTTTCTGCAAAACGATTTAGACCTTGATTTAGAAAGAACTCTGGTTGAAAATTTTCAAAACGAAGCGGTTGCTCTCGACCGCGTCCGCCATCCGAATATCATCAGCCGCATCGGGCACGGCACGGCACGCGATCTGCGCGGAACCGTTTTTCATTATCTGGCACTCGAATATCTGTCCGGCGGTGATCTGGCAAAGGCGTGCCGCGATAAGGGTTTATCATTAAAACAAGCACTTTTTTATATCGAACAAGTCTGCGCCGGTTTAGGATTTGCCCATAAAAACGGGATTATTCACCGCGACATCAAACCGCAGAATCTGCTTTTGACGACTGATCGACAAACGGTAAAAATCGCCGATTTCGGCGTAGCAAGAATTTCTCAAACCGATGCGCCGATTACCCGCGTCGGCACGAATATCTACGCTCCGCCCGAACACAGTCCGATGCTTTCCGGGCAAACCGGCTTGCTCGTTTCGTCGAAACTTACGCCCGCCGCCGATATTTATTCGCTGGCAAAAACCGCATACGTTTTAATCACTTGCGAATCGCCGAGATTCTTCGCCAATCAGCCGATCACCGAGCTTCCCTTTGCCCGGCGGAGCGAATCTTGGGCAAATGAACTGGTTGAAGTTTTGCAGAAAGCGACTCAAGCCGATTCCGCCAAACGCCATCAAAACGTCAATGAATTCTGGCAGGATTTATCGCGCTTAAAACGCTTTACCGAGGAAGTTTCTGATAAACTTGTCGCTCCGGTTTCGACATCTTCGCTCTATGCCATTCCGCAACCGCACGTTGCCAAAGGATATACGCCGGTTGCCCCGCAACAGCCGATGTTTGATACTTCGCGTAAATTACAGTTGAATCCGAATCTTGCACCGGGTGAAATGCCTTCGCCGGTCATTAAACTGGGCGCAAATGAAACGCTTTCCTCGCCACGACCGCAGCCGCCGGAATTTGTTTTCGAGCCTTCAAATAACGCACCTGAAGCGGCACACATCCAACCGAAAAAGAAACGTAGCCGCAGTGTTATTCGCACTTTATCGGTTTTTGCAATTCTCTTGTTTTTATTTGCGGGAGCGCTTTTTGCCACCCAATATTATATTAGAAACGGAAGACTTTTTCCGACGATTTCAAATTCGTTTAATTCGCAGACCGGCATCGCCAACACTAATGTCAATCTGCGTTCAACCCCAAATTCAAGTAATAATGATAATATTATCGGTTTTGTCGCGAAAAACTCCCGGTTAAAAATCTTGAATGAAAAAGATAATTGGTATGAAGTGGAAATAATCGAACCCGTTCGCCCACCGCTCGATTCCACTGATGCAACCCGCGGCTGGGTTTATGGAAAATTGGTAAATCTAGTTAACGACTAGGTTATTTTTTAGGATATATAAGGAGAAATCAGTGAGCGTTTTAGATAAAGTCCGGCGGTGGATTGATGGGGAAAGTGCGGAGTTGGTTTTGGAAGAAGCCGCCCGCAACGCACAGATCAAACCGCGCAGTCAATCAGAAGAATTCATAGTCAAGATCGCCCGTGCAGTCGAAGAAGTGATGCAGCGCGAACTCGTTCCGCTGCCGCAGGGAACAACCATCATTCCGACCGAATATATGATTTTTCTGAGCGAAACGGATGATAAGGATTGGCAGGGAATCAAACGGCGCGGACTCGAACAAGGGCTTTATCATATTTTGGCGGAACGCGCCAAAGAGATCGCCGGAAAACGCAAGCTCGAAACCAAGTCATTCGTCATCGAACTCCGCGTTGACGGAACTCTGGAACAGGGAGAAGTTCGTGTCCAACATAGTTGGGACGAAGGTTCGAGCAATAAAACCGGAGTTTTGGCACGCCCGAAACCCGTTCAACAGCCCGTTCAACAACCGAAACCACCGCAGCAAACACCGATTCCACAACCGCAGACGTTTATGCCGCCGCCAAATCCTAATTTACAACCACCGAATTTTGTCAATCAACAATCGGCAATGACAAATCGGCAGGGCGCGGCAAATGAACTTCCGCCGACGGCGCCAAATATCAATGTACCGCAAGTTACGCCGTTTCACAGCGAAGAACCGGAAGAAATGACGCACGTTCAAAAACGCAATACCGAATTGTATCGGCTCGAAGTCTGGCGCGACGGTGTGAGGCAAAATGTCATTCCGGTTTATCAATCAGAAGTTAAAATCGGTCGTGGTTCGCGTTCAAAACCTGTCGAAATCACGCTCGCCGGCGACCCCGAAATCAGCCGTCATCACGTTAATCTGATGCGTGATGCCAACGGTCAATTCTGGCTCGTCAACGTCGGCAGAAATCCGGCGATGATTAATAACTACGAATTGCCAATCGGGCAGAGAGTAACGGTTACGCCCGGTTTACCGATTCATATTTGCAGTTATTTATTAAGAATCCAACCAAATTAAAAAAAAGGAAGCCACCCTAGCTTCCCTTTTTACTTTTACTAGAAATATTTTTAACGAACTTTAAGCAGCGGATCGCCGAGCAGAGTCCAGGACAACCGGACATCTCTGCCGCCGAAAACATTCATCTTGGCATCTTTGATCAAATCTCCGATTCTAGTCATATTGCCTTCGGAAGTTTTTTGATAAAAACGTCTGGCTAAAACTTCCTGCACATCGGGCGTAGTTTTCCCGGAAGAAGCCCAAACAGCCACGCCGCCGCCATTCTGTGCTTTTAAGACAAGTTCCGCCAAACTATCATTATTCGCCGCCAAAAAGTATCCGTTCAAACAGGTCAGCATCGTAAATACCGAATAATTGGTGCCGTTTGCCATCGAGGGAACATCCGCCGAACTATAAAAATTCGTTGCCGCCCAAAGATTCGGCGCACCGTGTCCCGAATAATTGACCAAAAATCTGCCGTTATTCAGTTCTGCCAGAAGAGTTGTCCGCGCATTCGTATCGGCGCGATTTACCATAACGGAAGTTGTTGCGACGGGAAGTTCATTGGCTAACCGTTGGCTCATTCCGGCAAAATCGTAACCATTCGGCAAATCGCTGGCAAAAAGCGCACCTCTTGAAAATCCTTGATGGGAAGTTACCTCGAAAACAGATACTTTGTTAAGCATTCGGGTAACATCCGCCGCCGTTTTCGCCGGGATTCTTCCAACAGCAAGTTCCGCTAACCCGTCATCATTAAAATCCGCTAACGCTTCATCGCTTCCGGTTTCTTCATATGCGGTATCAAACATTTTGGTCGGAACAAAATTCGCAAACGGGTTTGTCGTATAACCTCGCGGATCCCAGCTGGCGTCGCCGAGAATAAGCACGTAATTCGGCGGGGTTTGCCAGTTGTTTTTGGCAAATTGAAGAAATGAACGAATCGAATTTGCGCTGGTAATTCCGTAATTAAACTCGTCAAAAATATCATCAACCCGAACTATTTTGACCGAAAAGCCTTGATTTATTCGGTAATCAGCCCAATCTTCGGCTTCGTTCATCCAATTTTTATGGGTAATGATTATTAACTCGGCATTATAATTCGTATTTGTTAAAAGGGATGGTGTGTTTTCCTCGATCGTATCAATTGATAAAACCGCGTTTTGAGCCGCTGCAAAAAATTTTCGGCTGCGGTTTGCCGGGATAATTACGCCGAAATTTCCGTTGTCCTCAGTTTGTTGTAAATTTGTGACGACCGTCGGCGCATCGGGATATGTCGTATCTAAAACTCTGAAATTGTTTGAAGTAAATCCTTTAACTTCAAATTGCTTTAAAGGTTTGGCATAAAAAGACAAAGCGTTTTGTTTTGCCAGATAATTTCTCGAATAATTCACTTTGACGGATTCAACCAAGCTGACATCATTTGTCGCCGTCGGAACTTTGAATAAAATACTATTTGAACCTTCAATTAAAAGCGATGTCGGAATTTGATAGGTTTTTGTCATCAAATTCAGATTACTTCCCGTCATCGGTGCCAGCGGAACATTATTTAAGGTAATGTTTATATTATGCGGTGTGGCAGTAACTCCTTGAACACCAATTGTTAAGACTGTTTCGGTAATACTTTGATCAATGCCGTCCAAATCAAATGTAACGGTTACACCGGCAGTGCCAATAATTTTATCGCTGAAAAAATTATTGGCACCGCCATTTCTCAGCGATGAAAAATAAAGAAGGCGATCAGCTCTGTAAAATGATTGCTCATAACTGTTTGAAACCACATTACCGGCAAGCCGGCGGCGAACGCTCGGTTGAATTCTTTTTCCGGCTTGTGCGCCGTTTATTAAAAAATAAATTTGCGTGCCGGATTCAATCGTGTCAATTCCCTGCCCGTAGAATTCGATATAATCGTCGCCGTTTCCGACAATAATTGCTTGTTCATTGCCGTTCATATAAAGCTGCCAATTTGCCGAAGGCGAATTTAAATCAAATCCGGCGTTTTCCAATTCGGTTCGGCTGACGCGATAAATTCCTTCTTTTTTTACACCGATTTTTACGCCCGGTTGGTCGGCAATCAATCGCTGCCGATCCAAATTCGGCGGCAGAGCATTTTCGGCAATTTCCCGGTGTAATTCCTTGGTCAGTGAAAATTCGTTTTTTTCAATTCTGAAGTCGGCTTTTTTGGTTTCGTTAATAAGTTGGTCTGAAGTATTTCCCGCAATTCCGACTAAATTATCGGTATATTTGGCAAAAATGGGGATTGAAACAGTTTTTTGACCATTGATTGCAAGTGTTTCAATTAAATACATCTGACCGAAACTTCCCTTCGGGTCAAAAAAAGTATAATTTCCGCCAGGAAAAGTTTCTTCACCATTTTGCAGAAATCCGCCGCTGATCAGATATGGATTTACCTGTTCCTTATTACTGCCGTTTATCCGATAAACATTAAAGCCCAAGTTATTTGATTCAACTTCCATCTGCCATTTAAACCAGACTCCGTTGCCGTCCGAAAATGCTTCCGCCGAAGCAAATTCAGTCGAAATTGTATTGAAATTTTTTATGATATTGGTTCGCTCTTGTTTTTGCGCCGAAATCGCCAAGTTTAGGGTTAAAAACAAAATAGTAATGACGAAAAATGAAATTACTCGATTCATAATTTTTTTGCACTCCTGACAGAGAAGACCTTTATACAAGAAAAGTTTCCTGTTTGATTGAAACGTTAATAAAGATGGGACTGAAATTGCTTATAACTTTACAACTTTTTGATTGATTTGCCAAGATATTTTTTCGTTCGGGCATTTTTTTACCTTGCCGAAAATCTTTTTAATCCAAAAGGACTTGCAGTATCAGGAAAATAATTTATATCCTATTTCCCTACAAATATTTTTAAAGATTAAAAAATTATTATGAAATCAATCAAAAAGCTTATTGTTTTAAACGTAATAATCGCCTTTTTTTGCATAACTATTCCCCAAAACTCACAAGTGTTCGCGGCTTGGGGCGATCCTGTTCGCGGTAAAAACGCGATGGTCGCTTCGCAGCATGAACTTGCTTCAAAAATTGGTGTGGAAGTTATAAAAAAAGGCGGAAATGCCGTTGATGCGGCGATTGCCGTTGCACTGGCATTGGCAGTTGTTTATCCCGAAGCCGGAAATTTAGGCGGCGGCGGGTTTATGCTGATTCGTCTGAAAGACGGCACAACAACCTCGATAGATTATCGCGAGATGGCTCCACAAAAAGCGACACGCGATATTTTCATAGATGAAAAAGGCGAACTTATCAGAGGCGAGGGTTCTTCGACAATCGGTTATCGGGCTTCCGGCGTTCCGGGAACTCCGGCGGGAATGGAATATGCCTTCAAAAAATACGGTTCCGGCAAAGTGAAATGGGCGGAACTGGTTGAGCCGTCAAGGAAACTTGCCCAAGACGGTTATATTCTATCATATCGTCTGGCAAATTTGTTTAAAAATTATGAAAAAGGTTTATCACAATATGAAGACAGCAAAAAAATCTTCTTAAACAACGGAAAATTCTTTGAAGAAGGCGATCTTTTCAAACAACCCGATCTTGCCCAAACGCTGGCGCGAATTCAAAAAGACGGTGCAAAAGGTTTCTATGAAGGCAAAACCGCACAGTTGATCGCCGACGATATGAAGGCAAATAACGGTTTGATCACGCTGGAAGATTTGAAAAATTATGTCGTCAAAGAAAGAGTTCCGGTACGCGGCACCTATCGCGGACACGAAATTATCTCGATGCCGCCGCCGTCTTCGGGCGGAATCGTTCTGATTCAGGTTTTGAATATGCTGGAAAATCACGACATCCGCCAAATGGGTTGGGCATCGGCGGAAAAATATCACGTTCTGACCGAAGCGATGCGCCGCGCTTTTGCCGACCGCGCCGAATATATGGCTGATCCCGATTTTGCGGATGTTCCGGCAAAACCGCTGATGGAAAAATCCTACGCCAACGCCCGCAACAAAACGATAAATTTGGAAAAAGCCTCGACCAGTCAGGAGATCCGTAACGGCGAACCGGTTGGTAAGGAATCAATGGACACAACACATTTTTCGGTTGTTGATGCGGACGGAAACGTCGTTTCAAATACTTATACGATCAATGATTTATACGGTTCGCGAGTTACGGCGAAAGGAACGGGAGTTTTGCTCAATGATGAGATGGACGATTTTGCGGCGCAGCCCGGGAAACCGAATCTTTTCGGCTTGATTCAGGGTGAGCGAAACAAGGTCGAACCGAAAAAACGTCCGCTTTCTTCGATGACTCCGACGATTGTTTTGCGAAAAGACGGAACGGTCTGGTTTGCCATCGGCGCACGCGGCGGACCGCGCATTATTTCGGCAGTTTTGCAGGCGACGATCAATTTGATTGACCACGATATGAATATTCAGGAAGCTCTCGACGCGCCCCGCATTCATCATCAATGGTTTCCCGATCAAATCTATCACGAGCCGTTCGGTTTAGTTTCCGATACGAGAAATATTCTGGAAAAAATGGGACATAAATTCAATCCTTCCGCCGGAGGTTTGGCATCGGCGACCGGAATCGCCATCGAAGCCGGAACAAATGTCAGGCTCGGCGCGATTGATTCGCGAAGCGACGGCGCAGCGATTGGGTATTAAATTTGCAAAGAAACTTTTACTTGAGTTTTTTACAAAAAAAAGGAGAACAAAAAAAATGAAAATTTTCAATCAAAAAAGTATCTTATTAATCGTCGGATTGGCTTTTGCCCTGTTTGCAACGGCTTGCCAACCTGTTGTAAATAATACAAATACGAATTTAAGCAATGCAAATACGAACACGAATCTGAATACGAACGTGAATACCAACACGAATTCAATGAATACAAATACGATGTCCGTAATTGATACAAACGAACCCGACCAATATCAGGCGACTGTTACATTAAAGTTTGAAACGAGCGGTTCGAATGCCGGCGCGACTCCGCCCCTGAAAGCTGAAGTTGCGCGAAATGGTGCTGACAGAAGAATGGAATTTGCTTTTGCTGGCGGTGAGAAGTTTGTTTATCTGACAAAAGACGGCAAACAATACTTATTTTCGCCGAACCGCAAACAAATTGCCGAATTAAATAAGGAATCATTAGGTTTTGATGTCAGAAATCTGATGATGCCGGAACAGATCGTCAATCAGGTGAAAAATTTGAAAGGCGTTGAAATGGTCGGCGAGGAAAAGATTGACGGGCGCGATGCGGTAAAATATCGCTACGGTGCAACGACCGACACGCAGACCAAAGCCGGAGAAGTTACGACCGAATCTTTTGTTTTAGTTGATAAAGCAACGGGTTTGCCGCTGCGTTCGGTAACAGATGCAAGTTCCAATTCGACGAATGTGCAAGGCATCAGCGGTTTGAAATTTATCACCGAAATCAATAACATTCGAGAAACCGCCGAGCCGACGCTCTTTGACAGACCGACGGATTACAAGGAAGTTCAACCGGAAGAGATACGCCAACAGATGAACACTTTATTTAGTGCGGCGGCGGCAATTATCGGTCAGTTAATGAAATCTATGCAGCCGAATCAAACTCCGGCGACTACGCCGACTCCGTAAATTTACAAGGAAGATTATAATGAGCAAAATTTTGACATTTATTTTCGGCGTGGTTTTCGGCTTATTAGTCGGCGGCGGTTTGATTTTTTATTTTTTCAGCGGCGCACCGCGTGCCGCACAGCTTCCCGGTCAGCCGATTCAAGCTCCGGATCCAAACGGCTTGCCGACCGGAACGGCGACCGTTGTTTTAAATCAGCAGTTTTTCGATACGATTTTGGGAACGATTTTTTCGCAGATGAACGCGCCCGCATTTCCTTTGAATCTGACCGGACAAAATAATTTAGATTCCGCGATCAAACCTGAAAAAATCGCATTTTTGCAGGATAATGCGTGCGACGGGAACATCACGCTTCTGCCGGAAGGCAGCGGCGTAAAAACCGGAGTTCGTCTGGAAAACGGTAAGATCAATGCGCCGCTTGCCTTTCGCGGAAGTTACGCGGTTTTCGGACAATGTTTGCAATTTGCGGGTTGGGCGCAGGCGAATTTAAAACTGCGATATGACCAGACAAACCAGGATGTTTTCGGCGAAATCGAGGTTGAGACGGTAAATCTCGACGGCGTTTCGCCGATTGCCGGCGGACTTGTTACGCCGCTCGTCCAGACGACTCTGAACAACCGCGTCAATCCGATCACGATTCTGCGCGGCAAACAGATCGCTCTAAGCGTGCCGATTGCCGCAACGGACGGAACTTTAAACGCACAGGTCAAAGACGTGCGGGCGGAAATCAAGGAAAATGCTTTGAGTTTATATGTCAGTTACGATTTTTCCGGAACAAAGGGAAATTAGATTTCAAAATAGGTCAGAACCGTCTGCGGTAGCGGACGGTTTAACTTACTGTTTTAGAGTTTGAAAAATTAAACTTCAACCATCCGCTACCGCAGATGGTTCTGACCTCAATTAATTTTCCCGATTAATATCTGCGGTTTCGCGCCACATTCCTTGCTGTCCGTTGGAAAAATCCGTAAAACCGATATTCGCTGGCGGCAGTTGTTCGGGCGTTTTTTGTTTTTTGAAATTCCTTCGATAAAATTTGACGATTTTTTCTTCGAGCATTTCTGTTTCGTTTCCTTCAAAAACAAGAGCGTAAATCATTCGCAAAAATCCGCCCCAGAAAGCAACAAGTGCGGTAAGCCCGGCAAATACTCCGAAAACTCCGAACATCTCCGAAAGAATTCCAAAAACCGGAACTAAAATCAAACCCGCCAGAATCATTTTCCCGCCTTGTTTTAAGCCTTTTTTGCGAACAGACACGAAATTGTTCGTAAAAGTCGGCTGACTGTAAAAATTTTGCGGCAAACTTCCGCCGTTTGAAATAACTTGATTGACTCCGGTTAATAAAAACCCGCAGCGCGAACAAAAACTCGATGCTTCATTGGCTTGTTGTAAGCCGCAAGTAGGACAGAACATAAAAAATAATCTCCAATAATTTCAATAAAAATCTAAATATCCTTGTTTAATAATTTCGTGGTTTCATCGGTCACGCTTCCTTCGACCAAATCGTTCGTATCGCGCCAATTTCCCTGCGTCGGAGGAATATAAGTTTCCACCGGAATCGTCTGTTGCGGCGGCAGAGCCTTTTCCGTTTTCTTTTTTCCGATCAAATTCTGCGCCGATTCGATAACTTTTCCCGAATGCGGGCTTTCCGCCGTTGCGCCTTCATTCGATTCAAAAAGCATGGCGTAAGCCATTCGCAAAAGTCCGCCGACTCCTAATAGAATAGCGGAAATAACGACCAGAAACGGCTCGGCTTCGGCAGCGATTGTCAAAATGGAAATGATCGGAACAACCAGAAAAGTCAGTAAAAAAATAAATAAACCTTGTTTCAAACCTCTGGTTCGATCATTGCCATCCGCCGATTTTTTTAATTCGGAATTCTGAACTAACGCTCCGCCGTTATCAATTAAAGCAATCACGCCCGTCATCAAAAAGCCGCACCGCGAGCAAAATTTTGTTTCTTTAGAAATTTGTTCCTGACTGCAATTCGGACAATACATAGTTTTCTTAAAGTGAAAAAGTTTAGAAGTTACTCCATATTTGATGAATGTGATTTTTTTTCAACTAAACCCTTAAAATGAAAGAGCTAAAAAAACTTTTTCACTTTTTAAACTTTTTCACTTTTAAACTTTATTCTTCTTTTTTCAAAAGTTTTGTCGTGCCTTCCGTCACGCTCGGTCGGACGAGTTCGCCGGTGTCTGGGGCTTTCCAGTTGCTGACCGGAGAAACATATTCCTGGGCTGTTTGTGTTTGCTGCGGCGGCAGAGCATTTTGTGCCTGATTTCCGTGCAAATGAGCCGGATTGTTGATATTTGCATTTCCAATGTTTGCGTTCTGAAAATATGCCGGCAGTTCTTTTTTAGCAGGTTTTAAGACTAAAACGGAAAAAAGTAAAATCATCAAACCGCCGAAAATACCGATTATTGCAGACATTCCCGCCAATTCTTCGACATCCATAATTCCCCAGAACGGCGTTAGAATCAACACGAAAAAGATAAACCAGAAGAGGCTGAATATAACGCCGTTGCGCCGCGAGAAAAAAGACTTATCACCCAATTCGAGCAATTGCGGCAGCGTTCCGCCGTTTGCCAACACTTCCGAAATAATTCCCAACGGCAAACCGCAGCGCGAACAAAATCTCAAATCCCCAAATGCCTGCTCTTGACCACAACGCGGACAAAACATTTTTTTTCTCCTAAAAAAGTTAAATTCTATAGAACTTGTGACAATCTATTGATAACGCGTTGTCATAAAAACCCTACGTTAAACTATTACCGAGAGTTCGTTCAAAATCAAGTTTTCTTTTCAGCTAACCGATTTTTTACCGGAAAACGTTTGAAAAACCGCAAAAGCGCGACCTTGAAAATGTTCGGCGCGAGCAATTGTTTCGATTAAAAGTTCCGCAATTGTCGTGAGTTTTTCCGGCGCGGGAATTTCCTTGTACAAATCTTTATCTGAAATAAAATAACCAAACCCATTCTGCCTTGTTTGTTCGACTTCCCGTAAATAATCGAGAATCTTCCCGCTCGTCGAAAGTTCTTCCGGCAAACTCCATTCAAACGGATCATCCCAGAGTTTGACGGTGATTCCGCCGAAAGTCTGCTCGACCGCGCCCGCGCTTCGCAAAATAAATTCACCGAATGAGAACATCGTGTAAATTTCCTTCATCTCATCCGGCTTCCAAAAAAGTTTGTCCGGCGAAATTTTTTTTACTAATTCTTCCGATCTTTCGTGCAGTTTCTTAAATTGCGCGTCAAATATATTTATTAATGTTTTCATAAAAAAAAGAGCGACAAGATTTTAACTTGCCGCCCGTTTATTGTCATCCTGATATTAAGAATGTTTGTAAATGATTAGGTCTTTGAGGATTGGTGAAAAAGTTTAAAAGTGAAAATGTGAAAAAGTTTTTAATACTTTCGATCTTCGATTTTTTTGAAAAATAACCGGCTTTTACCGAAAAAGGTTTGTTCATCAGACAAAAATGAACTTTTTCACTTTTTCACACTTTCACTTTTTCACCATGTCTAAATATCTGACGGGCATCAAATAAGAATGTTTTACTTATTAAATTTACTTTTTCGCAAACTTGCGGTCGTCTTCGACTAAAACCAGTCCGTAATTTTTGCCGTTGTAACTGATTCCGTTTTGAATTTTTCCTTTGATCCCGAGTTGCGCGCCTTTTGACGGGACGCTTCTTTTGGTTAAAACCCAGATCGAACCCGTGCCGTCGTCAACTTTGTAGATTCCGCCGCTCTGATTCAAAATCGGGATCGAACCGCCGTAACTCGTCTGAACAGTTCCCGCAATTCCGACTTCTTTATCGTAAAACCTCGATGGATTTGCTTCGATGTCGGCAATGGTTGTGCGTTTCGGACACGCCGCCGCTAATAAACTGACCATCAAAACCAAACCGATTAAAAACGCTTTTGTTCCTTTTTTCATTTTTTCTCCTATTTTGTAAACTGAACTTTTATTGGAGAGAGCGTAACACCGTTGATAAAGATTCAATTTTTCGCTAAAAGTTTGCCAAATTTTTTAATTTTTGAGATGCTAAAGCACAGATAAAACAATAATTTCCCCAGTAAAAAAAAATGTCAACGGCAACGCAAAAAGTTTCAAAGGAAAAATTTTCCTACACATCGAGTATTGCGCTCGATGTGTGGAAACCGAAAACCGATTCAAAGGCTTTTGAATGGTGGTATTTCGACGCTTTGAGCGAAGACGGGCGCGACGCGGTTGTCATAATTTTTCTCGATAATTTCATATTTTCGCCGCGATATAACGCGTCCAACCGGAAAAATCAAAACGGAACATCTTCACATAAAAGATTCCCGGCGATTGCTTTTTGTTATTACCGCGACGGCAAACCCGTCTATCGCGCCGTCAACGAATACGATTCAAAGGAATTTTCTGCCGGACAAGATTCGCCTTCGTGCAGCATCGGAAACAGTTCATTTAATTATCAATCCGCGCCGTATGGTTCGGGATATTTTGTGGCGATTAATGCCAAACTCAGCAAAAACCGGCATATCGAAGCGCATTTTGAATGGCTTTCGATTGAATCCGATTTTCTGCCTGACAAAAAAATCAACAAAGATGACGCGCATATCTGGAATTTGGTCGTTTCGCGTTCGGACGTAACGGGCAGAATCACGGTTTCCAACGAAAAAGGCGTAAATCTGGATGTCATACATTTTCGCGGTACGGGTTATCACGATCACAATTCCGACAACCGTTGGCTGCCCGAAACGGTTTGCGATTGGCAATGGGGACGCGCCCATTTTTTCGATTCGACGGCAGTTTTCTACCGCTATCAAGAAGTTAATGAAAACCCGATAAACAAACTATTTACGATCCGCGACGGTATTTTGAAAGAAAGCGATGCGGTTTATGAAGAAACAAACTTTAAACGCGACAAATTCGGCTTAAAATATGCAACGCGCCAGACGGTTTTGACCGAAGACGATGTTCGTCTGCGGATAAAAAACCAGCAAATCATTGATTCGAGTTTCTTTTATCTCAGATTTTTGAGCGAAATGACTCTGACTTTGCGCGACGGAAAACCGCGAAAAACTCTCGGAATAACCGAATATCTCGCGCCGAAGTCTTTGAAATACCGCTGGCTCGATTGGCTCGTCAATATGCGAATCGGCAGAGACGGCAAAGGTTCTTTTTTGCCGTAAAAAACTACTTGTTTATGTGGTGTTTTGATAATTTTTAAGGTTAAAAACTTTTTATAAAAAAAATCAGTATAGCGAGTGGTAGCGAGTCCCTTTATTCTGATTCAAGTAGAACTTTTTCAAACCTGCTCGCTTTACTGATTGACAAAAACTATGCAGGAAAACCCCGAAATTCAAAAAGAAAATATCAAACGGCATTTGTGTCAGAACTGCGGCGCAAATATGGTCTTCGATCCGAAGATCGGCAAATTGGCGTGTCCGTATTGCGCCACTTCGCAGACGATTGAATCTAATGTCGAAAAAATCGTCGAGCGCGATTTTTATAGTGCGCTGCGTCCCGAAAATCAGAGATTGCAGCCGATGGCAATAGATGCGATGCAGGTTTCGTGCGACAGCTGCGGCGCGACCGTGGTTTTTATTCCGCCCGAATCCGCCAAACAATGCGATTTTTGCGCGGCAAAACTCGTCGCTCAACCGAAATCTTCTGATCCGTTAGTTGCGCCGGAAAGCGTTATTCCGTTTGCGATCACATCTCCGCAAGCGATAAGCAACTTAAAAGCGTGGACGAGTTCGCGCTGGTTTGCGCCGAGCGAACTGAAAACGATGGCGCAGCACGATAAAGCCGAAAGCATCTATTTGCCGTATTGGACTTTTGATGCGGATTCGCAAACATATTATACGGGTCAGCGCGGCGAAGATTATCAAGTCAGGGAAAATTACACAGATTCCCAGGGAAAACAGCAGGTCAGAACGCGCACGGAAACAAATTGGTATCGCGCTTCGGGCGAAACGGCAAGACATTTTGACGATGTGGCAGTTCCGGCGACAAAATCGGTTTTGCCGAAATATCTCGAACGCCTTAATTGGGATTTCAGCGCACTCGTTTCTTACGAACCGGCTTATCTTTCGGGACATAAAGCGCAGGTTTATCAGGTTTCGCTCGAAGAAGGTTTTGAAAGATTCAAACAAATTGCCGAAGGCGTGATTCGCGGCGATGTTCACAGCTCGATCGGCGGCGACCGTCAGCGCATTGATTCGATGGACACGAACTATTCAGGTATTACCTTCAAACATCTGCTCGTTCCGGTTTATGCCGGTGCGTATCGCTTTAATAATAAGGTTTATCAAATCGTCATCAACGGAAAAACCGGCGAAGTTCAGGGCGAAAGACCGTATAGCTGGCTCAAGATCGGCTGTCTGGTTATCGTGATTATTATATTTTTAATAATCATCTTTTCAATTGTCGGTCTATTACGTTAATCTTCTAAATTATGAATCCATGGCACGACATTCATTACGGTAAAAAATCTCCCGAAATCGTAAATTCGATCATCGAAATCAGTAAGGGCAGTAAAGGTAAATTCGAATTAGATAAAGAAAGCGGTTTGATTCGCTTAGACCGCGTGCTTTATTCATCGGTTCACTATCCGGCAAATTACGGTTTTATTCCGCAAACCTTTTGCGACGATAATGATCCACTCGATATTCTCGTTTTTTCTTCGATCGAGATTCCGAAAATGTGTCTGATTGACGCCAAAGTCATCGGCGTAATGCGAATGGTTGATTCGGGCGAAGTGGACGATAAAATCATCGCCGTTGCCGCCAATGATATTTCCGTCAGCTACCGCAACGACATTTCCGAACTTCCGCCGCATACGACACTCGAAATGCAGACGTTTTTTGAGGATTACAAAAATCTGGAACATAAGGAAGTCGTCGTCGAACAATTTTACGGACGCGAAAAGGCTTACGAAATTATTATTGAAGCCATCGAACTCTATAAAACGACATTTGGACAGAAATGAAATTCGAGCCGAAAGACCGGGATTTTATCGAAAAAGTTTATAAATCCTTTTCAAAACAAGCGGTAATGAGGCTGATCGGAGCGGAACTGACCAAAGTCGAACCCGGAAAAGTTGATATAAAACTTCCCTTTCGCTCTGATTTAACCCAGCAAAACGGCTTTATTCACGCCGGAATAATTACGACAATCGCCGACAGCGCGTGCGGTTATGCGGCTTTTTCGCTGATGCCGCAGGATTCGAGCGTTTTAAGCGTCGAATTTAAAGTAAATTTATTGTCGCCCGCCGTCGGCGATTTTTTCAAAGCCGAAGGCAGAGTCATCAAAGCCGGAAAAAATCTGATCGTCGTGCGCGGCGATGTTTTCGCCGTAAAGAAAAAAGAAATCAAACAAATCGCCGCGATGCTTGCCACGATTATGTGTGTGAAATCAAACTAAGCCTCAATGGAAAATGAAAAACGGAAAATGGAAAATGTCAGAAAATTTCCAAACTCTTGTTGAATCTATAAATTACTTCGAGTTTGCAGGATTTTCATAATACCTCTTTACTTTTGCTTACTTGCTTACTAGTCTGTAAATTAAGTTTTAAGGCGTTTGAAAAAAGTTTGGAGTTCCGCGTTTACGCGGCATCCGCCAGCGAAGCGCGGCGGAAAAAGCCGCCTAAAGGCAGGACTCCAAACACTTGAAAATTTAGTTTACGGACTATTAAGCAGTTCGAGCAAAGATTCAAAGTAATTTAGGGAGTTTCTTACATTTTCCATTTTCCGTTTTTAATTTTCCATTGATGCTTAATTTACTCATACCGCAAAGCCTCGATCGGGTTTAGCCGGCTGGCGCGAAACGCCGGCAGAACTCCGGCTAAAAATGCGATTATGCAAATCAGCAAAGTCACGAAAATTATCGCCACAGGCGTGAAAACAAATAAGCTGTAGCCTTCAAAAGATGAAAGATAAGTTTGGGCAAGAAATGTGTTGGCGATAATTCCGATAACAATTCCAGCACCGATGCCGAGAACCGCGCCCCAGAATCCGATCAGAATTGATTCGAAACTAAAGAGCAAAAAGACCTTGCCGCGGCTCATTCCGAGGGCTTTCTGCAAACCGATTTCTTTTGTTCTTTCCAAAACGGCGATGACCAGAGTATTGATAATCCCGAATGAAGCCGCGAGAAGCGCAATAAGAGCGAAAAAATTCAAACCGATCTGCAAAATACCGATGGCATCATAAGTACGTTTTTTGATGTCGGTAAAAGTCATCGCTTCGAAGCCTTTTTCTTCCAGAGTCTTTTTAATTTCGGTAATTCTTTTTTCGTCTTTGGTATTGAGCAGAAAAGTGTAACCGGAAAATTTGTTGTAATTTTCGGTATCTTTATTCTGATCTTCATAAATCCTTTTCGCGGTTTTGGCATCAACAAAAGAATTATAATTTGCCATAAAACCTTTGGTCGAAATACCGACAATTTGCAGTGAAACTTTTTTGATCTCGCCCGTTTGCCCGGTTTTATAAGCGATCGTCGCATTTTTGCCGATCAATTGATTGATATTTTCACTTAATCCTTTTGCCAGAGAAAGCGGTAGCATAATTTGATTTTCGCCGTCAATCGTTTTTCCGGCTTCAGTCTTTTGCTCGATCCCCCGCGAAAGCATTCCGAGCGCGACTTTGTATTTTTTCGTTTCACCCAGCGTGATATATTCGGGATTCATTCGATAAGACGGCGTTGCGCTTTCGACTTCGGGAAATTCCTTCGCCAGATTTTCCATCTGCACAGCGGAAATCAAAAATGAATTCGGATCAAACGTGTTTCCTTGTTCATCCCGTTCGGTGTCTTTATATTCGACCGGAGCTTCCGGGTCTTCGCCGTTTTCATCAGGCTGAGGAATTTGTTTGCTGACAAAAACGACCTGATTTCCCTCGATATTTTTTACCTGTTTTTCGATATAATCGCGCAAACCGTCGCCTAAACCGTTGGTCAGAGTCAGCGTAAATGAACCGACAAAGATTGCCATAACGGTTAAAAACGTGCGGAGTTTGCTCCGAAAAAGATTGCGGTTGGCTATTTTGATCAAATCCCAAAATTTCATAATAATTTATTTTTCGGAAATAATTTCTCCATCCTTTAATTCGATGATCCGCTCGCATTTTCCTGCCAGATCTTCATCGTGAGTTACGACGATCAGCGTAATTCCCTTTTCTTTGTTTAATTTAAAAAGCATTTTTTCGATTGATTCGCTCGTATTCGAATCGAGATTCCCCGTCGGCTCATCGGCAAAGATCACCTGCGGTCGTCCGACCAGCGCCCGCGCAATGCAGACACGCTGTTTCTCGCCGCCCGAGAGGTCTTTGGCACGCTTTTCGTCCTTGTCCTTCAAACCGACCGCTTCGAGCGCGTCCATCGCGTCCTTCGTCAAATCATATTGCTCGGCGCCGCGAATTCTCATCGGCAAAACGACGTTCTCAAACACCGTTTCGCGCCCGTTCAAAAAGAATTGCTGAAAGACAAAACCGAATTTATGATTTCTCAAAGAATCCTTTTGCTTTTCGTTCAAAACGGAAAAATCTTCATTTTCAAACAAAACGCTGCCCGAAGTCGGAATATCGAGACACGCCAAAAGGTGCATCAAGGTTGATTTCCCGCTGCCGGATTTCCCGATAATCGCCACGCATTCGCCCTGCTTAATTTGCAGATTGATGTTTTTCAAAACCTCGTATTCCACATTTTCGCTGTGATAAGTTTTATAAAGATTGATTGCTTCTAACATAAAAATTTAAGAATCCCGGACAATTTCAAGTAATCTCTTACGTGATTTTGTATTTTTTAGTTCATTAATAAATTTATAAATCGGACTTGTAAAATGTGTTTCTGACTGCGGATTTATATAATTCCTTAATTTTCATAAAATTTTCTTATCTTTTAAATGATTGAGTTTGGATAACTTAATGAGTTTTATCCTTTATTTATGGAATTATGAAAAAAAAATGCTTGCTTTTTGATGGTTGACTTGTGTTAAAATACTTAAAACACAAAAGGAGGGTTTTATGTCTATGAAATGTTGGCACTGCAATAACGATTTAGAAATTGATTTTCAAACAGATGATTTTTCGATGAAGTCTTATCATTGTTCAAATTGTGATAAATGGTATGAAATGCGGAAGGAAAAAGCAAGAGTAAACGGCGCGATGCCCGTTAGATTTTTTGAATTGGAAGCCCGACCGCAAACATATAGCGCGAGAGCCGGATCAGTTTATTAAGTTTAGAATAATATAAAAAAATTTAAAATATTAAAGGTCGGAAAATCTGCAGTTTTTTCCGACCTTTTTTTGTTTTTATTGTCCGGCGAGAAGTTCTCTTAAAACATACGGCAGAATTCCGCCGTGTTTGTAATATTCGACCTCAATCGGCGTATCAATTCTCAGAGTCAATTGCACTTCTTCCGATTCGCCGCTCAAGCGGTTAATTATCATCGTCACATTCTGACGCGGCGCGACCTCAGTTTCTTCCAAACCGGAAATATCAAAAGTTTCCGTTCCGTCGAGATTATAAGTTTGCGCCGATTCACCGTCTTTAAATTGCAGCGGCAGCACGCCCATTCCGATCAGATTCGAGCGGTGAATTCGCTCGTAACTTTCCGCAACTACAGCTTTTACGCCCATCAGAGCAGTCCCTTTTGCCGCCCAATCGCGCGAACTTCCCGTACCGTATTCTTGTCCGGTAATAATTACAAGCGGCGTGTTTTTCTTCTTATATTTCAGTGCGGCATCATATATCGTCAATTCTTCGCCTTCGGGTTGAAAAACCGTAAAACCGCCTTCTTTGGGCGAAACCATCAGATTTTTGATGCGAACATTGGCAAAAGTGCCGCGAAGCATCACGCGGTCGTTTCCGCGCCGCGAACCGTAAGAGTTAAAATCCTTCGGCTCGACACCTTTTTCCTGCAAATATAAACCGGCGGGCGAACTCGGTTTGATCGCGCCTGCCGGAGAAATATGATCGGTCGTTACGGAATTTCCGAAAATTGCCAAGGGTCGTGCATTTTTAATATTTGAAAATTTTCCGGCGTTCATCGTAAAGCCCTCAAAATACGGCGGTTCTTGAATGTAGGTCGAATTTTCGTCCCATTCATAAACATTTCCGACGGTTGAAGGAATTTCGTTCCAGAGCGGATTCTGTTCGGCAAAATCACTGTAGAGGTTTTTGAACATTTCAGGATTAAGCGCGGTTTGCATCACTTCCTTAACATCTTCCAGACTCGCCCAAATGTCTTTCAAATAAACATCGTTGCCGCTCTCATCCTGCCCGATCGGTTCCGTTGCTAAATCTATGGTAACGCTTCCGGCAAGGGCAAAGGCGACAACCAGCGGCGGCGACATCAAAAAGTTAGCTTTGATATTCTGATGAACACGCGCTTCAAAATTGCGATTTCCCGACAAGACCGAAGCGGCGATCAGATCATTTTCAACAATCGCATCTTCAATCGAGGGATCGAGCGGACCGGAATTTCCGATACAGGTCGTGCAGCCGTAACCGACCAGATCAAACCCGATTTTGTTCAAAAAGGGCTGTAAACCCGTTTTTTCCAAATAATCCGTCACGACCCGCGAACCCGGTGCCAGCGAAGTTTTGACATAAGCCGGAACTTTCAAGCCTTTTTCAACCGCTCTTTTAGCGACGATTCCGGCGGCGATCATGACGCTCGGATTGGACGTATTCGTGCAGGACGTGATCGCGGCGATCAAAACGTCGCCGTGTCCGATTGCCGCCGATGTCGGTCCGTCACCCTGATTTTCCGAAGGGTTTTCCACACGGTTGGGAGTCGGGCGATTATTGACCATCTCGGATTCGGTCCAGGTGTTCGTATTTTCCCTGCTAACGTTGTTTATAACCGGGAGCGCAGTTCCCGAAGTGCTTTGCGAACCGCCGCCGACGGCAATTTCGGAATTAGGCGCACCGATGGTTACGCCGAATTTTCTTTCCAGATCTTCTTTGGTTTTACCGAAACCGCTTTCCGCCACCGGAGCTATAAATAATTCTTCGAATTTGCTTTTCAGATTCTGCAATTCGATGCGGTCTTGCGGGCGTTTTGGTCCGGCAACCGACGGCACAATCGAGCCCAGATCGAGTTCGATAACATTGGTATATTCGACTTCACCCTTGAGCGGAATTCCGAACATTTCCTGTGCGGTGTAATAATTTTTGATTGTTTCGATGTGTTCTTCGCTTCTGCCGGTCGCTCTGTAATAATCGAGCGTTTTTTCGTCAACGCCGAAAAATCCCATCGTTGCGCCGTATTCCGGAGCCATATTCGCAATCGTCGCGCGGTCGGTTGCGGCAAGCGCGCGTGCGCCTTCGCCGTGAAATTCGACAAATTTGCCGACGACCTTTGCCTCACGAAGCATTTCAGTTACGCGCAAAACCAGATCGGTCGCGGTCGCGCCTTCGGCAAGCGTTCCCGACAAATGTACGCCGACGACATCCGGCGTTAAAATATAGACGGGCTGACCGAGCATTCCGGCTTCGGCTTCGATTCCGCCGACGCCCCAACCGACAATTCCGAGTCCGTTGATCATCGTCGTGTGCGAATCTGTTCCGACTAAAGTATCCGGAAAATAAACACCTTCACGCTCGAAAACGCCTTTTGCCAGATATTCGAGATTTACCTGATGGACGATTCCGATTCCGGGCGGCACGACGCGAAAACCGTTAAACGCCTGTGTTCCCCATTTTAAGAATTTATATCGTTGTTCGTTGCGCCGGAATTCCATCTCCATATTGCGCTGATACGCCTGTTCACTGCCCGCGTAATCAACCTGTACGGAATGGTCAATCACCAGATCAACCGGAACGAGCGGTTCGATGACATCCGTATTTTTGCCCAGACGTTTGACCGCCGAACGCATCGCTGCCAAATCCACGAGCAGCGGAACGCCCGTAAAATCCTGCAAAATCACGCGAGCGACGACAAACGGGACTTCGTCCGTGCGGTCGGCATTAGCGCCCCAATTCGAAAATTTTTCGACATCTTTTTCGCTGATTTTCTTGCCCTCGTCAAAATTTCTCAAAACCGATTCAAGCACGATGCGAATCGAGATCGGCAAACCCGAAATTTTAGCAATTCCTTCTTTTTCAAGCTGCGGCAATGAATAAAATATGCCGTCTTCGCCGGTTCCGGTTTTAAAAGTCTGTCGTGTATTAAATAAATTATGTGTCATATTTTCGCCCATCCCTTTGTTTTTTTAGATATATCATTGTTAATTCTTTAACTTGAGTTTAAGAGGATGTGAAAAAAAACTCAAGCAAGTGCTATTTTTATTAAGCGATTTCATTTCGAGTTTTTTTTTATAAGAGATTTTAATAAGTTGAAAGCTTATTGTTTAAGTAAAATGCTTTTATAATTACAGGGCAATCCGACTAAAGATACAGCGTTGGTTAAGTAAATCAGAAAGCAAGTCAGTAGCGTCGGCGTGAGCCGACGCTACTGACTTATGGCATAGTTTCTAAGTAGAAAGGGTATTTTGAAGACCGCGTGCTAAACGGACACTCCGATCTAATTATAATATTTTCCAATTATTTTTCTTAATAGCTCTGCTTTCAACTTTATACCAATCGCGTTATATTCTAAACCTTGTAAATGTAATATTTTCGGAGTTAATAATGAACGACGACGGCGGTAGTTTTAATGAAATCAAAAGGGTTTTCGATAAAAAAATCTGTGCAAAACCTCAAGCGTTTTCCCGCGCGAATCCGCCGAAGTCTGTATGAATACCGCTATTTCACATATCTCGCAATTCTCGGTCCGGGCTTGATTGCCGCTAATTCCGGCAACGAAGCCAGCGGAATCGCCACGTATTCTTCCGCCGGAGCCGAATACGGCTACACACTTCTCTGGACATTTATCCCGATGACCATCTGTTTTATGGTCGCGCAGGAAATGTGCGTTCGGATGGGCGTGGTTACGGGGCAAGGCTTGGCGGATTTGATCCGCGAAAATTTCGGTGTGCGCTGGACGGCACTTGTTATGCTTTCACTTTTGATTGCCAATACCGGAATTATCATCGCCGAATTTATCGGCATCGCGCAGGCTTCGGAGATTTTCGGCGTGTCGCGCTATATCACCATTCCGATCACGGCGGTCGTCGTCTGGTGGCTGGTCGTCAAAGGAACTCCGAAACGCGTCGAACAGGTTTTTCTGCTGATGTCTTTGATTTTTTTGACTTACATTGTTTCCGCATTTCTGGCAAAACCGGATTGGAACGAAGTCGGAAGACAAGTGATCGCACCGGAATTATCATTTGAAACGGGTTATTTATTTACCGTTATGGCGCTGATCGGAACGACCATTACGCCGTTTATGCAGGTTTATGTCCAATCTTCAGTCGTTGAAAAAGGAATGGATAAGGAAGATTACCCGGTCGCGCGAGCCGATGCTTTTATCGGGGTTTTATTCGCCAATTTGATCGCCGCCTTTATTGTCATTTCAACTGCCGCCACGCTTCACCAGCAAGGAATAAAACTCGAAAATGCCGCCGATGCCGCACTTGCGCTCGAACCGGCGGTCGGGCAATATGCGAAATACCTGTTTGCCGTCGGGCTTTTCGGCGCGTCAATGCTGGCAATGGGCGTTCTGCCGATTGCGACCGCGTATTCCCTGAGCGAAGCTCTCGGCTTTGAAAAAGGTCTGTCGCACACATTCCGCGAAGCTCCGATTTTTCTCGGCATTTTTACAACGCTCATCGTAATCGGTGCAACCGTTGCTTTAATTCCGGGAATTCCGCAAATCAAACTGCTTATTTTTACGCAATCAATCAATGGTTTACTGCTTCCGGTTATTCTCGTTGCCGTTGTTCTGCTTTCGAGCAATGCCGAAATTATGGGCGAATATAAGAACAGTCTGCCGTTTAAAATTCTGGCTTGGACAATGACGATTATCGTCTCTTTTCTTTCGGTTCTTTTAATAATTACTTCAATTGTCGGATATTAGCTTTTTAGTTTTGATTATTTCTTTTATAATCGCATTTTGAAAAATCAATATGGATTCAAACGAATTTAGAAAGCAAACCTTTATTGTCCTGAGTTTTTCCGTAATAATCATTGCGGCTTTGATTTTTCTGCGATTTATCGAACCGACGATAGCTTCATCAGTTGTTGCGTTTTTTGAAACGGCAAACGAATCTCAAACCGAAGCCTCAAAGCAAATGGAATTTGCTTTGAGCATTTTGACCAACTTCTTTAACGTTTTAAAGATATTGCTCTGGTTCGGTCTGGTTTTGATAATCATTCGCTTTCTTAATGCTTTAATTTTCAGTACGGCTTTGAAAAGTGCCGGATCTTACGAACTTTCAGGCTTAATCAGCAGCATCGTAAATATTATTATTTACATCGTTTCCTTTTTTATAATCTTCAAAACTCAATATCCGAATATTGATCTCGGCGCAATTTTTACGACTTCGACGATTATCGGCGTGGTCATCGGTCTGGCATTGCAGGACACTCTGGGAAATCTTTTTGCGGGTTTTGCGATACAGGCAGATCAGCCTTTTCAAATCGGCGATGTCGTTTCGATACCGAACAAAGGAATCGGCGTGGTCGAAACGATTTCGTGGCGCGGCGTTAAAATCCGCACGTTTCAAAACAAACTGCTCATCATCAGCAACAGCGTGTTGGGAAAAGAAGCGATCGAGGTTGCGCCGCGTGATAATTTGAATGCGCGGCTGGTGTTTTTCAACACGCTTTACACGGATTCTCCGGCAAAAACGATTCAGATAATTCAGGAAATTGTTCGTCAGGTCGAAAATGTTTCGCCGAAAATCCGTCCGCAGGTCAGAATCCGCGATCTGGCGGCAGACGGTCTCGATTGGGAAGTAAAATACTGGGTGGAAGATTATGCAAAATTTAATACGACCGACGCGCTGATTCGCCAACATATCTGGTATGCGTTCCAGCGCGAACATATTCATTTCGCTTTTCCGACGCGCACCGTTTTTATCCAATCGGAACAACCTGCCGAAGCGTTTGCCGAAAATCCCGACGAAATTTTCGAGCGTTTAAGCAATATTCCGGTTTTTTCTCCCTTGAGCAAAGAAGAAATCAAATCGCTTGCCGATTCGAGTTCCATCAGAGTTTTCGCTCCGAATGAACCGATTGTCCGAAAAGGGCAAAAAGGCAAATCAATGTTTATCATTCATCGCGGAACGGTCAATATTCGAATCAAGGAAGACGGAAAACCAAAAGTTATCGGAAGTTTGATCGAAGGTGATTTTTTCGGCGAAATGGGGCTTTTCACGGGCGAAGAAAGAACGGCTGATGTCGTTGCCGATTCGGAAACAAAAGTGTTGGAAATAAAACATTTCAATCTGAAACCGATTCTTGAAAACAACCCCGAATTGGTAAAAAGTTTCAGCGAAATCATCGAAGCGCGCCGCGCCGAACTCGATAAACAGCAAATGGTAACACAAAAAGGCAAAAAATCCGCCGACAACGGTTTGGTTAATTCGATCAGAAAATTCTTCGGCTTGAAAGGCTGAACCTTGACAGATTTTTTATTGATAAAAGCATTTGTAAAGATAAATCTTAGCGTTCTTTGCGACAAACTTTGCGTCCTTTGCGTTAAAAAAAGCAGTCTAAACGCAAAGGACGCAAAGTTTGTCGCAAAGAAACGCAAAGTTTAAGCTCTTCATTTCAACCAAAAAAAATCGTGAGCCGTTTGAATTGACTCACGATTTTTAAAAAAAGACTCTGCTCTTAATTTTAGTAAATAGTAAATGTATATTGAACGGTTATCGTCACCGATTGCGGTTGACCGTTGACCAGACGCGGCTGAAATTTGATCTGACGCGCCGCGGCAATGGCCTGTTCCGTCAAACCATTACCCAAGCCTCTGACCGGAGAAATGCTTCCGATTTGTCCGTTGGCTAAAAACGTAATTCGCAGAACGACTTGTCCTTGCACATTATTTTGACGCGCCGCATCCGTATATTTCGGCTGCGGTTTGGAAATAAATTTGATTGCCGATGAAGGTCCCGAAGGTTCAGGTTTTTTAGGCACGGGAAGTTTACTTCCTTCATTACCGCTGCCTGTTCCGCGCCCAGTTCCGTCACCAATGCCGCTTCCGCTGCCCGAGCCGATTCCCGAACCTTGTCCCGTTCCGCGCCCCGAACCTTGTCCCGTTCCGGTTCCCGAACCTTGTCCGCCGCCCGTGCCTAAGCCGTCAGAAAGTTTTCCAAGTAATCCATTAGGATCACCGTAAGGTTCCGGAGTTTGAGGAGCGACTTTATCTCCCTGAGTCGAAGCAATCGGCTGTTTCAAATCAAAGTCTTTTTGAACAATAGTTTTAGTTGGCGCAATGATCGGATCTCTGGTTTGAGTTGCCAATCTTCCCTGCGAAGTCGGTGTCTGCTCATCACGCCCGCCGCCGCCGCCGCCGCCGGCATCTTTATCGTCGGCAATCTTCTTTTCTTCTTCCTCGACCGTCATCGGCACCGCATCAACCACCGGAACAAAGATACCTAAATCGTCTTCGCCGATAGCACCGACTAATAATGGATGATTGAAAATAGAATAAATCAAGCCTCCGAAGCATAATGAAACCATAATGACCATTACGCCGAGAAGTAAAATGTTGCGTTCCTTGACGTTTTTTTCCGTTAAAACCGTAACGTGAAAATCGTCTGCATCTTTATTTTTGTAAAAATCTTTTGCGCCGGAATCTATCGGTTGATAATTGCTGTAGTCAATTTTCGTCTGATAGGCTTCGTCAGAAACATCGCCGCCCAAACCCGAACCGGCTCCGGCAACAGAAAATTTCGGCTTGGCAATCGGTTCGATTTCTTCAACTTCGTCTTCCGATAAATCTAGTTCAATATCTTCCGCCGATGGTTCCGCGCTATCGGCGTGAAAACCGTTTGTTTCAGGCATCTCCAAATGATCGGTTGTAAATGCCGAGTCGGTCGAATAACTTTCCGCAGTTGCTGTTTCAATTTCATTTAAACCAGAAACTCCGGCAGAAGTTTTTTCTTCCGCTTTTACCGCATTTTCAATCGGATTCATCTCAAATGCTGTTAAAGATTCTCCGCAAATCGGACAAAATCCAAACTTCTCCGCAAAACTTTCTTCGCAAGCATTACAATATTTTACTATTTTTCCCATATCTCTAGCCTCTAGATTTCTTTTCTTGGTTTAAAGCCTTCAACTAATGTCGGTAATTATAACTTGATTTTTGCAGGATGTTAAGTTTCTTCAGGCAATGTTTGAAACTCACCATAAATCAAGATTACTACATTTTCTATAGATGCCTCAATCGTTTGACGCGATGCCTGCGGGCAACTAAAATTTTCATTTTGTAAAATCCATAAAAAATCAAGTAAATTTAATTTCTCCGATGACAACTAAAATTATATTATTCGGCAACTAATGTTAAACTTTTTAATTCTTTATCAAAAAAAAACAATGAATATCAAAAATTATTCCAAAAAGATTACGATTCTAGCCTTGATTTTGTTCATCAATGCCGGAATTTCCCTTTCGCAAACGACAAAATTTCCCGCGCCCCGGCAGGAAAAACTGCTGAACGAACTTGGATTTCTGATCTGGAACGTGCCGAATGCGGAAAAGGTGTCGGTCAAACTGCGCCTTCATAAAGGCTCGGCTTTTGACCAGCAAGACAGGGAAGGAACGATGGCTCTGCTGGCAAATATTCTTTTTCCGAACCAGGCTTCGCGAGATTTTTTCGAGGAAGATTTGGGCGGAAGTCTGGACATTACAACCACTTACGATTACATACAGATCAATGCAACGGCTGATTCGGACAAAGTTCTTGACGTTTTGCAAACTCTCGCCACCGCCGTCATAAATCCTCAAATAGATAAGGAAACAACCGAAATCGTCCGCACAGCGCAGATCGAAAAGGTGACTCAGCTCGAAAGCGATCCGGCTTACGTTGCCGATCAAGCGGTGGCAAAACGGCTGCTCGGCACTTTTCCCTACGGCAGACCGGAAATGGGAACGCTCGAATCTCTGCAAAAAATTGATTTCGCCGATCTGATCTTTGCCAAAAACAGATTTCTGACTTCCGATAACGCAACGGTTACGGTGATCGGCAATGTCAAAACGGATTTGATTTACCGCGCCGCCCGCCGGTATTTCGGCGGCTGGATAAAATCCGACGGAAAAATTCCGGCAACCTTCCGCCTGCCCGATGCGCCGGAAAAAAATCTCCAGATTCTCCCGGCAAATAAGGAAAATACGAGCGAATTGCGGTTTGCAATTCGCAGTCTGGCGAGAAATGACAAGAATTTTCACGCCGCGGCAGTTTTGCAAAACATTCTCGGCAAACGACTGCAAAAGCGTGAAAAAGGCAAAGTTTCGGTGGCGGGAAAAGCGCATCTTTTGCCGGGTTTGATTATGTTTCAAATGAATGAATGGAATCTCGGACTTGTCAAAAAATCGGGAAATCAGATTGCTTTGCCCGTCGGTTTGGATAAAACGGTGGCGAATTTATTTACCGAACCGATTTCGACGGAAGAATTTAACGCGGCAAAATCCGAACTTTTGAGCAAATTTAACAATGAAAATCTGAGCGAACACTGGCTTGACGCGGAAACCTACAAACTGAGTTCATTTAACAATGATTATCAAGCGGCTCAAAATGTAAAATTGGAAGATGTCAAAAGCGTTGCCGAAAAGCTGAAAACCGAACCGGTCGCCTCGGTTTTGCTTTTCCAAAATCCGCAAACCGCCGAAACGCCGAAAGATACTGATAACTAATTCTACTTTGTCAGATTAAGTTTGAAACTTAAAATCAAAGAAAATCAGCCGCAGATTTTCGCGGATAGACGCGGATAAATCGAATGAAATTGCTTAAATCCGTGAAAAATCCGCGTTCATCCGCGTTCATCCGCGGCTGATTTTTAATTTGACAAAGTAGAACTAAGCAAGTAAGCAAAAGTTTTTAGATACAGATTCTAAATGGTGAATGGTGAAATGTGAGTGATGAATGGTTTTATTATGAAAATTCTGAAAGCTTGTTTTACACATCGGAATTAAAATGGGTTAAGAGTTTTCTGACATTTTCCATTATCCGTTTTTCATTATCAATTTTGTATCCGTTTTCCATTTTCCATTGGTGCTTAATTTATATGCAAAAAGAAAGAACTTCCGGCGAACTCGAACACGCCCGAAAGGTGCGCGAAATGTTTTCGCGCATTTCACCGAAATATGATTTTTTAAATCATTTTCTCTCGGTCAATACGGACAAACGCTGGCGAAAACTGGTCAGCAAAAAGTTAAGAGATATTCTAAACGATAAAAACGCGGTCGTTTTGGATGTTGCCTGCGGAACGGGCGATTTATCGGTCGAATTGCAGAAACATTCAAAGGCAAAAGTGATCGGCACGGATTTTTGCCGCCCGATGCTTTCCATTGCCGCCGAAAAAAATTCTTTATCGGAAAATCTTTCGATTCCGTATATCGAAGGCGACGCGATGAAACTTCCCTTTGCGGACGACGTTTTCGACGCGGTCACGATCGCCTTCGGTTTGCGAAATCTTTCAAACTGGAATGACGGTTTGATCGAACTGAAACGCATCTTAAAACAAGGCGGAAAATTAGTTATTCTGGAATTTTCCGAACCGATTGTTCCGGGTTTTCGCCAGATCTATCAGTTTTATTTTAATAAAATTCTGCCGAAGATCGGCGGCATTTTCAGCGGCGAACAGAGCGCGTATCAGTATCTGTCGGATTCGGTTTCAAATTTTCCGAATCAAAAAGAGCTTCAATTAATGATGCTCGAAATCGGTTTTTCGGACGTGGAATACAAAAATCTGACGGGCGGCGTGGCGGCAATTCATATCGGCACGAAACAATAAAATTACCGAATTCGTCAAACAGACTCAAAAAGTTTTATAATAATTTCACTAAAAAAAGCTTTCCCTTTTCATTTCAATAAAAAACGAAATCGGCGCGACAATGAAATACAAACTTCAAAATTTCGCAAAACAGCTCGGACTTTTTCTGCTCGTCATCTGGACGGTTGTTTCGCTCGTAACTCTTTTAATCGAATTGGTTCCGGGCGATCCGGCGACGGCGATCTTAGGCGAACAGGCAACGCCCGAACAAGTTGCCGCTTTTAATCAAAAACACGGATTGGACAAACCCGCATTTTTCTTTTCGATTGGCGGCGAAAAAGGCGTGGCGTGGCACGGCGCGGACAATCGTTATGTTGATTACTGGAGCGGAGTTTTGACGGGCGATCTGGGAAAATCTTTCCGCACCGACCGCCCGATTCTGGATATGATTCTGGAGCGTTATCCGGCAACCATCGAACTCGCGGTCGTCGCTCTGCTGATTGCGGTCGGCATTGCGATTCCGCTCGGCGTGCTTGCCGGAACAAATAAAAATACCGTGATTGATAATTTTTCGTCCTTTATCGCACTTTTGGGAATCAGTCTGCCGACATTCGTCATCGGACCATTTTTAATGTACGTTTTCGCCGTCAAATTGGGCTGGTTTTCGCCGACGGGAAGCGCAAACCCCGAAGATGTCGTCCTTCCGGCAGTAACTCTCGGCGCGGCACTTTCGGCGATTTTAACGCGAATGATCCGCTCGTCCGTCATCGAAGAACTCGGCGAAGATTACGTCAGAACGGCACGTGCCAAAGGTTTGAGCGAGCGAAAAGTAATTTACAAACACGTTTTGAAAAACGGTCTGATTCCGGTTGTGACGATTTTGGGTTTGCAGCTCGGCGTTTTGCTCGCCGGCGCGATCATTACCGAAAAAATTTTTAACTGGCAGGGTTTAGGGCTTCTGCTGTTAGACGAAGGAATCGGCAAACGCGATTACCGCCTCGTTCAAGGCTGCGTTTTGGTCATCAGCGTGACGTATATTCTGGCAAATTCCCTGACAGATCTGGTTTATCGCCGGCTCGATCCGCGAATCAGATTGGGATAAATAAAAAAATCAGCACGAGCGAACTGTAATGAGCAACTTTACCAACAATTAAACCGATTCTTTACCGCTCGTCATACCGATTAAAAATTGATGAATAGATTAACCTACATCGGAATCACCATTGCCGTCGTGTTTATTTTAACGGCGATTTTCGCGCCATTCATCGCTACGCACGACGTGACGGCGTATGATTTATCTTTGCGTTATATCGCGCCTTCCGCCGAACATTGGTTTGGAACGGACGCGATTGGGCGGGATGTATTTTCCCGGGTCGTTTTCGGTGCGCGGATTTCCCTGCAAGTCGGGATCGTCGTCGTTGTGGTTTCGGCGGTGATCGGAATCTTTATCGGCGCGATTGCCGGATTTTACGGCGGTTGGGTTGATAAATTTCTGTCGGGTTATATTTTTAACGTCTTTCTGGCGTTTCCGGGACTTCTTCTGGCAATTGCTCTGGTCGCATTCTTGGGCGCAGGTTTGGGCAAATTGATCTTAGCTTTGTGCGTTATCGGCTGGGTCGGGTATGCGCGTGTGATGCGCGGACAAGTTTTGAAAATCCGCGAATACGATTTTGTTCAAGCCGCCCGCGCCCTCGGCGCAAGTAATATGCGCCTGCTCTTTACGCATATTCTGCCGAATGCAATTCAGCCTTTAATTGTCCAGGCTTCGCTCGGAATGGCGGGCGCGGTTTTATCCGAAGCGTCGCTTTCTTTCTTAGGTTTAGGAATTCCGCCGCCCGCGCCTTCGTGGGGAACGATGATCGAAGAAGCCCGCGGAATTAATATCTTATACAATTCACCGCACGTACTTTTTTTCCCCGGCGTTGCCATTGCGCTGACGGTGCTTGCCTTTAATTTCCTCGGCGACGGACTCCGCGAATATCTCGATCCGAAACAGCGGAAAAGATGAGAATCAACGGACAACGGACAACGGACAATGGACAACGGACAACGGACAATGGACAATGGACAATGTCAGAAAATCCTAAATCAGGTATTCACTATTTTTTAGTAAATAATTGATTTAATTTATGTGAATTCAATACTCAGCTTACTTATCCGCTTTCCCTTTAGAAATTGTGCATTAAGTCAGTAGCGGTTGCGTCAGCAACTGCGTCAATTAGCTCATCAGGGATAACGCATCGGCTCACGCCGACGCTACTGACCAATGCACAATTTCTAATGATGGACGGTATTAGCCGTTTTCTGACATTGTCCATTGTCCGTTGTCCGTTGTCCGTTGTCCGTTGTCCGTTGATGCTTATTTATGCCCGGATAAATTTATTCGGCGAAAATATAAAAGATAAACCGACGATAGACAGCACCAGTAATTGAGCCGCCATAAAAATACCGATTGCCTGATGCCAATACAAGCCGATAAATCCCGTAATTGAAATTAAAACCAAAACTCCCGAAAGAATTTTCCACCATTTTTTGCCGCGCCAAAAGATTATCGAAAAAATCAGAGTCGTGACGGCGATCAAGCCGAATTTTATGGTTGCCGACCAGCGAACCGCATCAATCATCCATTGACTTGTATTTTCAAGCGAGGTTTGCAAAACCGCGTAGGAAAAATAATTTTCAAATAAATCGGCTAAAGCCGCCACAATAATCATTAATAAAGTGAGTTTGGCAAGAAACCCGAGCATCGAGAAATGGGCAAATTTATCAAAATATGTATTTAGCGGATTTACGATAAACCAGTTTTTTGATTTTTCGATAAAACCCGATTGTTGCAGATTTTTATTGATTGCCAATTGTTCGCTTCGCTCGCTGATTTCTTTTTTCTTTTTTTCCAAATACTGTTTCAGGTTCGTAATTTCGTCGAGCCGCCAATGATTTCGGCGGTATCTGAGCAAACGGCTGAAAAACACCAAAAACCCCGTATAAAGCGGAACGAAAATAAACGAATCAATTACCAGTGCTGTTTTCAAACCGCGCCGCGCCGCGCTGCCTAAATCTCCGGCGATTTCTCTGACATCACTTGCGTGCCGCGCAAATTCGAGCGAAAGAATCGCGCCCACGTCCTGCGGATTTGCTGTTCGGGTGAGCCAACCCAAAACTAAAGAAATCAAAATTGCGCCGAAAATATAAGCCAGCGTGACCAAACCGATAAAGCGGATATTCGGCTTTTCAAATTCGCGCCACGCAAAAGCGACGACGAATAATGTAACCAGAATGGAAACCGGAAATATTTTTTGCCAGAGCTGAAAATTTGCGGAAACTTTTTGATATTCAACTAGATTTGTCCATAAATCGGGTTGAAAAAAGAATCCGAAGATAAACAATGCTCCGGTCAAACATAAAATTATAAACAATCCGACCGTTATAAAACGGATTAAAATCCAGAGACTTCCGCCCTTCATAAAATCGTTTAAGGTCAAAACGGTTAAATGAATAATCAGCGTCAAAATCAGGGCAATGATGCTGAACTGCTGCAAATCTTCCTTGCCGAAAATGGTGCTGGCAACAATTAAAATTACTTCAAAAGCATAAAACAATTTGAGCCAATGCTGAAAAAATTTGTTCCAGATCGTGTTCGGCGCGGCAACCTCGACGAGTCCCCAGAAAATCTGTCCGAGCCGCGAAAGCCAGCGCATATTATCGCCCGATTGTCCGTGTTTATCGGCGATTCCCTCGAAAATATTTCCCGTAACCTGCGTCGCCCTTGAAATTACGCGCAAAATATCCTTCGGTTCGGTTTTGCGCTCGACTTCGTAATGTTCCCGGACAAAATTTACGATCTCATCATTATCAAAACAAGTCCGCAAAACCGCCGTCAGCCGCGTTTTTACGGCATCGTCGGCAACATCTCCGGCAATTTTCCCGACGACGTCTTTAATTTCGATTCCCGCGCCGGCATTGATAAATGAATGTGCCAGAAGTCCGCGCAATTCTTCTTTGTCGGATTCCATTAATTCTTCCGCCAAAATTATGCGGTTCATTTCTTCCGAGAAATATTTCCGCAGAGTTTCAAATCCTTCATCCGGCAAAACCGCCGTAATCAGGCGTTCCGCGCCGTCGAGTCTGCCCCACATTATGTCGTTTTTGCGCCAGACGCGATCAATAAACGCACCGAAATTAAAAAGCGAAGTTCCGGCAAGTTTGCGCCGGGTTTCGCCTGTTTTTTCTTCATCAATTAAAAATTTCGCGTCAATCGGGCTGATTCTTAGAACATCAACCTTAACCGCTTCGCCGACCTGTGTTTCATAAAAAGCCGGAAAACTGATCTGATCATATTCATCAAAACTGTAATAAAAATGCCGCAGATAAAGCCGCACGGCATTAAATAAATCAATCTCGACCGAATTTTCCTTGAGTTCGGCAGGTAAATCTTCCGCATTTTCCCTAAATAATTCGTCAATCCGCTTTCTGGCATTTTCGAAAACAGCGTCGAATAATGTCTTTAATTCATTTGCCGCGATTTTTACGGGTTGATAAATTTCATTGTATTTATTTTGCAGTAATTCATCCATCTGCCGCTGATTTGCCTGATCTTCAAAATTGAAATCATTTATTTTCAGAAGCGTGTCCAAATCATCCGCCGAAAGTTTTACCCATTGAATGGCATTGCTCAAACCGTTCGTAACATTTTTTCGTGAAAGCAATTTTTCCTTTTCCCTCTGCAGTTCGCCGAAAACCTCTTTTAATTCCTTCTGAAAATACTGAACCGTCCGGCGCAATTTTTTCACTTGAATTTCATCATTCGTTTTTGGCGAATCACCGCCGCAGACTTTCCAAATCACTTCGCTCGGCATCAATTCATTTGAAGCGGTTCGTGATTTTTTTACGCCTTTATCAAGGAACGAAGATGAAACCTTCATCGGTTCTTCGACAAACATCTGTTCGGGCGAGTCATTGGTTTGCTTGATTTCCGCCGGTTCGGTTTGAATTTTGCGTCCGCCTTTTTTCGTTATGAAGTTTTGATTTTCCGCATCTTTTTGTCTTATCCGAATATCGGCTAATTGATTTTGTCTGAGTTTGAATTCTTCCTGAAAATTTTCATCAAACCGGAATAATTCGTTTGCCTTTCGCTGAACGAACCGCAGACGGCGCAGACGGTAATTCAGATCGAAGGTTCGCAGAAATCCTAAAACCGTTCCTTTTTCTTCTTCCGATTCATTCGATTCTGCCGTTCCGTTTTTTTCTTCACGGTAAAAAACGTAATTTTTACCGCGCCAGGCATTGACCAGTGCATAGATCGCCCGAAAGTATTCCGAATCGGTTTCAAAACCGGCTTTGCGCGTCACGAGCCGCGCAATATCATCGGTCAAACTCGAAATCCGCAAACGGTAATACGGCAAAACGGAAGAACCTTTTTGATTGACGAGATGTTCCATCCCGAAATCCTGCCAGTATTCGCCGCTTTTTTTATCTTTTCCGTTTTCCGAAGCCGGTTCATCGCCGTTTTTCTCCGCCGAATCAGCATTTCTTTTTTTTTGATTATTTGCTTCGCTGGTCGTCAGATATGTATAGACATCCTTTTCCGCGCTGTTCGACATCCGGTTGATGCGCTCGATCAGACGGTTTCTTTCCAAAACCCGCTGCAAATCTTCGCGGATGGTTTCATACCGCGGCAGTTCGCTGATCGCGGCTTTGGCATTTTGAATCGCGTCCGGCGCGTCCGATTTTTTAAGTTCTTTCCGGTTAAGATTTTCCGGCGAAGGCTCGACGTAAATCAATTTGCGTTCGACCTGAAAATCGGCTCGCCGCTGCGACAGCGCATCAATGGCATAACTAAAGGGTTTGTTGTCCAGATAACCGCCGTCCACCAGATCACGATCCGCCCAATCAATATCAATTCCCTGGCGGTCTTTAACCTTGGTAAAAAATCTCGATTTATCCTTTTCCAGATTTTCGATTTTCTTCGCTGCATCGGAACAGGCTTCGTCAATTATTTCAAACGCATCGCTCAGCCGCATCGGTTCAAACGCAAACGGAAACGCCGAAGTGCAGCGCGCCGCAAAAGCCAGCATCGGATTATGCGCCGCATCAAAATCGAATCTCTCGTTTTCCGCACTGTGCTGAAAATGAAAAACGTGGCGGTAACGCCGTTCATAAACGACGCGGTCAAGCAGCCGAAGCGGCACGCTGACACCTTTAAAATCCGTAACCGTGATAAATAAATCAACTTCTTTGACCAGCGGATTTTTTTGAGGTTGATCGTCGCCGGCTTCTTCCATTCCCTCGACCGCATCGAGCAGTTTTAAGAACATCCGCCTTGAATTCAGTAAGGATTTAGAGGTTTTCGGCGCAGATAAATTTATGTCTTTGACCGATTTTTTATCGTTGATTAATTTGGCAATATCGCCCTCGTTGAGCCACAATTTTTTGAGTTCGTCAATGCTTTGATTTCTTGCCAGAGCCTTTGCCAGAAAAACGCCGTTGATGCCGCCCGCCGAAGTTCCCGAAATAATATCAACGACAAATCTGGTCGCCGAACAATCTTTTACATTCAAGTTGGAATTTAATTTTGCCGAGATTTCATCGAAATTCTGCATTCGGCTGACTTCATCGAGAAGTTTTTTGTCCGATAAAAGACAGGCGATTTGGTGATAAATTTTTTCGGTTGATTTTAGTTCCTCAACTTTGTTCGAGGGCGAGGTTGCGCGAACGATTTTCAGAAGTTCCTGCGCCACGCCGTTGATATAAATCGCCAATGAAACTCCGCCGTACATGACAACCGCAAAACGGATTTCCTTTTCAATTACTCCGTTAAAATTATCTGTATCGCTCATTATTTTCCTCCTGACGGATTTTTTTGAAATCTCTTTATCCTGTTATGAAATTACACGCCGAAACATTACAATTTTTTATTTTTTTCCAAGCCAAAACGGACATTTTAGAAATCGAGATTTTTCCTGACAAAAAATTCTGCTAAACTTTTTTTTAGCCGATTATAAACCAAAAACTTCAATTATTAATTTGTGACAGCAATTTCCATCAAAAATCTTTCAAAAACCTTTCCACCGGCGTTTCCGCGTTTGAAAAGTTTTTTCCGCATTCCCGTAAAACCTGCGGTTGAAGCACTTAAAAATGTTTCAATCGAAATCGGCAAAGGCGAGATTTTCGGTCTGATCGGACGAAACGGTGCAGGAAAGACGACTTTAACAAAAATTATTGCGACGCTCGTTCAACCGACGAGCGGAAAAGTTTTGGTCAAAGGTTTCGATTCGGTCGAAGACGAAGTACAGGTTCGCTCGCTGATCGGTCTGGCAACCGCCGAAGAACGCTCGTTTTACTGGCGGCTGACTTCAATGCAAAATATGCTTTTTTTTGCGCGGCTGTACGGAATGAAAGACCGGGATGCGCACAAAAGAATTTCCGAACTTTTTGAACGACTCGACGTGGCAAAATACGAAAAACGCCGTTTTTCCGAGCTTTCGACCGGAAACAAACAGCGTCTGGCAGTTGCGCGGGCGATGCTCACCAAACCGCCGATTCTGCTCTTGGACGAACCGACGCGCTCGCTCGACCCTTTGGCGGCGGCTTCGATGCGCGATCTGATCGGCTCGCTCGAAGGCGTTTCGATTCTTTTGACCTCGCATAATCTTTCGGAAATCGAAGAACTTTGCGACCGGATCGCCGTTATTTCAAACGGCGAGATCCGCACGATGGGAACACCCGAAAACCTGCGAAACTCGCATAAACAAACGCAAAAAGTGAAAATAAAGCTAAAAAGCGATGATCCCGAAATTTTTGAAACACTCAGTAATTTAAAGGATTTCGAATATGAACAAAACGGCGAACTGATAACCTTAAAATTCACCCGCGACGCGGAAGATGAATCTCTGGGCAGAACAATCGCCGAATTATCAAAAAATCACGCGAAAATTATTGATGTCGAAACCGAAAAAGCGACGCTGCTCGACGTTTTGGAAAGCTACGAATGAACGGAAAATCACCAAAAATCTTCCCGCTCGGCGACGCGGCTGTAACCGTTGATTTCGGCAACGAAATTTCGCTCGAATTAAACGAAAAGGTTTTACGGCTTGCCGCATTTGTTGAAATAACTCAATTTCCGGGTTTTATCGAAACTGTTCCGGCTTACAGTTCGCTTTCGGTTTTTTACGATGTTTTGAAAATCAGAAAGGCATTTCCCGAATTTGAGACGGCTTTTGAAGCAGTGAAAAATTTTGTTGAAACCGCTTTAGAAAATTTAAGCGAACTTCCTGAAAATGAGCCGCGGCTGATCGAAATTCCGGTTGATTTTGCTGAACAACACGCGCTCGATCTGGAATTTGTCGCGTCCGTTAATAATTTGGAAAAAAGCGAAATTATCGAAATTTTCACATCAAAAGTTTACAGAGTTTTTCTACTCGGATTTCTGCCCGGATTTGCCTATATGGGCGAATTGGACGAACGAATCGCCGCGCCGCGAAAAGACGCGCCGCGCTCCAAAGTGCCACGCGGAAGCATTGGAATCGCCGGACGGCAAACCGGAATTTACTCGCTCGAATCGCCCGGCGGCTGGCAGATTATCGGGAAAACCGATGTGGAAATGTTCACGCCCGAAAATGAAAATCCGACATTTCTGCAAGCCGGAGATTCGGTTAAATTCTTTTCCGTTTGAAAATAAATGAGTTTGATTTTTCAAAAAAGCGGCATTTTAGCGACGATTCAGGATTTGGGCAGAAACGGGTTTCGGCGGTTCGGCATAAATTCGAACGGCGCGATGGATAAAACTGCCGTCCGATTGATCAATATTTTGCTCGGAAACGCTGAAAACGAAGCGGTTTTGGAAATTCATTTTCCCGCGCCGGTTTTAGAATTTCGGGAAAATGCGATAATTGCCATCGGCGGTGCGGATTTCGGCGCGAAGATTGATGAAAAACCAATCGAAAATTGGCGACCGATTTTTGCCCGAAAAAGACAAATTCTAAGTTTTTCAAAAAAGAATTCCGGTAATCGTGCATATTTATCAATCAAAGGCGGTTTTCAAATTGAAGATTGGTTAAACTCGAAAAGCACTAATTTAGCGGCAAAGATCGGCGGTTTTGAAGGAGGAAAGTTAAAACCTGGCGACCGGATTTTGTTTCGGGAAAAGTTTGAAAAACGACCGGTTAAATTCGATTATTTTATTTCCAATAGTTTAATTCCCGAATACAAAATCACGCCGACAATCAGAATGATTGTCGGCGCGGAATTTCAAAATTTAACCGGATCGAGCGAAGAAATTTTTCAAACTGAAGAATTTTCGATCTCCGCCGATTCAAACCGGATGGGTTTTCGGCTTTCCGGTAAACCTTTGTATTTACTGGACAAAATCGAACTAGTTTCGTCGGCGGTTGATTTCGGTACGATTCAGCTTTTGCCCGGCGGACAACTTATAATTTTAATGGCGGATCATCAAACGACGGGCGGTTATCCGCGTATCGGGCATATAATTTCGGCGGATTTGCCGGTTCTTGCCCAACTCGGCGCGAATGATAAAATCAGATTTGAACTGATTTCTGTAAAAAAAGCTGAAAAATCTTTGCTTAATTTTGAAAAAGAGTTAAATTTTTTCAAAATCGGTTGTAAATTCAGACAAAATCAGTATAGCCGGCGTTAGTGAGCAGGATTAGTTTTCAGCAAATTTAAGTTTAATAAAAAAATACTTCAATTGGTGTTGAGTGAAAATCAAAATATTCGTTTCTGCTCGTTATAATGATTAAAAAAATGTTTTCAATTGATCTAAATTGCGATATGGGCGAGAGTTTCGGCGCGTGGCAAATGGGGCGCGATATTGATTTGATGAATTTTGTGTCATCAGTAAATATCGCCTGCGGTTTTCACGCGGGCGATGCGAGCGTGATTTGCCGAACCGTAGAAACCGCCGTAAAAAAAGGAGTTGCCATCGGCGCACATCCTTCGTTTCCCGATTTGCAAGGCTTCGGCAGACGCGAGATGCGCCTTTCCGCACAGGAAATTTTCGATATTGTTTTGTATCAGGTTTCAGCCGTCAAAGGAATTTGTGAAGCGTTCGGTGCAAAACTCCGCCACGTCAAACCGCACGGTGCGCTCTATAATCAAGCCGCGAGTGATGCGGAAATGGCGCGTTCAATCGCCGAAGCCGTCAAACGAATTGACAAAAACCTCATACTTTACGGTCTTTCGGGAAGCTTGCTGATTTCCGAAGCGGAAAAGATCGGCTTGCAAACGATGAGCGAAGTTTTCGCCGACCGGACTTATCAAGCGGACGGCAGTTTAACGCCGCGAAGCGAAGCAAATGCCTTGATAAAAACTGCTGAAACCGCCGTTTTGCAGGTTTTGCAAATGATTAAAGACAAAAGCGTTACGGCGACAAATGGCGAAAAGATTGCGCTCAAAGCCGAAACCGTCTGTATTCACGGCGACGGCGAAAATGCGCTGGAATTTGCGAAAATGATAAATGCGAAATTATTTGAAAACAAGATCGCGATAAAACACGAATAATTCTCAGTGCTGTTGACTCTAAGCTAATGTTAAGACGGGCGCAGAGCAACCCTTCCCAACCTGAAATTAGTTTTAACCGATCTTTGTTCCGTTGAGATTCAAGGAAGTAAAAGATTTCCAAGAAAGATAAAGATATTAACAGGTCAGGAAGGGTTGCTCTGCGCCCGCTTTTCTTGGATTTAACACCTTTAAATTTATGAAAAAAACTTCGCTTTCATCGGTGATTCTCGGCGCGGCTTTTTTGATGGCGACTTCGGCGGTCGGTCCGGGATTTTTGACGCAGACGGCGCAGTTTACTTCCGTCTTAGCGGCAAGTTTCGGGTTTGTCATTTTGCTTTCGGTGATTCTGGATATTTTCGCGCAGCTCAATATCTGGCGCGTTTTGACCGTCAGCGAAAAACGGGCACAGGATGTGGCGAATGAAACGATTTTCGGCAGCGGTTATATTTTAGCCGCGCTCATCGTTTTCGGCGGTTTGGCGTTTAATATCGGAAACATCGCGGGCGCGGGTTTGGGTTTGAATGTGCTTTTCGGTCTGGACGTAAAATATGGCGCGGTGATCAGCGCGGCGGTCGGGATTTCGATTTTTCTTCTCAAAGATGCCGGAAAAGCCCTCGATTTTATCGTCAAATTCCTGGGTTTTATCATGCTCGGTTTGATAATTTATGTCGTTTTTTCGTCGAAACCGCCGCTCGGCGAAGCCGTTTTTCGGACATTTTATCCCGAAAGAATAGACGCGTTGATGATTGTCACGCTGGTCGGCGGAACGGTCGGCGGCTACATTACATTTGCCGGAGCGCATCGCCTGATTGACGCGGGAATTTCAGGCAAGGAATCTTTAAATGAAGTGACGAAAAGCGCAACGGTCGGAATTTTATTGACGGCGATTATCAGATTTCTTCTATTTTTAGCGGCATTCGGCGTGATTTCGCTCGGATTTTCGATTGATCCCCAAAACCCGCCCGCGTCGGTTTTTCAAAATGCGGCGGGAAATATCGGTTATAAAATTTTCGGCGCGGTGATGTGGTCGGCGGCGATCACTTCGGTCATCGGCGCGGCTTACACATCGGTTTCGTTTATTAAAACCTTTAACAAAAACTTAGAAAAACACAATAATTATCTGGTCATCGGCTTTATTTTATTTTCGACCGCTTTCTTTTTATTCAATCCGAAACCCGTCGAACTTCTTATTTTAGCCGGAACGATCAACGGGTTTATTCTTCCCGTCGGTCTGGCTTTGATCTTGATCGCGTCGAGAAAATCGAAAATCGTCGGCGATTATAAACATCCGCTCTGGCTGCAAATTGCGGGCTGGCTTGTCGTTTTGGTGATGATTGTATTCAGCATTCAAACGATTTTGAAATATTTCGGCGTTGACGGCGCGGTTTGGCAATTTATGAGCGATTGGCTTTTTTATTTCAGAGTCGCGTTTAATTGATGCGTCTAAAATTCCTGTTGCTTTTTGCGATAAAATAAGTATAGATTTAACACTAAAAAATTTGGCGGGTATTTAAAAATTATGAATCCAACAGAACATAAAACAACGATTTCGGAAGCCGTCCGCAAACACAAAGAGTTTCTTTTTCCGGCGGTCGCCACTTATTATCAAGAACCGGTCGCGATTGTTAAAGGCGAAGGCGAATATGTTTGGGACGATGCGGGAAATAAATATCTCGATTGTTTCGGGGGCGTTTTAACGGTCAGTGTCGGACACGCGAACCCGCGCATTAACGCGGCGATAATCGAGCAAACCAACAAACTCCAGCATACTTCCGCGCTTTACGCCAATGAAAATCAATCGAATCTGGCGGAAAAACTGGCGGAAATTACGCCGGGAAATCTGAAAAAATCGTTTTTTACTTCGAGCGGAACGGAAGCGGACGACACAGCAATTCTGGCGGCGAAATTGGCGACCGGAAGACACGAAATCGTTGTTTTACGCCACAGTTATTCGGGCAGAAGCGCGACCGCACTTTCATCGGTCGGACATTCGACGTGGAAACCGATTGCTTCACAGGTTGCCGGAGTCGTTCACGCACCCGCGCCGTATTGCTACCGTTGTCCATTCAAATTGGAATATCCGAGTTGCGACGTGGCTTGCGCGAAAGACATCAAGGAATTGATTCAAACCACGACCGTCGGCGAAATTGCGGCATTTATGGCTGAACCGATTTTGGGAGTCGGCGGTTTTATCGTGCCGCCGCCCGAATATTTTCAAATCGCCTACGAAATTGCGCGTGAACACGGCGGACTCTGCATTTCCGACGAAGTGCAGACCGGTTGGGGCAGAACGGGCGATAAATGGTTCGGCATCGAACAATGGGATGTTGTTCCCGACCTAATGACTTCCGCCAAAGGAATGGCAAACGGCGTTCCCATCGGCTGGACGATTGCCACGCCGGAAGTCGCCGACAAATTTCCCGGTTTAACCTTTGCAACATTCGGCGGAAATCCCGTTTCAACCGCCGCGGCTTTGGCAGTAATTAAAATGATCGAAGACGAAGATTTACGCGTCAATTGCAGAACGGTCGGCGATTATCTGCGCGAAAAGCTCGACGAATTAAAAGAAAAATACGAAGTAATCGGCGACGTGCGCGGAATGGGTTTGATGCAGGGCATCGAACTTGTCAAAAACCGCGAAACCAAAGAACCCGCGCCGGAAGCCGTTTTAAAAGTCTTTGAAGAAACAAAACGGCACGGCGTGCTGATCGGCAAAGGCGGACTTTACGGCAATGTCATCCGCACGGGAATGATGCTCAATTCGACCAAAGATAATGTTGATGAATTGATTAATGGGCTCAATGCAGGTTTTTCGTTATGTTAATCGGAAAATTCAGGTGAGGAAAATGAAACAAATCTTATTTTGCTTAATAATTATAACGCTTTTTGCAGTAAGTATTTTCGGTCAAGATTCTTCGGAAAAAGTTCAAACAGCGGCGGAACAATTTGTTTCCGATTATAACGCGAAAAATTACGCCGCCATCGAAGCGCGGTTTAACTAGCAGATGAAAGCGGCGATCAGCGGAGACAAATTAAAAGAATTTTTAGACGGTTTGCACCGGGATTTGGGGAAAATCACAAAACTCGATAAGCCGAAATTTATCGCGCCGACGGTTGCCGATTTTCCCGCCGAATTTGAACGCGGAAAAATGATTTTGCTTGTCGCTCTGGATGCGGAAGGAAAGATCGGCGGTTTGCGTGTGTCGCCGCCGCAAGCCGAAAAACCGAAAAACACTTCGCGCAACCAGACAAAAATGATTTTGCCTTTTAAGGGCGAATGGTGGGTTTTCTGGGGCGGCGATACGACGGCGCAAAATTATCATCAGGACGCGCCGAATCAGCGGTTTGCTTTCGATATTCTAAAGACGGACACGGGTGGCAAAACGCACACGGGCGACGGTTTGAAAAATGAGGATTATTATGCCTTCGGGCAGGAAATCATCGCTCCGGCTGACGGTGTCGTAACGTATGTGGTGGACGGCATTCACGACAACAAACCCGGCGAAATGAATCGAATGTTCGTTCCGGGAAATCTGATTATTATCAACCACGCCGAAAATGAATACTCGCTTTTGGCGCATTTTAAACAAAACTCGATTCGCGTTAAGATCGGCGACAAAGTAAAAAAAGGACAGACAATCGGTTTATGCGGAAATTCGGGCAATTCAAGCGAAGCGCACCTACATTTTCAAGTTCAGAACACGTCGTTTTTCGCAGAAGAAGCGAGTATCAAAGTATTTTTTGAATCGGTCTTGGTCAAACGTCCGGGCAAATCGGAAGTTTATAATAATTATTCGCCGGAAAAAGGTAATATCGTCAGCAATAATCTCACTAAAGATTAGATTTATGAAAAATCTTTTCAAAACCTCATAAAACTAAATGGCGGTTGATAATTATTGTGTCGGTTATTTTAAATTTGTGAAATAATTGTAAGATCGAAAAATTATCAAATCGGCACGAATGATGCAAAAAACTTTCTTTAAATCAAAACCGCCCGAAGTGAGTCTGCCCTATTGGTGGCTGCGCTGGGTTCCGACCGTTATTATCTCGGTCTTGGTTCTTTATTTTCTCTACGTTGTCGGAAGCGTGGCGATCGTTCCGGTTCTGGCTTCGTTTGCGCTCGCTTACCTGCTCGATCCGTTTGTTCTGCAGGGCGAAAAACTGGGACTTTCCAGAGCGGTGTCGGCACTTACGGCGATTTTGATAGTAACGCTGGCGATTGTCGCATTTTTCGCATATGTCGTTCCCGAACTCTGGGCGGAAAGCTCCAAAGCCGGACAGAAAATTGCCGAAAATTTTACGAAGGAAAACGCCGCCCGCCAGCGGGAGTTTTTAAAGCGATTCTCGCCCGCGCTCGAACGCGTTGCGGGCAATAAAATCGAGCAGTTTTTAAGCGATCCCGTTACTTTTTATAACGAAAATATGGGAACGTCTTCGGTTGACGAAAAGGGAAAAGTTACCGTCAACGGCGGCGGTGCGGCGATTTTACAACTGCTTGTTTCCTCGCTCGATCTGCTGCTCGTGCCTTTTTTCGTGTTTTATATTTTGATAGATTTCCGTAAGTGGCGCGATGCGCTGGAAAATTGGATTCCGCCGCGCTTTCGTAAACCCTTCAGCCGGCTTTTTGACGAATCCGGTCGAATTTTGGAATCATACGTGCGCGGGCAGCTCGTCATCGGTTTGATAATGGCGGTTTGCTATGCAGTCGGTTTCTGGTTTCTCGGCGTTCCGGCGTGGGCGGGCATCGCTCTGATCGCCGGATTGCTCAATGCAATTCCCTACATCGGAACGATTCTCGGTATTATTCTAGCTTGCGGATTCACGATTGCCGACGGCGGCGGAGTTTGGGATATTGCCGCCGTTCTCGGAGTTTTCGTCGCCGTTCAAACTTTGGAAGGCTATGTTTTAACTCCGCGCATTCTGGGCGGCAGATTAAATCTGCATCCGATGGCGGTATTTCTCGGACTTCTGATCGGCGGAAAACTCTTCGGCTTGCTCGGCTTCATTCTCGCAATTCCGGCAATTGCCATCGGCAAGGTCTTTTTCAAATTTCTTCGTGAACTTTATCAGGATTCTTACTTTTACCGCGCCGGGGACCATCATTCGGAAGAATCCCCGAGCGAACACATCGAAGATAGAATCGCCGAAGCCGCCGAAACCGTTCTTTCCGAACAGCAACGTAAAGGCGACGAAAATGATACGAATGAAAAAGATGAAAAAGATGAAAAAGACGAAAACTGACAAAATTCAAATTGATGATTTTAGAAAGTTTATAAAGCGAAATATGTTGGTAAATCTATGAAAACACTAATCAAAAACGGACGAATCGTCACGGCGGTTGACGATTATCGCGCCGATATTTTAATCGAAGACGAGCAGATTTCCGTTATCGGCAAAACGCTTTCGATGGAAGCGGATAAAATTATTGACGCTTCAAATAAATTGGTCATTCCGGGCGGAATTGATCCGCATACGCATATGGAACTGCCGTTTGGCGGAACTTCTTCAAGTGATGATTTTTTTACCGGAACTCGGGCGGCGGCGTTCGGCGGCACGACGACGATTATTGATTTTGCAGTGCAGAATAAAGGCGAATCAATGCTGCTCGGCGCGGATAAATGGCACGAAAAGGCGCAGGGGAAAGCCGTCATTGATTACGGTTTTCATCTGATTACGACGGATTTTGAAGATCAGAACAAACCCGAAATGTTCAAATTGATGGACGAAGGCATCACGTCTTTTAAATTGTTTATGGCATATCCGGGCGTGTTTTTGTCGGACGACGCGACGATTTATCGTGCAATGAGCGCGGCGGGCGAACGCGGCGGTTTGGTTTGTATGCACGCGGAAAACGGGATTGTCATCAACGAAATTATCAAAAAGTTTCTGGCGGAAGGCAGAACCGCGCCGAAATATCACGCTCTGACGCGCCCGACCATCGCCGAAGCCGAAGGTGTGCATCGCGCCATCGCGCTCGCGGAAATGGCGGAAACACCCGTTTATATCGTGCATTTAAGCTGCACCGACGCGCTCAACCAAGTCCGCGCAGCAAGAGATCGCGGCATTCCCGCGTTTGCCGAAACTTGTCCGCAATATCTGTTTCTCTCGATTGACGATTACGGCGAAGGTTGGGACGGCGCAAAATATGTGATGACACCGCCGCTTCGTGAAAAACACAATCACGACGAACTCTGGAAAGGCTTGAAAATGGACGATCTGCAAATCATCGCCACCGACCATTGCCCGTTTTGTATGAAAGATCAAAAAGAATTGGGACGCGACGATTTCTCAAAAATCCCGAACGGTGCGCCCGGAGTGGAATATCGAATGGAACTGATCTACAACGGCGGAGTCGTCGAAAACCGCATTTCGCTCAACCGCTTTGTCGAACTGACCTCGACCGCCGCCGCGAAAATGTTCGGAATGTTCCCGAAAAAAGGCACGATTGCCGTCGGTTCGGATGCCGACATCGTGATTTTCGACACGGAAAAAGAACACACATTCGGCGTTGCCAACGAACATATGAACGTGGATTATTCGGCTTACGAAGGCAAAAAAATCAAAGGCAAAGTCGAAACGGTTTTATCTCGCGGGCGCGTCGTCATCGAAAACGGCGAATGTCTGGTCGAAAAAGGCAGCGGGGAATTTATAAAGCGTGGCGAATGTGCAAAAATATGAAAACTTTTGCTGATTACAAAACAGATGCTCATAATTGGATTACGCTTTCAAGTGGAGAATATTATCCTGACATTTTGCAAGATGCTTGCGAACTCTATAAACCTGTGCTTGTTTTGTTCGGGCAATTGATGAAGTCTTCAGAAAGTTCGATACAGTTCTTTTTGAATATCTCAAATGTGGCGGATGGTTGGATGCGGATTCAGTTGGCGAGAGTTTTTAGAAAGTATGTCAGCCCGGAAACACCTGTCGAGATGTTGAAAAAGAAAACTAAAGCCCAAGAAATTTGCGACCAATTCGGCAAAGGTTTTCGTCCGATTCACGAAGTCCAAAAAGCATTCAACACTCGCCCGATTCCTGATGAAGCTCTTTGTGCGTTGCTTTGGGAATACAAAGACAGAGGCAAAAAAGGTTATGATTTAACAGAAAAATTCTTCAATCTATTCCGACAAACTTTTCCTGATTTGGGAATAATCGGACCCGAAAGAGCAGGTCGGGATATTTTGATGAAAGAAGTATTTGCGGATTATCCGAATCCAAATCGTCCGATAGATTTTGTTATTACAACGGGCGAAACTATTTTAGCTATCGGGCTGGCACGTTATGACGGCGACAGAGGCGGTTCGCAAGAAGATGACCGAACAGGTGGATACTCAAATTGTGCTAACGAATTTTTAACTTATGCAAATTCTAAAAATATCAATACGAAAATTATTTTTGTAAATGATGGTCCCGGTTTATTGTTGGGTTCAATGTGGAATGATTACGCCAATTTAGAACAAAGTTGGCAAGGCAAGATTATAGTTCTCACTTTGCGAATGGTAGCAGAAAGATTGACACCGGATTGGTTAAACTCAAAATAAAATTATGGCTGTAAGCATTTCAAAAAACAAAACTAACGGCATTGCCGAATATGTGAAGCAAGAAAATGCGGAGTTCATTCCCTATTTCAGCAATGGCGAAAATCGTCTGTATTACGGCGATAATTTAGATGTTTTGCAAAAACTTACGACTGATGAAAATGTGTTTGGAAAGGTTAATTTAATCTACATTGATCCGCCATACAGCACGGGTGGAATTTTTCAAACACGCAGTCAAAAAGATGCTTATTCGGATACGTTGGGCGGAAAAGATTATTTGGATTTTATGCGAAAACGGCTGACTCTTTTGCATAAATTACTTTCAAATAATGGTTCTTTCTACATTCACTTGGACAGCAAAATGTTGTTTCACATTAAGATAATGCTTGATGATATTTTCGGCAGCAATAATTTTCAGGGGATGATAACCCGTAAAAAATGCAAACCTAAAAACTACACTCGCAAAACTTACGGCAACATCTCGGACTATATTTTATTTTACACAAAAACCGACAAGCCGATTTGGAACAGACCTTTTGATAAATGGACAGATGAAAAAATCTTGAAAGAATATCCATTTATCGAAGAAGAAACAGGCAGACGATATAAAAAAGTCCCGATCCACGCGCCCGGCACAAGAAACGGAGCATCGGGAAAATCTTGGCGCGGAATGATGCCGCCGCAAGGAAAGCATTGGCAATATATCCCCGAAACTTTAGAAGAAATGGATAAACGCGGTGAGATTTATTGGTCGTCAACCGGAAACCCAAGACGCAAAGTTTATCTCGAAAACAGCAAAGGAATTCCCGTCCAAGATATTTGGCTTGATTATTTAGACATCAACAACCAAAACACCAAAGGCACGGGCTATCCAACTGAGAAAAATCCTGAAATGCTGAAGCAAATTATCAAAGCATCTTCAAACGAAGGCGATTTGATTTTAGATTGCTTTGCAGGTTCGGGAACAACTTTAGCCATTGCTGATGAATTAAAAAGGAAATGGATCGGTGTGGATTTTAGCGATGAATCAATCAACACGATTTTTGACCGTTTTCTCAATGGTCTTTCGGCACTTGGCGATTTTGTTGATAAAAAACCAAGTCAAAACGGACTTTTTGACGATTCTGAAATACCCGAAAAATCAGAGATAATAAATCAAAATTCAATTACTAACTTTACATTTTACGCTGAACACTTAAACGACAAAGAGTTTGAAGCAAAAATACAACGAATCAAAAACATCGGCGAAACTGTTTCATCTCGCGGCAGAGTCGTCATCGAAAACGGCGAATGTTTAGTTGATAAAGGAAGCGGTCAATTTGTCAAACACAGCGAATGCGTAAACATTTAGAACTATGGGACTTAAACGAATCAGACGCGCCATCCGCGAAGGACGTTTTGAATTTACCATTCACGCTTTGGAAGAAATGGACGAAGACGACCTCGGCGAAACGGATGTGCGATATGCCGTTCTGCACGGCGAAATTAGCGCGGAATTGACCGACGATCCGCGCGGAACAAGATTTGTCGTGGGCGGAACAACGCGCATTCAAGACCGCGAAATGGAGGTTGTTTGTCGTTTCCTGCCGTCCGGTTTACCAGCGTATAATTACTGTCTATCAGTTGGAGAAATAATTATGGAAAAAGATTTTTGCGAATACTGCAACGCGACTTTGCCGGACGAAGAAAAACTCGTAACGGTTTATCGTCATCGGCGCGGACAACATTTTATCTTTGAGCGCGTTCCGGCGCGAGTCTGCCAAAAATGCGGCGAGCGTTATTTTTCCGCCGCATCGGTCAGCGAAATGCAAAGAGAAATGCAGAAAGAAGAACAAGCGATTAAACTCGTATCTGTTCCCGTCATCGAGTTACAGCCAGCCGGATAAAATCAAAACGGTTTGCTTTTTCTGAATATTCAAATCTGTTTTATCTCGCGGTCGAGTTGTGATCGAAAACGGCGAATGTTTGGTCGAAAAAGGCAGCGGTCAATTCATCAAGCGCGGCGAATGCGTGAAGATTTAATTTGGAGTTACAAAATGAATTTGAAACAAAATTTTATTTTTCTGTTTTTACTTTCGACTTTGTTATTAACTAACTCGGAAGTCGCCAATGCTTGCACAAAACACGGATTTGGATTAACAACTCTCGAAAAGTATGAAAAATCGGAATTAGTCGTTATAGCGA
>JBBRVS010000004.1:0-58139 GCA_038246645.1 Pyrinomonadales bacterium
AAGCAACAAAGAAAGGACGTTAAAACGCCCTTTTGAAACTCATCAACAATCTGACCGCGTTCATTTTTGGACGCGGCTAAATTTCCGCCAAGCGCGGAAAAGCCCGATGAATCGGGCTAAAATTGTTTTTGCGTAACATCAATGATTAAATGAAAAAATGAATCAATTCTAAAGATGCGCCGCGCAGTATTTGCAGAAAAGCGCGTCCGCATCGTGTCCTTCCGCCATACACGCCGGACACGCTTGCGTGGGTACGGGTTTTTGTGTTCTTGACAGTTCGACCGTGACGATTCCGGTCGGAACGGCGATGATTCCGTAGCCTAAGATCATCACGATCGAAGCAAAAAATTGTCCGAGTCCGGTTTTCGGCGAAAGATCGCCGTAACCGACGGTCGTCATCGTCACGATTGCCCAGTAAATGCTCGTCGGAATATCGGTAAACCCGTTTTCCTCGCCTTCGATGACATAGATCAGCGAACCGATAACCGTCACCAGAGTCAAAACCGTCAGCAGAAAAACACCGATCTTTCTGGCACTCGCCTTGAGCGCGGTTTGCAAAATCTGCGCTTCGCTAATATATTCGGAAAGTTTTAAGATACGGAAAATCCGCAACAGCCGCAGAATCCTGACGGTTAACAGATACTGTACGCCGGGAAAAATCAGGCTCAAATACGTCGGCAGAATTGACAGAAGGTCAATCACACCGTAAAAGCTCAGCGCGTAACGCCAGGGTTTTCTGACGCTCAAAAGGCGCAAAATATACTCGATTGAAAAAAGAATGGTAAAAAACCATTCCGCCGCATAAAGAAATCTGCCGTATTGGATCTGATATTTCCCGACGCTGTCAACAATAACGACAATGACGCTGAGAATGATCGCCCAAATCAAAATAATGTCGAAGATTCTTCCGGGAGTCGTTTCCGCCTCGAAGATCACTTCGTGCAGTTTCTTACGCCATTTAGCATCGGGAATTTCGCGGTCTTTTGATTTCATTGTCAACTATTAAACCAAATATTTCCCGAATTACAAAAGCATAATACGGGGCTTTCCTATAAAAAATAAATTGCCTCCAACTTTAGTTGGAAGAGCGATTATTGATTACAGGCTTGAGCCGAATTTCTGTTAAGTAACTTTCCTGTGTGCTTCAGCCTAAGTTTGGCTAAAGCACACAGGATGATTGATTATTTTTATCAGATTCGGCTCAAGCCTGTGTTGACAATTGAACCAATCTAAAGTTGGAGGCAATTCATAAAATTTCAACCAAACATTTTTGTAGGAAAGCCCTAAAGTATAAGAAGTTGTTTGAAAACTAAAAAAAAGGTAACGCCAGCGTCTCGCCGGCTGTCCGGCGTGCGTCTCGCACGCCGATGGCGTTAAATTTTCAAAAAATAATATGGAGTCTGAGACCGAGACGATCTCAGGACAGCCGCCGAGACGGCAGCGTTACCACTTTTCAAACAGCTTCTAATACTTGTGAATGCTTAATAAGCATTTAAACTTGAATATTCAAAAACAACAGTGTACTTGAGAGCCGCCCTGCCTGACCTGAAATTATTATAAAATTTTTGTATTTGATTAGTTCAGATATTTAGACATGGTGAAAAAGTGAAAAAGTTCATTTTTGTCTGATGAACAGACCTTTTTCGGTAAAAGCCGGTTATTTTTCAGAAAAATCGAAGACCGAAAGTATCAAAAACTTTTTCACATTTTCACTTTTAAACTTTTTCACCAATAATCAAAGACCTAATCAGTTACAAATTTTTCTATAAATGATAATCCTCATTCAAGCTAAGGCAGAAAAAGAGAGGTTAAACACTATTTCAAGTCAGGTGCTTAATTAACGTCGAAAAGTCTCCAACAAAGTATCTGTTCCCACCCGAAAGACATTTTTGCAGATAATTTTAATTTTCCGTTAAATATTATTTTTTTCTATTGACACTTTCCCGGAAGTTCGTTTAAGATGATTGCAAAATTAAATTCAAAAAATACGAAAATCTCTAAAACATCCATTCACTGTATTTTGTATTTTTAAGGGGAAAAAATGAAAAAAATTCGACTCACAAGCCTTCTGGCTTTTTGTTTATTGCTGCTTGCAATTAATTCTAATGCTCAACTTTTTGACCAAGATTTTTCAAGTTCAACTGATTTTACTGATTATGTTAGTGCCACACCGGATAATGGGCAATTTAATGCTATTAGTTCTACAGGCGCAGGAACAGTTGTATCTATAAATAGTGGAACTTTGCAATACGCTCGATCTGGTTCAAACGCAGGTTCTTTTTCAAGGACAACTGATTTTAGTCCCGTTCCAAATACATTAAGATACAGAGTTGATATTACTGTTTCTGGAAATACAACTGCTCAAACTTCAGCCGCAGTGTTTCAAATCGGTTCAGGTTTTGGAACAGCCAATTCTGCTGAATCAAATGCAAACACTTACGCTAGATTTGGAATTAATTTTTCCGCTACAACAGGTTGTTTTTCAATCCGAGATATATCAAACGGAACAAGTGGTTCAGAATTTTGCGGAACTCAAAGTATAACTTGGATTTTAAACAATTCGGGTTCAACCTTAAATTATCTTGCGCCAGATTCAACACCAACTTCTGTTGATGATGATAGGGCAGATATGTATATTGGAAACACACCCATTCTTGATAATGTAAATATACAGACAACAACACAAACAATGACTGATTTGAAATTTGCTTTTTTATTGGGAGTAGGAACAATTCAAATTGATAATTTATTGATTGATCCGACTGCGCCTTTGTCTTCGGCATCAGGCACAGTTTCAGGGCGTGTTAAGGATTTTAAGGGAAACGGTTTGAAGTTTGTCGCCGTGATGATTACGGGCGGCGGTTTGGATGAGTCGCTTTATGCGACGACGAATCAGTTCGGGAAATATCTGTTTGAAGATATTCCGGTCGGGGCGGATTATGTGTTGCAGGTTTTCTCGCGCCGGCACAGTTTTGCCCAATCGAGCCGCATTGTCAGTCTGAAGGATTTTATCGAAGACGCGGATTTTATCGGCAGGGAACGCTGATAAAGAGAAAGGGAGATAAAATATCTCCCTTTCCGGCATTTTCCATTATCCGTTTTTAATTTTGCATTGATGCTTACACCATTCCTTCGAGCGGGAAGAAGCGGTCAATGAATTCGATGTGCAGGCGTTGGATTTTGTCTTCGCCGACGCGCACGCCGCGCACTATCGAGATAATCGAAACATCGTATTGCTCGCTTTTGAAGCGGACGAATGAACCGATCGGCGGCGAAAGCGTCGTATAGATCGCCGCGCCGCTGTAACTGATATTTTCCGTCACGGTGTGTTCGCTCGAAATCACATTATTGTCGTCATCCAGCATCTCGACCGTGATGTTCGTCGGGAGTTTGAGCCGCGTATGACGGCGCATGTCCTGCGGCAGTTCTCTTTCGTCAGGACGCACATCGGCTTCGCGGAGCGTCCAGAATTCGCTCCCTGCGCGGTGCGAAATGTCATAAATCGTCGCCGGATTTCCCCAATAACTGTCCGGCGGTTTCTTGCCGATAAACCCGACTCCGATCGAATACTTCTCGGCGTTGGAAATCGCTTCCGTGATCTTTATGCAGCGGCGCACGATGCCCCAGATTCTATATTGCGATTCGGCAAAATCGTAATTGCGGAGCTTGCGCGGCATCGGAATCGTCAGATAAACGAGTCGCCCGCGTTTGACCGGGCGCGATAATATAAAACCCGTTCCAAAAACGGAAACGTCCTTGATGCGGGTGATCTCGTCCCACTTCATTTTCTTGTCAACGGAAACTTCTATTCTAATCGGCAGTTGTATTGAAATTCGTTGGATTCGTCGGTTTTCCTCAGCGGAAATCTCGGTTGTCAGCATAATTATTTCTCCAGAAATTGAGTATTGGATTTGAAGGAAACTTTCGGGTTCCAGCAAGTGCAAAAAACTATCAAATAGTTCATTTACGGTCAGTTTGTAAAGGGGCTGACAAGTTGCTAAACAGGCTTAAAACCTGTAAAATAATAATACATTTAAACGGCTTGGAATTCCAGTTTTTTTTAGTACACGCCCTTTTTATAATGCTCATTCAATAATGAAAATTTCAACCACAATTTATACAAAATAGGAAAATAAATGGATAATATTTTAGACAGAAATCAGGTAAATATCGAAGACGAAATGAAGCGTTCGTATCTGGATTACGCAATGAGCGTCATCATCGGACGCGCCCTGCCCGACGTGCGCGACGGTCTCAAACCCGTTCACCGCCGCGTTCTCTGGGCAATGCAGGAACTCGGCAATTACCACAACAAACCTTATAAAAAGAGTGCCCGCGTCGTGGGAGACACAATTGGCAAATATCACCCGCACGGCGATACGGCGGCGTATGATACGGTCGTCCGCTTGGCACAGGATTTTTCCCTGCGTTATCCGCTGGTTGACGGGCAAGGGAATTTCGGTTGTTTTACGGGCGATACGAAAATTAAATTACTTGACGGAACGGAAAAAACTTTTGCCGAATTAGCCGAATTGCCGAAAGATGAAATATTTTACGTTTATTCGGTTGATAAAAACGGAAAAATTGTTGTCGGCGAGGGAAGATTTTCCCGTATTACCAAAAAGAATGCTGAAATTATCGAAGTTGTATTAGATAACGGCGCGAAAATTCGATGTACGCCCGATCACCGGTTTTTACTGCGAAGCGGAGTTTATAAACAAGCAAAGGATTTAACGCCGGAAGACAGTTTGATGGCGGGTTATTTTCAGACCAAGCCGGTTAAAGAAGGCTTAAATGATTATCTGCAAATCTGGCAGCCGAAAACCGAACAATACGAATTCGTCCATTTTCTGGCAGATGAATTTAATCATGAAAAAGGTCTGGCAAAAAATTTCAAAGGCGCGTTTGTCCGGCATCATAAAAACTTCAATCGTTTTGATAATCGCCCGACTAATATCGAACGGATGGATTTTCTCGAACATCTTCATCTTCATGCCGAACAGATCGGTGAGCTCCGGAAGTCAGAAGAATTTCGTCAGGCACAGCGCGAAGGTGTGAAACAATACTATGCCGAAAATCCGCAGGTTTTGGAAGAACGCAAAAAACGATTTATCAAGCAGAACAAAGATGAAAAGTTTCGGCAAGAAAACGGTCGGCGTGTTTCCGAATCACTAAAAAATTATTTTGCAGAAAATCCACAATCGGCAAAAGACATTTCGGAAAGAATGAAGACGTTATGGGCTGACGAAGAATATCGCCGAAAAATGAGTGAAGCCTTGACAGGGATTGAAAAACGCGAATTAACACCAAAAGAAAAAGCGCGGGTTGCCAAGATTATTTCAGAAAAAAGAAAGGCAATGTGGCAAGATCAGGAAAAACGTGCCGAAATTGTCGAAGCTATTTCCCGCGCTTTGGCTTCGGAAGAAGTACGTTTGAAAATTAGTGAAAATTCCAAGCGTTTGTGGCAAACGAAAGAATATCGCGCCAAATATGACGATGACCATTTTTCAAAAATGGCAAAAACCTTTTGGTCAAAACCCGAAGCCAAAGAAATTCACAGCCGAAAAATTGCAAATCAGCAAAAGAATAAGGAATTTATTGAAGCACAAAAACAGGGCGTAAAAGAAAGTAATAAAAAAAGATTACTCGAAAATCCTGATATGATGCGTCAAATGTCGGAACTTTCAGCCGATACACTTCGCCAAAAATGGAAGGATGAAAATTATAAAAAGCAAATTATGCGAAAAAGGCTTTCGCGCTACGGTTCAATTTTAATTGCCGAATTCGGACGCGAAAAAATCACTCCCGAACTTTATCAAACCCGACGCGATGCCAATTGGATTCCGAAGGTTGAAAAAGTTTCGGTTTATTTCGAGTCTTTTGATGAGTTTTTGAATGTTTCGGAAAATTATAATCATAAAATAGTTGAAATCAATTATTTGAAAGAAACGACTGATGTTTATGACATAACGGTTGATGAGCATCACAATTTTCTTTTGGCTGACGGCGTTTTTGTTCACAATTCAATAGACGGCGATTCCGCAGCGGCGATGCGCTACACCGAGGTGCGGATGCAGAAGCTGACCGCCGAAGTGATGGCGGATATTGAAAAGGAAACAGTTGATTTTCAGCCGAATTACGACGAATCTCTGAGCGAACCGAAAGTTTTGCCGACGCGTTTTCCGAATCTTCTGGTCAACGGTTCGGAGGGAATTGCGGTCGGAATGGCGACGAAGATTCCGCCGCATAATATGACGGAAGTAATTGATGCGACGATTGCTTTGCTGAAAGATCCGAATATTACTGTCGAAAAACTGATTGAAATTGTGCCGGGACCGGATTTTCCGACGGGCGGTTTTATTTACGGACGCGAGGAAATTCACCGCGCTTATAAAGAAGGTCGCGGAATTATTCAGATGCGCGCCAAAGCAGCGATTGATCGCGTCGGGCGCGGAAATACCGAACGCGATGCGGTCGTGATTACGGAAATTCCGTATCAGCTGAATAAATCGCGGCTGATCGAAAAAATCGCGCAGCTTGTCAATGAGAAAAAACTCGACGGAATTTCGGAAATCCGCGACGAATCCAACCGCGAAGGAATCCGCGTCGTCATCGAACTCAAACGCGATGCCGTGCCGCAGGTCGTTCTCAATAAACTCTATAAACTAACGCCGTTGCAGATGTCTTTCGGTATCATTAATCTGGCGATTGTTGACGGACAGCCGCAGGTTTTGACGCTCAAGCAGATGCTCGAAGCGTTTGTTGATTTCCGCCGCGAAGTCATCCGCCGGCGAACCGAATTCGAACTCCGCAAAGCTCTGGCAAGAGCGCATATTTTGGAAGGTTTAAATAAAGCGATTGACGCGCTCGATTATATTATTCCGCTGATTCGCAGTTCGCGCTCGACCGATGAATCGAAACAATGGCTGACCGGAAATTTTGCGACCGTTAATGAAGTCAAAACGTGGCGCGGAACTCCCGCCGACAAAACGCTTGCCGGATTTTTGAAGGAATTGCAAAAAGTCATCGGTGATTTGGGTTTTTCCGATATTCAGGCGCAGGCGATTCTCGATCTGCAACTACGCAGACTTTCGGCTCTGGAGCGTCAAAAAATTATTGACGAACTCGAAACTCTGCTCAAACACATCGGCGAACTCGAAGCGATTTTGAGCAGCGATCAATTAATTCGGCAAGTAATTGTTGATGAGCTCAAAGAAATCAAGAAAAACTTCGGCGATGCGCGGCGCACCGAAATAGTTGATGCCGGAATCGAACTCAAAATCGAAGATCTGATTCCGAATGAAGAAGTTGCTATTACCGTGACAAAAGCGGGTTATATCAAGCGTACGGCGATTTCGACGTATTCCAAGCAAACGCGCGGCGGTAAAGGGCGATTCGGCGCGGTGGCGAAAAATGAAGATTTTATCGAACATCTGTTCACCGCTTCGACGCACGATTTCCTGATGATCTTTTCGGCAAACGGGCAGGTTTACAAGGTAAAAGTCCACGAAATTCCCGAAGGTCAAGCCGCCACGCGCGGAAAAGCGTTGGTTAATCTCGTTAATTTATCGTCCGAAATGAAATTTGTCGAAGTTTTGGCGGTCAAGGATTTTACCGATGATGTTTATGTGACGATGGTTACAAAACAAGGCGTGGTCAAAAAATCCGCTTTGAGCGAATATCAGAATATCCGCGCCAACGGAATCAATGCGATAAACATTGACGGCGACGACGAGCTTTTGAATGTTTTCGTAACCGACGGCACAAAGCAGATCTTTATCGCGACGCACGACGGAATGGCAATTCGTTTTGACGAACAAGATGCCAGACCATTAGGCAGAGTCGCCCGCGGCGTGCGCGGCATTAAACTTCGCACGGGCGATTACGTTGTTTCAGCGTGCGCTGTTTCGAGCGATGAATCGGAAAATATGCTGACCGTTTCTGAAAACGGTTTCGGTAAACAAACTCTGGTCGGAACGTATCGTCTGCAAAGCCGCGCCGGAGTCGGCGTAATCAATATGAAAACGACGAATAAAACCGGAAAAGTCGTCGCCACCTTCCCGGTTGAAAAAGATTCGGAAGTGATTTTGATTACGGCGCAGGCGAAACTTATTCGTTTAGAAGTCGGCAAAATCCGCAAAACCGGCAGAAGCGCGCAGGGCGTAACCTTAATTAGGATGAATGACGGCGACACCGTAACCAGCGCATCATTGCTCGATCCTTCAAATGAAGGCGATGATGTAGCAATTGAAGTGTAAATCTTTGGATGAAAAAACAGGAAAGCAGAGAAATTTTCTCTGCTTTCCTGTTTTGCTCTATTAAATACTCACAGCATTTCAACTTGACTTTCAAGACAGTATCTCGTTCATTGCTTTTGCGGTAATCTTCCAAACATTGTAAAAATAAACTTGTGTCAATTTACGAAAATTTTAAACCGATAAATCTCGAAAAAATAAACACTTACGAACTTGCTTCGCGTCCGAGCAAAGTTACGGTGAAGGATTTTGCGGAAACGATTGAACCGAGCGATTCGCTCAAAAGATTTCTCGATAAATTGCCCGATATACTTGCCGTGCAATCTCTCAGAGAAATCGCCGGACAAATCCGCCGCGCTAAAAAATTAAACAAACCCGTCATCTGGGGAATCGGCGGACACGTTGTAAAAACGGGACTTGCGCCGGTTTTGATTGATTTGATGAGGCGCGGTTTTCTAACCGCCATCGCTTCCAACGGTTCTGTTTTGGTTCATGATACAGAGATTGCGCTGGTCGGTTTTACGAGCGAAGATGTTGACGCAACGCTCGGTAAAGGCGATTTCGGCGCGTCACGGGAAACGGGCGAAATCTTGAATTCCGCTGCGAAAAACGGTCAAAGAGACGGAATCGGTCTGGGCGAAGCGATGGGCAGGGAAGTCTTAAAGCTAACACCGGAAAATGCGGAAATGTCTCTGCTTTGTGCAACTTACAACAACAAGATTCCATATACGGCGCATCTGGCAATCGGCGCGGACATCGGACATTTTCACAAAAGCTGCGACGGCGCGGCACTCGGCGCAACAACGCATACGGATTTTAAATTATTCTGCTCGATTGTCAAAGAGTTAACGGGCGGCGGCGTTTATTTAAATGTCGGCTCTGCCGTGATGATGCCGGAAATTTTCTTGAAAGCGGTAACTGTTGTCAGGAATTTAGGCTTTCCGCTCGAAGATTTTACAACGGCAAATTTCGATTTCATCCAGCATTATCGCCCTCTAACGAACGTCGTTCGCCGTCCGACGGCAAACGGCGCGGGACGAGGGTTTTCAATTACGGGACATCACGAAATTATGATTCCGCTGCTGGCGGCGCAAATTATTTGCGGGGAATAAACAAAAAAAATATGATTAATTTTCTACATCAGGAAACCGAAACGGTCGTAAGTTTTCGGCTCGAAGGCAAAATCATCGCCGAAGACATAGACAAAATTGCCGATATTTTAGAAGAAAAATTCAAATCCGAAGAAAGCGTCAATCTGTATATTGAAATTGATAATGATCTGGAAGAATTCTTCGGCGGAATTCTGGAACAAGCGAAAAAAGGTTTTACCGTAATTTTACCTAACCTTGGAAAAATCAAAAAAGCCGCGCTGGTTTCCGATAAAAACTGGCTGAGAAAAATTACCGATTTCAAAGATATATTTTTTACAATGGAAATGAAAGGTTTTCCTTCAAGCGAAAAAGGTGAAGCCTTCGATTGGGTAAAATCCTGATAATTACACGAGTTTTACACAGCCAAATTTTAGTTTTACGAGTTCTAAATTACAAAAACTTTTGTCCGAACTAAATTATTTAAAATTGAATTTGACAAAAGTTTTTTTTGTGAATAATCTCTTAATGAAAACGATTTTCAATTTCAGCTGAAGTTGTAATTTATATAATTAGCAATTTTACTATTTGATTTATAAAAGTGAAGTGAAAAGGGCAGAGATTCTGTCAAATCTCTGCCCTGAAAAACACTGTCGAAATTGAGAATTTTTTGCTTCGAAACCCAACTTGCGAAAGCGTGTAACTCATTGTAACACAACTTTCGTAAATGTGAATTTTATACGAAATTTTTGAGGTAACAATGATTAACCAATCTACGAAATTATTATTTTCAGTGCTATTTTTAGCACTTCTCAACTTCTCCGCATTTTCCCAAAACCGACAGGAAACAATTAAAGGAACAATCACCGATGCCAACGGCGCAAAAGTTGCCGGAGCGAGGGTTAAAATCCGAAACAAAATCAGCGGAAGCGAAAGTCAAACTCAAACCGACGCGGGCGGAAATTTCTCTTTCGACGGTTTAGCCGCAGGAAATTACCGCGTAACGGTCGAAGCCGCCGGTTTTTCGGGTTCAACAAGAGAAATTTCAATTAATGAAACTTCAAATAATAATTTCGATATTTCGCTTTCAGTCGGAAATATCATTGAAACTGTTACGGTTACGGCAACGCGAACCGAACTTGCGACGACCGATACGGCGGTTCCGGTGAGCGTCGTATCGCGCGAACAATTGGAGCAGAAAACGCTCAACACGATTGGCGATGTTTTCCGCGATTTGCCCGGAACTTCAACCGTTAATGAAGGCGCGTTTCAGGTTCGCCCGCGCATTCGCGGTTTGGAAAGCAACCGCATTTTGATTTTGATTGACGGGGAAAGATTAAACAACGCCCGGACTTCGACCGGACAATCGGGCATCGAAATCGGTTTGGTTGAAGTCGAACAGATTGAAACTGTAGAAGTCGCGCGCGGCGCAGGTTCGGTTCTTTACGGAACAGACGCGCTTGCCGGAACGGTTAATATTATTACAAAAGACACGCCGCGCCGCCGCGATGACGGTTTCCGATTCGGCGGAACTTTTAACGGATTTTACAGCTCGAACGATTCGGGAAGACGCGGAAGTTTAGCAGTCAACGGTTCGAATAATTGGTTTGCTTTTCGCATTTCTCAATCTTTGGAAAGGTACGAAAACTATTTTTCGGGCGATCCGGACGGCAACGGAATTGACGGTGTTACATCCGAAGGCGAAGTTCTTAATTCACAGTCACACGGCGGAAATACGCAGATTACGACGAGATTCTTCTTTAATGAAAACAACGATTTGAAACTAAACTATGAACGCCGCCGCGCCGCCAATATCGGTTCGCCGACGTTGGTCGGAGTTTTTAACGCTTTTTTCCCGTATTCAGACCGCGATAAATTTTCAGGTCGTTATGAATCGGCAAATATCAACAAATATTTAGCGAGGGTTTCGGCAAGTGCTTATTATCAAAGCCAAAAACGTAATTTTACGAATATCTTGAGCGTTCCGGCTGCACCGCCGTTTTTTCCCGGCGAATTTCAATTCAGCGAAACGGTTACGGATACAAAATCCGTCGGATTTGATGTTCAAACAAACTGGCTTTTGGGAACGAAAAACTTCTTAACCGCCGGAATCAGCTTTTTTCGCGACAATAATGAAGATGATCGTTATACGGAAATTTTAACCGGAGATTATACGGTTTTTCCGCCGATACTGGTTAGAAGCGAAGATTTTTCGCCGAGCGTTCCGGATTCAAAATTCGGAAGTTTTGCGGTTTTCGCGCAAGATCAATATCAAGTTACAAACAGATTGAATTTAATCGGCGGAATTCGTGCCGAAAGATTTACATCGCGTTCTGAACAAACCGCCGGTTTTGCGCTTCCGGCGATTGTCACTCAGGAACTAACACCTGAGGAGATTGCTTCGGTGGGGCTGAGCGGATTCGATAACGGACTTAATATCAGTCAAACCACAGTTACAGGCGATTTCGGCGCAGTTTATAAATTAACCGATGACATAAGTTTGTCGGGAAGAATCGGTCGTTCCTACCGTGTGCCGAATTTATTTGAGAGATTTTTCACAGGTGCCGGTTCGATTGGCGGAATTTTAGTGGCAAACCCGAATCTCGAACCGGAAAGCGGTGTGAATATTGATGTCAGTGCAAAATTCAGCACTTCAAAATTTGCCGGTTCGGTTACTTATTTCAATAATTATTACAAAAACTTTTTGTCTTCGGTTCAACTTTTTGATGAAAATGACGAGCCGTTTTTGGAAGATGTCGGGGGGTTATTTCAAACACAAAACATCGCACGCGCCAGAATCCAAGGAATCGAAGCCGATTTGGAAATTCCGCTTAAAGTTGGAAACGGCTTTTTAACTCCGGGTGGAAATTTCACATATTTACGAGGCGATAATTTGGACACCGACCAACCGCTAAATACCATAACTCCGTTCAAAACTGTTTTAAATCTTCGCTGGCAAGATGCGCCGAATCGTTATTACGGCGAATGGGCAACCCGAATCGTTAATAAACAAGATCGTTTATCAACCGCGTTTTTAGCTTCCAACGGGGGCGCGGAACCCGGTTATGCGGTCAGCGAAATTCGCGGCGGCTATAACTTCCGGCGCGAGAATTATCGTCTGAGTTTTAATGCGGGCGTAACGAATCTGTTTGACCGTTTTTACAATGAACAATTCGTCTTTTCTCCGGCTCGCGGACGTTCATTTGTTCTCGGCACGACTTGGGAACTTTTCTAAAAAGTAATGTACCGCCGCCGTCTCGCTGACTGTCGTGAGTGCGGGACACACTCACGAAGTGGCGGCAAGATGCCACCATGACAGCTGCCGGGACGGCGTTACTTTTAATCGGCAATAAAAATATGAAAAACAAAAGCGAATCTGAGATCTATTGTTATGAAACCGAAGACGGTGAAATTTGTTTGAAATTCGGTGAAGCCGGAATCCAATTTTCCAAAAAGCGTTTTTTGGAATTTGCCGACAAACTCAATTATATCCGTGAAGCCGTCAGGACAGAGTTTTTATTTGAAAAAGATCAACGCAAAACCGGAATCGGAAGTTATCAGATTTAACCCAAAAAAAAGAAAAAAATGAACGAATTACACAACCGCCACGATCAAGCTCATTCGCATAATTTACAGGTTCGGTATTGCGATCATTGCAAAAGCGTCCATTTCAGAACCGCCAATGTAATGCTCAATTTTTCCAAGACGGAGTTTATTGATCTGACCAATGCAATGGTTGATATTTTTAACAATGATTTCGACCTGATCGAACTGAATAAACTTGCCGGTGTGATGGCATTGTCCGACGAGGTTTTAATGAGCGAAACGATCTCCTGAATTTGAATTCCGGAGAAAAATAATATTTTTTACAGACTTTTTTCTAAGCCAGTAGTTATTAGAAAAGTTCACGATTTTAGTAAAGAAAACAAACTTTATGCCGCTTGATTTTGTTAATAAAAAGCGCAAAGAGTTGAGGGAAGAAACGCGGCGGATTTATGTTTGCGAATGCGGCGACATTTGTGTCGAAACCAGAAATACGCGGCAGACATTTTCGCCGCCGGAATTTATCGGAATTTTGCGGAAACTCGTTATAAAAAATAATTTAAACGGAATGAATAAAAACATTATTTCATCAAATTTTTGCAAAATGCTGCTGATTTTAACTTGCTTCTCATTTTTTGCGGCTTGTGCGGCAAATCAAGAAGCGCAGCGAACGGACGGCTCATTGAAGATCATTTCAGTCGGCGGGGCGGTAACAGAAACAATTTACGCGCTTGATGCGAAAAATCTGCTGATCGGCACGGATACGTCAAGTATTTATCCGGTCGAAGCGACGAAACTTCCGCAAGTGGGTTATCAGCGACTGCTTTCCGCGGAAGGCGTTTTGTCGCTCAAACCTGATTTGATTTTGGCGGTGCCGGAAGCCGGACCGCCCGCCGTTTTGGCGCAAATCGAATCCGCCGGAGTGCAATTGGTCAAAGTCAGCGGTGAAAATACGATTGACGGCGCGAAAACAAAAATCAAGGAAATTGCCGAAGCGTTGAATTTTCAGGAAAAAGGCGAAGATTTAATTAAAAAACTCGAGGCGGATTTAGAAAAATCCAAACAATGCACGCAAAATCTGAAAGCAAAACCGCGAGTTTTATTTATATATTCACGCGGTTCGGGCGCACCGCAGGTCGGCGGCATGAAAAACGCTTCGGATGAAATGATTAAACTTGCGGGCGGCGAAAATGCGGTAAAGGATTTTGAAGGTTTTAAACCTTTAACTCCGGAAGCTCTGGTGGCGATTCAGCCCGATGTAATTTTGCTTCCGACGCGCGGTTTGCAGAGTCTCGGCGGAATTGAAGCGGTTTTGAAATTGCCGGGAATTGCCGATACGCCGGCGGGGAAAAATCGGCGAATAATTGATATAGACGATCTGTTGCTTTTGAGTTTCAGCCCGCGCGTCGGTGAAGGGATTTTACAGCTATGCGAGAAGCTAAAATAATCGAACGGGGAAAAACCGGAAAATTCTCCGGCGATGAAGTTAAACCGACCTTTATCGAAAATTTGCGTGTTTGGATTGCTTCGACAAATAAAATCGCCTTTATTATTTTAACGGTGATTTTATTCGGCGTGATCGCAACTGCCATCGGCGACGGCGCGGTTTCGATTTCGCTTCTTCAAATTATTGCAATTTTCTCGAGCAAAATCGGGATAATACTTAATATTCCGTTTGAAGCGCAGCAGGAATCGGTACTTTGGGCGATTCGTCTGCCGCGGGTTTTACTCGGCGTGCTTGTCGGCGCGAGTCTGGCGGTTTCGGGAACTTTGCTTCAAGGTCTTTTTCGCAATCCGCTGGCAGAACCGAGTCTTTTGGGAATTTCGAGCGGCGCGGCGTTATTTGCGGTTGCAACAATTGTCTTGGGCGAAAAGATTTTTAACGGATTTTTTTCGGAATACAAATTTTTTGCCTTGCCGGTGGCGGCATTTATCGGCGGAATTTGCACGATTTTTCTGGTTTATCGAATCGGCAGAGGAAAAGGAAGTATTGATACGGCGACGATTTTGCTTGCCGGAATCGCGGTTAATGCGCTTGCCGGAGCGGGAATCGGATTTTTTACGTTTATCGCCGATGACGTACAACTGAGAAATATCACTTTTTGGAGTTTGGGAAGCCTGGCAAGCGCGACCTGGCAAAGTTTGGCAATTATCACGCCTTTGATAATTCTGCCGCTTTTCTGCCTGAAAAGTCTCTCCAGAAAAATGAACGCGCTTCTTTTGGGCGATGCGGAGGCGGCGCATCTCGGCATAAATGTCGAAAAATTAAAGCGGAAAATCATTTTGATCGTTGCTTTAACGGTCGGTGCGAGCGTTTCGGTCACGGGAATTATCGGTTTTGTCGGATTGGTCGTGCCGCATCTTTTGCGGCTGACGACGGGGGCGGATCATCGAAATTTACTGCCTTCATCGGCAATACTCGGCGCGGCACTTCTGATCGGCGCGGATTATTTGTGCCGGACGATCGTCGCTCCGGCGGAATTGCCGATCGGCGTAATTACCGCTGCCATCGGAGCGCCGTTTTTTCTCTGGCTTTTATTGAGGAAAAAAAATGAGTATTAAAGCGGAAAATGTTAAGGTTGAAATCGGCAGAAAAACTCTGCTCGAAGATGTTTCGTTTGCAGCAAATCCGGGCGAAATTATCGCCGTTTTAGGACCGAACGGTGCGGGAAAATCAACTCTGCTCAAAGTTTTAACGGGCGAAATAAAGCCGCAAAAAGGCGAAATTAGTTTCGGCGACAAAAATCTGAACGATTGGGGTTTTAATGAATTAGCCAAAATTCGCGGCGTTTTGCCGCAGAGTTTCGCCCTTAATTTTCCTTTTACGGTCAGCGAAGTTGCGCTCCTCGGCAGAACGCCGCATATAAAATATAGTGAATCGAAACGCGATCACGAGATTGCGCTTTCGGCGTTGAAAACGGTCGAAGCCGATGCGTTTGCCGACAGATTTTACCCGACGCTTTCGGGCGGCGAACGCCAGCGCGTCCAGCTTGCGAGAGTTTTGGCGCAGATCTGGGAAAAACCGGAAAACGACTTGCGCTACCTTTTACTGGATGAACCGACGGCGAGCCTTGATCTGGCGCATCAGCATCTGACTTTGCAAACGGCAAGGAATTTTGCCGGTAATCAAACAGTTGTTATCGCGGTTTTGCACGATTTGAATCTCGCGGCACAATACGCCGATAAAATTTTAATTTTGCAAAACGGCAGGAAAATTGCGTTTGATAAACCGAAAAATGTTCTAAATTCGGGTTTGATCGGCGAAGTTTTCGGCATTGAAGTTTATATTACGAAACATGCGAAATTTTATGATGTTCCGCTGATCGTACCGATTGGAAGTTATGCAAGAAAGGAAATAGCGATGAGCGTGAAGGTATAATAGAATAAAGAAAAAGAACTGACCGGAGCGCGGGGCGTCCCCGCTTGCTACCGTCGCGGAAGCGGCGCAATGGCGTTTGATTACAATCAAGTTAATTAAAAGCGAAGGCTTTTCCGCGCTGACGCGCTCATTGCAAGCGAGGACGCCCCGCGCTCCAGTCTTTAAAACAAATGAGGAAAATATGACACCGGTAACAGAAAAACAAACAGATTTAAAATTACGTTGGGAAAACTTTAAGCAAGAAAATCCGAAGGTTCGCATCAAGGATGCGGCGGAAAAATTGGGTGTGAGCGAAGGCGAATTGCTGGCAACGGGAATCGGCGAAAATGTCGTGCGTTTGAAAAATAATTTTAAGGAACTGCTGCACGAACTTCATACGCTCGGATATGTGATGGCTTTGACCAGAAATAATGAGATCGTTCACGAACGCAAAGGCGTTTATGAAAATGCCGACACCGATTTGCCGCATAAAATGGCGTTATTCGTTAATCCCGACATTGATCTGCGGATATTTTTGAGCTGTTGGCACCACGCTTATGCCGCCGAGGTCGAAAATCCGCGCGGTACGCTGCGCAGTATTCAGATTTTCGATTTGGACGGTAAGGCAATTCACAAAATTTATCTGACCGATAAAAGCGATCTTTCGGCTTATGAAAAATTAGTCGAAAACTTCAAAAGCGAAGATCAAACGCCGTTTTTAGAAGTCGTTCCAAAATCCGAAAAAACGGCGGAAAAACCGGATTCAGAAATTGACATCGAAGGTTTTCAAAAAGCCTGGACTGAGCTCAAAGACACGCACGATTTCTTTCCGATGCTGCGGAAATTCGGCGCGGCGCGTGAACAGGCTCTGAGAATCGCCGGCGAAGAAATGGTCAGGAAAGTTCCGGCGGACAGCTTTAAATTCGTTTTGGAACAGGCACAGAAAAGAAAACTGCCGATTATGGTTTTTGTCGGCAACGACGGAATAATTCAGATTCACACGGGCGAAGTCGAAAATGTCGTCGAAGCGCGCGGCTGGTTTAATGTGATGGACGAAAAATTTAATCTGCACATCAATCAAGACGAAATCGCTTCGGCGTATGTTGTTAAAAAACCGACGACGGACGGAACGGTGACGAGTCTCGAAATTTTTAATAAAACGGGCGAAAATGTCGCGCTCTTTTTCGGAAAGCGCAAACCCGGAATTCCCGAAATGCAGGAATGGCGCGATCTGGTCGCGGATTTATTAAAACAAACCGGCTGAGTTGGTTTGCAAGGCTGAACTTGTTGCATTACTTTATAGCTATGATTCTCGGAAAATTAAAAGAAGCAACCCGCGAGCAGCACGAAGGACTCGAAAATACGGTTGATGTAATGAACCAGATGTTTTCAAAGGAAAATTACAAGACCTTGATCGGCAAATTTTACCGTTTTTATTCGGCAATCGAACCCGAACTTGCCAAACTCGATTGGTCTGAGGTCGGTTATAATTTCGATGAAAGATTAAAGGTTGAAAAACTGAAAAAAGATATCGAAAGTCTCGGCGTAAATGGTGAAACTCCGCAGACCCGGGCGGAAATTCCCGAAGTTGATTCATATGCGAAGGCTTTCGGCAGCTTGTATGTGATCGAAGGCGCGACGCTCGGCGGTCAGATTATCAAACGCCATTTGAAACAGCATCTCGATCTGAATCCCGAAAACGGCGGTTTGTTTTTTAACGGTTATGGCGAAAGAACGGGCGAAATGTGGAAAAATTTCGGCGCGGTCATCACCGAATTTTCAGAAAAAAACGGCGATGATGAAACGATCATAAATTCCGCCAAAGCAACCTTTGACAGTTTCAAAAAATGTTTTGAAGAGCCGCTTGAGTAATTTTTATAAATATCTTTAAACGAAAGAACTCCGCCCGAAAGGACGGAGTTCTTTTATCATTATTTTGCACTAATAAGTTTTAACAATTACCGAATCACCGATAAATATGTTCACCGCGGTTATTGCGCCATTCATTTTCAAAATATTCGGCATCTTCATCCGATCGCGGATTAACTCCGAAAACCGTTCCGCCATCTTTAATTCCTTCTTCATAAAGTTTAGCGCGTTCTTCCGGGATTCCCGAACCGATTAAAGCACCGACTAATCCGCCGGTCAAACCGCCCGCACCGGCACCAGCCAAGGCTGCTGCCAGCGGTCCGGCAACAACCAAGCCGAGTCCCGGAATTAAAACACTTGTTCCGATTGCAGCAATTCCGCCGATGATCGCGCCGAGCGTTCCGCCGATTGCCGAACCGACACCGGTTCCTTCCAGAGCTTTGCTGCCGAGTTCGGTGTCATTGATGTTGTCATCATTAGCATACCAGTCGTCGCGTGTTTTATCGGACATCAAAACATTGATTTCTTCGTTGCTGTAACCGCGATTTCGTAATGATTGATAGGCGCTTTCCGCACTTTCACGATCACGAAACATTCCGGTTAAAACTCTATCTTTTCCTTCTACTGTACCTTGATTATTCATAATATTTTCCTTCCCTTAACTTGTTATTTAAAGTAGCTGTAAAGCTCTTATTTACTTATAGGCAAGATGCGTGCCGTTAAGAAATATCAGCGAAAAATCCCGTAAACACTGGAAAAAAATAAATAATTATTTTCCAGTGTTTAGATTTGTGTGAATATCAAACACGCTTAAAAAAAAATGTGTCTTAAAAGTGAACACATATTTCCGCAAAAAGCTGAATTAACTCATCGGGATTTGGAAATTTATCAGCACTGAAATGAAATAAATCCGAAAAATTTGTATAGTTGTATTTATCAAATTAATTCGCGCTTCGAAAATACCAAATATTTATGAAAAAGTTTTTTATTTTGCTGATTTTTATGATGACATTAAATAGTGTGAATCAAGCTCAAAATCTGTCCGACGCAACGTATCGAATCTTTGACGGAAAAGGAAATCTGTCGAATTTGGATAAAATTCTGGAAGCCGCCGGAAAAAATGATGTCGTTTTTCTCGGCGAATTTCACGATGATTCGGTGGCTCACGCGCTGCAATTCGAGATATTTAAACAAGCAACGGATAAATACGGCGCACAAAGAAGCATTGCCTTATCGTTAGAAATGTTTGAACGCGATGTTCAGATCATTTTGGACGAATATTTAAGTAATAAGATTTCCGAAGCACATTTTTTATCGAGCAGTCGCCCGTGGGGAAATTACAAAACCGATTATCGTCCGCTGGTCGAACTGGCAAAAGAGAAAAAACTGCCCGTAATTGCGGCAAACGCGCCGCGCCGGTATGTCAATATGGTTGCGCGGCTCGGACGCGATTCGGTTAATAATCTTTCGCCGGAAGCCAAAAAATGGTTTGCGCCGCTGCCGTTCGGTGAATCTTCAAAAGCCTACACCGAAAAATTTAACGCGCTGATGGGCGGACACGGAAGCGCGAATATTCTCGCCTCGCAAACGCTCTGGGACGCGACGATGTCTTATTTTGTGGCGGAATATTTGAAGAAGACGAAAAATCCTTTGGTCGTACATTTAAACGGCGGATTTCATACGGAAAGCCGGCTGGGAACGGTCGAACATCTTTTGAAATATCAGCCCGATGCCAAAGTTCTGGTCGTAACAATGCGTTATGAAGAAGATTTTACGAATTTTAATAAGGAAAAACACACCAACTTAGGCGATTTCGTGATTTTAACCGATGCCAAACAGCCGCGAAGTCAGAGATAAAAAAGTATAGAATTTAATTTTCTTTGGCGGCGGTAAATGGAATTGCCGGCAGTCCGCCGCCCGAGAGGTTTCCCGATATTTTGCCGCCTTCGAGCTTGCCTTCGATGGAAATTTCTGGAATTTGCGGCGATTCGCTTTTTAATGTTCCGGTAAAATATTCACCGCTGACCGTTCCGTTCTCAACTGTTCCGTTTCCGAACATCGAAGAAGTTTTCCCCGTAAAATTCGCGCCATTCTGCAATAAATCGAGCATTACGGAAATTTCCTGCCCCATCATCGAAGCCTTGATCTGCCATTTTCCCGAAAGATTTATTTCGGGTGCGGCGTTCGTATCAACCTTTTCGGGCATTTTTACCGTTTCGACATCAATCATCAATTCGCTTAGACGGGTTTCGACTTCGGGTTTCATATCTTCCTGAAAACGTCCGCCGAGATGCTTTGCCAAAAAATTTTCCGCTTCGGCAAACATCGCCATATTATTGACCGGACGCTGAAAACCGTGTCCTTCGTCTTCCGCCAGCAGATAAACGACCGGATAATTGCGCTCTCTGAGGGCGATGACGATTTGATCGCTTTCCGCTTTTTTAACCCGCGGATCATTCGCGCCCTGCACAACCATTAAAGGAGTTTTGATTTTTTCAACGTGACTCAGCGGTGATTGACGCTCGAGCTGCGCCTTGCCTTCATCGGTCGAAGGATCGCCCATTCTTTCGAGAAAAACTTTGCGAAAACTTTCCCAATACGGGGGAATCGAATTTAACAGCGTGTTCAAATTGGACGGCGCAACGATGGCGACCGCCGCCGCGTAGAGTTCGGGCGTGAATGTAACTCCGGCAAGCGTTGCATAACCGCCGTAACTTCCGCCCATAATTGCGATGCTTTTTTCGTCGGCAATTCCTTCTTCGATCAAATGTTTCACGCCCCAGGTGATGTCATCCTGCATCAGATCGCCCCATTGTTTGTTGCCGCCGTCTATGAATTTTTTCCCGAATCCGGTCGAACCGCGAAAATTCATCTGCAAAACGGCGTAACCGCGATTTGCCAGAAATTGCGGAATTCCGTTATAACTCCACGAATCACGATGCCACGGTCCGCCGTGCGGTAGGGCGACGAGCGGCAGATTTTTTGCTTCAACGCCTTTCGGCAGAGTCAGATAACCCGGAATTTCCAAACCGTCGGAAGATTTATAACGAATCGGTTTCATTTCGGCGAGAGCCTCGCGGGGAAGCGTTTCGCGGATTTTATACTGCAAAGTGAGTTTTTTATTTTGGCGGTCGAAAAGATATGTTTCGCCCGGCTCGGTGTCGCTGTAGGCGGAAATAATCAAAAGATTTTCGTCCTTTGTTAACGAACCGATGCCGATTTCCATGTTCGGTAGTTTATCCTTGAGCCAGTTAAAATCGGCTTCAAATTGTTTATCGCGAAAATAAATCTCGATCTTATCATCTTCATAAGAAGTGAACATCAATTCCCTGGTAAGTTCGCTGAAAAATGCATCTCTGAGATCGGCGCGGTTTTTCGGGTCTTCCTCAACGAAGGTTTCTTCCTGAGTTTCGGGATCGAATAAAACGAGCTGAATCAGATCACGCATCCCTTTATTTGTTTGCAGATAAACGAGCCGGTCGTCTTTATGAAACCGTAGCGGATAGCACGTTTCAAAAACTCCGCACGTATAAACTTTTGTAAATCCATCGCCGTCAAATTTCAGAATTTCCGTGTCGCCGCCTTCCGAAGAGCGCAGAGCAAGGCGCAATTTGTCTTTATTATCGAAAATAAAACTCATCAGACGGTCTCTATTTTCGCGGATCAGCGTTTTTTCTCCGGTCGAAATTTGAACTTTATAAAGATCGTGCCAGGCTTCATCGCGGTCATTGATGCCGATGTAGATAAAATCCGGTTCGGTTTCGGGAATGGCGTAGATCTGCGTTGTAACTTTTTCCGCGTTGGTTAAATTTATTGCCGCCGGAACTTCTTTGCCTTCCGCCGCTACTGCGTTCGGATCAACGGCATAAACATTAAAATCTTCGTCGCCGTCATTATCTTTGACAAACAAGATATATTTGCTGTCGCGGCTCCAGAAATATCCCGGAATCGGGCGTTTTTCTTCATCGGTCAGCGGTTTTGCTTTTTCAAAAGGTTCGTCCGTAAGTTTTATCCAAATGTTGCGGACCTCATTCAGAGGTTTGATGAAAGCAAGATATTTTCCGTCAGGCGAAATTTGTGCGCCGGAGTATTCGGGATTTCCGAAAAATATCTCGCGGTCAATAAGCTCGGGTAATTTGTTGTTTTGCGCTGAAGTTGTCATAAATTATGTGAAAAAATTAAATCAAAAATGTTGAAAATAAATAAACTGGTTTAAGCATAGTCTGCCGCAAATGTATTTGTAAATTGAAAATGATTAAAGGCGAAGAAAAACATCAGAATTTTGTGAACATTTACCAATAATGCGAATCAAGAGTAAAATTAAATGTAATAAAATAGGTCTTTCTTTGCTAACTTTGCGCCTACTCCAGCGTTCTTTGCGGTAAAATCTTTTTTCTTTAACCGCAAAGAACGCGCGCGTTTTACGCAAAGTTCGCCAAGGTTTTATCATTTTCTACTATTGATTCGCATCAATACTCTAAAATTCATCCATCCAGATTTTTTTACGAAATTTGCTTTCCGTCCAGAAATTTTTAACCAATTCGATTTTCGGTTCGCAAGTATCACTTAAAACGATGCTGACGACATCGTAGCGAAACTTAAAGGTTTGAAGGTGAAAAATTTTGCGGTAAACCCGCGCCGTCCGCGTGATTTGACGTTGCTTTCTGATGTCAACAGCGGAAAGCGGCGAAGCGAATTCATCGGAACTTCGCGTTTTGACTTCGATAAAACATAAAATATCTTCGTCCAAAGCGATCAGATCAATCTCGCCCGAAACGGCAACACCGCGCCGGTTTCTGCCGATCGGAACCTTAAAATTTGCCAGAACGAGGCGATAACCGTTTTTTTCGAGAAACCGCGCCGCCAATTCTTCGCCGATTCGCCCGACTTCGCTTGTCTTTGCCGCATTTGAGTGTTTATCCTGTTTATTAAGAGAAAATATTTCAGACATTTTTATAAAGGATTCAAAAAAAATATGAGTAAATTTGTCGTCGTTTTGATAATGATTTCAATTACGACTTTAAACGCCGTTTGCCAAACGGACAAACCTGCACAAACCGGGAATAAAAATAATTTACCGAAAATAGTCGAATTTGAAAAGCCGCCAAAGATTCAATTAAAACCGAATGATTTGCCCGTGCCCGGAGCGACCGAAAGCGCGCGGCGACCCTCGAAACAGGTTGAAATGCCGAAAGACGCGGTTTTGAATGTGCCGAAAGGTTTCAAGGTCAATGTTTTTGCCGAAGGCGGATTCAATTATCCGCGCTGGATGGCACTAGCGCCGAACGGCGATGTTTTCGTCGCCGATTCGCGGGCGAACAAAATCATAATTCTGCGCGATAAAAATAAAGACGGCACGGCGGAAGAGCGTTTTACGTTTGCCGAAAATCTGTCGCAGCCGTTCGGAATGGCGTTTTGGAACGATTGGTTTTATATCGCCAATACCGATTCGGTCGTCCGGTTCAAATATAAAAACGGTCAAACGAAAGCCGAAGGCGAGCCGGAAAAATTAATCGAATTGACCAAGGGCGGCTATAATCAGCATTGGACGCGCAATCTTATTTTTTCGCCCGACGGCAAAAAATTGTTTGTTTCGATCGGTTCGGAAACGAATGCGAGTGTCGAAGCCGATCCGCGCCGGGCGGCGATCTCGGTTTATGATCCGGACGGGAAAAATCACCGGATTTTCGCCAACGGTTTAAGAAATCCGATCGGTCTGGCGTGGAATCCGAAATCGGGCGAACTCTGGACTGCCGTTAATGAACGCGACGGACTCGGCGATGATCTCGTGCCGGATTATATCACTTCGGTCAAAGAAAACGGTTTTTATGGTTTTCCTTATGTTTATATCGGAAAAAACGTTGATCCGCGCCGCAAAGAAGATGTAAAACCCGAACATCTGGAAAAAGTTATCGTTCCCGACGTGCTTTTAATATCGCATTCCGCCGCGCTCGGCATTGTCTTTTATGACGGCAAAATGTTTCCGAAAGATTATCGGAATGATGCGTTTGTCGCGCTGCACGGCTCGTGGAACCGGCAGAAATTAACGGGTTACAAAATTATCCGCGTAAAATTCAAAAACGGAAAACTCGTGGAAAACGCATATGAAGATTTTATTTCGGGTTGGTTGCCGGACGAAAACAGCAACGAAGTTTGGGGAAGACCGGTCGGTTTATTGGTCAATTCGGACGGTTCGCTTTTAATTTGCGACGACGGCGGCAAGAAAATCTGGCGCGTTTCTTATAAAAAATAAGAGGAAGTGAAAGAAAAATTCCAATTTAATTTCAAGGAAAAATTTATGAGAAAAGTTTTGAAAATTATTACGATAATTTTGGTTGCCGGATTTTTCTTGATTCAGCTTTATCGTCCGGCGCGGACGAATATTCCGGTTGTTCAGAGTGAAACTCTGGAAGCGACAACGCAGGTTTCCGAAAATGTCCGGGCAATCTTAAAGCGTTCGTGCAGCGATTGTCATACCAATCAGACGAATTGGATCTGGTATTCAAACATTGCGCCGATTTCCTGGGGAATGATTGATCACGTTAATGAAGGGCGCAAGAAGCTGAATTTTTCCAAATGGGCGACTTACGATGCGAATCTCAAAGATAAAAAGCTGGACGAGATTTGTATAGAAGTTGAAAACGCGGAAATGCCGCATTATCAGTATTTATGGCTTCATTGGGACGCACGATTATCTGCGGATGATATAAAAACTCTGTGCGATTGGACAAAAAGCGAACAGGCAAAACTTTTACAAAACAGCGAAGAAAAATGAGCCGAAAAATTGAAATTATTCGGGCTAAAACAGAAAACTCAATAAAACACAAAACAGGTCTTGTAAAAACTTTCCAAAAATGGTTAAAATTAAACCGGTCGAGAGACTGACGAAAAGCTTTCCCTAATCTTTAAAATTTAGAAAGTTAAAAATGAAGCAAATATACCCCAAAGGTGTAAAGCCTCTAATTGTAGGTTTTTTTACATCTATTATATTTTTTAGTGGAAATGTTTTTGCTAATGAAAACATAAATAATTCGGTGTTTAATTATGGTTCGTTTTCATTTTCAAGGTCGTTAGGTGAAAAAAAGATTTTGGAATTGGTCAATGAAGAACGCCGCAAAAGACGTTTAACGAGTTTGGTTTGGGATTCAAAACTGGCAAGTCTGGCGCGTTCCTATTCCGGCAAAATGGCGCGGGAAAATTTTTTCGGTCATAAAGATAAGCAGGGAAGCACTTTAATCCAAAGGGCAAAAGATTTTAACATTACAAATTGGAGCGGAATCGGCGAAAATCTTTATTCCTGTAAAGGTTATGACGATCCGACCGAACCCGCCGTTTCCGGTTGGATGAAATCACCCGGACATCGCTCGAATATGCTGAATAATTCGTGGAAATCAACCGGAATCGGCATTGCCACGGCAAGCGACGGCAAAATTTATGTCACACAGATTTTTTTGAAATAGAAAAAGTTAATATTAATTTAACAATTCGGGCGATAAAATCTTCGTATAGGTTTTATCGCCCGAATTTTTTTGTAGAAAATTCTTTGAAAAATGAAATAGAATAAGGTCAGGAGGAAAATTGGTTTATGGAAATTTTATTTGATAATCCGCTGGCAAATATGTATGGACCGTATTTTTTATTGTTCTACGCGGTAACGATTTTTTCAACCATTATTACGCTTATCATTGTCAAAAGAGTGCTTGATCGCACCGACAAAATGCCGAGTCCCCAGATTCCGACCAAGATTGATCCGTATGAAATCGCCTACTTGCGCGGCGGCACGAATGAAATGGTGCGTTCGGTCGTTTTCGGTTTGATGCAAAAAGATTTACTTGAAATCGATCAAATCAATAATCCGAATACGATAAAAAGAAAAGAGACTTCAAAACCATTACCGAATCTGAAAAATATCGAAGATATCGCGCTCGATTGGTTCAGAATACCACACGAAATCAAAGAAATTTTCGGCGCCAACGGTTTGGTTTATCAATTAGAGCCTTACGGCGATTCCTATAAACAAACTCTCGAAAGCCGGCAATTATTGAGCGATGCGGAATTGAAGGGAAGTTTCACGCTTTTCAAGTGGCTGGCAGTTGCCGCCATCGCCGGATTAGGATTTTACAAGGCATTTGTCGCCGTTGCCTACGGAAGTTTTAATATAATTTTCCTGATAATTTTGGGCGTGATCGGTTTGATTCTGGTTTTCGTTTTCGGGAAAATGCCGCGTTTAACAAAACTCGGCGAGTATTATCTCGCAAGACTGCAGCTTGCTTTTGAAAACCTCAAAGCAAAATCGCAATATATGTATCAGCAACCGGAAACCGCGCAAACCGCTTCGCAAACGACCTTTGCCGGAGTTGATCCGCTTCTGCTGACGGTCGGTGTTTTCGGCGGCGGAATCTTAGCCGGAACGATATATGACAATTACAATCAGGCGTTTCACAAATCTCAGCAGGCAAATGCAACTTCGTCCGGTTCCGGCTGCGGAGCGGGCTGCGGAAGCTGCTCATCCGGCGACAGCGGCGGAAGCTCGTGCAGCGGCGGAAGCAGTTGCAGTTCGGGATGCGGCGGCGGATGCGGCGGGTGCAGTTAAGCACCAATGGAAAATGAAAAATGGAAAACGGAAAATGTCAGAAAATTCCTAAACTTGCGTTGAAACTATCAGTTACTTCAAGATTGTAAGCAGGTCAGAAAAAGTTTTAAGATATTTTTGAAAATTCTAAAAACGCCCGTAAGTTGCAGACTCGACATTGTTTAAGGATTTTCCGATATTTTCCGTTATCCATTTTCCATTGATGCTTAGGATTTTCATAATACTTCGTTACTTTTGCTTACCTGCTGAAAAAGTCTTTATATGAACAACTTAAGAAAAATCGGCGTTGGAATTGGTTTTCGGGAACAATTTCGCGCCGATATTTTTTTGCATCGTGAAAAAATTGATTTTCTGGAAATTACCGCCGATCATTATTTCGATTCGAATAATTTTAAGAAGGAAGAATTCGATCTGCTCAAACAGCATTTTTCTTTAATTCCGCACGGACTCGATCTGTCGCTCGGAAGTGCGGAAGGAATTGACGAAGAATATCTGGAAAAATTCGCCGCGCTTGTTGAAAATGTTCAGCCCGAATGGTTTAGCGATCATTTATGTTTTACCAAATCGGGCGGAAAAAACATCGGACATCTCGCGCCGGTTCCATATACAGATGAAGCTGTAAAAGTTTTTGTGAAAAATATTTCACACGTTAAAAAGCGCATCAAAACGCCTTTGATCCTGGAAAATATAACTTATATGGTGCGCTTTCCTTCATCGGAAATGAGCGAAGCCGAATTTATCACAAAAATTTTGGAAGAAACCGATTGCGGTCTTCTTCTGGATGTTACGAATCTTTATATAAATTCGAGAAATTTCGGCTTCGATTGGCGAAAATTTCTTGACAAAATTCCGCTTGAAAGAGTCGTACAGCTTCATTTTGTCGGTTCGCATAAACACGGAAACCTTTTGATTGACGCCCATTCGCACAAAACGGAAAACGAAATCTGGGAAGTTTTCTGCGAAGTCTGCGCCAGATGCGACCCGAAAGGCGCAATTTTAGAGCGCGACGGGAATTTTCCGCCGTTTGAAGAAATTCTGGAAGAAATTGAAAAAGCGCGAATTTATTTTTAATTTCGATATGCTAAACTTTTATAAAATAAACTTTTAGGAGAAATTATGAGTGATATTACATTAGAACAAGCACAAAAAATTGTCGAAGCGGCGCGGAAAAAAGCCGAAGAGATCGGAACGAAAATGAATATTGCGGTCGTTGATGCGGGCGCAAATCTGAAGGCATTCGTCAGAATGGACGGCGCGTGGCTCGGAAGTATTGACATCGCAATTAAAAAGGCAAAAACCGCCAGATTTTTCGATATGCCGACGGGCGAGATCGGCAAACTTTCGCAGCCCGGCGAATCGCTCTATAACATCGAACATTCAAACGGCGGTTTGATTTCTTTTCCGGGCGGAATTCCTTTGAAAAACGAAAACGGCGATATTATCGGCGGAATCGGCGTTTCGGGAAGTGCGGTCGAAGACGACCACACGGTTGCCGAAGCCGGAACAAAAGCGTTATAAAATGATAAATTTTAAGTTTGGAGCGCGCGCTCCAAACTTTTTTTGTGTAAATTCATCTTTGAAATGAGCCTTTTAGATCAGCAGAATTTACTGGCAAAACTTTACACCGACGAAAAATTCCGCCGCGAATTTTTGTCCGAACCCGAAAAGATCGGGAAAGAAAATTTTTTAAACGAAAGGGAAATTTCCGACATCAAAGATATTTTGCCCGGTGAAATAAATGCTTTTGCCGATTCGCTTTTTTATAAACGGCTGCGCGAAGTTGAGAAATTTTTGCCGTTGACGCGTAAGTTTTCAGGTGAAAATTTTGAACTTCTGTTTAGAGAATTTTCCCGCGAATTTAATCCGAAATCGGTTAAAAAGCATCTCGAAGATGCTTTTGAATTTTCGGGATTTTTGCAGAAAAGTTACTTTGAAACTCTTTGGATAAAGGATTTAGCCAAATTTGAACAAGCCCGGCTCGAATTTTCCGGTTTCGGCAAAAACTTTGTTTTTAAAAGTTTCGATTTTGATCTGAGACAAATTTTTTCGGCAGGAAACGAAACGGGCTTTGAATTTAAGAAAAGAAAAACTTTTGCCGTCTGGCTGAGAATCGGAAAAAGAATAAAGCATCTTATTATTTAACTTTTTTCCAAACGCACTATAAAATGAAGTTATGGCGATTTTGAGAATTACGCATTATCCCGAACCTGTTTTGCTCGCGGTCGGGAAACCTGTTTTGGAAGACGAGTTTAACGAAGAGTTGAAAAAGCTCGTCGCAGATATGTTTGAAACGATGTATTCGGCGCACGGTGTCGGTTTGGCTGCGCCGCAAGTCGGTATTTCTAAAAGACTTTTTGTGATGGATTGTTCGGGCGGCGAAGACCGAGTACAAAAAATTGCGCTGATCAATCCCGAAATTATCCACGTTGAAGGCGAACAAAACGGCGATGAAGGCTGTCTTTCATTTCCCGGAATTTACACAAAAGTAAAACGCGAACTGCGCACCGTCGTGCGTTATCAGGACGTTTTCGGAAATGTTCAGGAACTCGACGGCGAAGATCTAACGGCGCGCTGCGCCCTGCACGAAACCGATCATTGCGACGGCATCGTTTTTCTTGACCGGATGACCGCGCTCAAACGCGAACTGGCAAAACGCAAAATCAAGAAACTGCAAAAAACCGGAAAATGGGAGTGATAGTTTGAATTTCAGATTTCAGATTTCAAATTTCAGATTTCAGATTTCAGATTTCAAATAAAAATACTTTCTTCGAGTGGAATAAAGCTACGTAACCTGAGTTGCCGGTTATAAAACTTTTAAATTTTTAACCGCAAAAAACGCTAAAAATAATGTAAAGTTAATCGATAATTCTTTAATTCTTACTTTTTTCGCGTTTTTTGCGTCTTTCGCGGTTAATATCTACAATAATCTTGCATTAAGTACACGAAACTTAAAAACAGATTTGCAATCGCTTTCGACACGGAAAATTTTGCAGCGAACTTTCTCCTCAAACAATAGAATAATTTTACTCAGCAAACTCTAAAAAATAAAAAAGTTAGCAGTTTTGACTAATTTTATTTATAATGCGGAAGGAAAATTTTATGAGTTTATTGAATTTTACAAAACGTAGAAAATATTTTCTTTTTGAACTCGCTTTTTTAGTTTTGTTTTTTACGATTTTATCTGTCAGCGGAATTTCCGCTCAGACTCTTGCCCCTTCAATAACCGAAGATTTCGATAATTTTCTCGAAAAAAAAGATTCTAAAGATATTTACAATCCGCTTTTTTCGGTCGAAAAGGATTTTCGCGTCGAAAAAACAGAGGTTCCGGGCGGAGCGGAAATCATCACGATTTTTGCGAATCTCAAAGGTTTGGTTGATTCACGAGAGGAAAGAGCCGAAGAAGTTCCGCTGATCAGCATTTTGCGCGACACGCTCGGCGATGGAAAAATCGAAAATGATCGTCTGCGGTTTGTCTGGTCTTTGAGTTATACGAAACCTTCGATGAGGCAGAAATTTTCGGCGGCGATTCCGTTTCTTTACTCGCGCACGCGAAACAAACAAAAGGTCAAAAACGGTTTGCCGCCTGTTTTGATTGATCTTGAGCCGGTTAATAAAGATTTTTGGGACAAGGCTTTCTGGTTGGTTTTCAAAAGTTTGATAATCGAAGATTTCAGCATTCCGATCCGCGCCGCAACTCTGCAATACCGCATAAATACGAAAAAATATCAAAAATCCCAGATTGCCCGCGCTCTAGCGATTTTGTCGCTTTATGAAAAAGTCGAAGGGAAAAAAATACTGAGCGACGGCGAATTAAAAGACATTCAGGCGCGGCTGATGCTTTCCGATAAACTGTTCGGTTCATTTATGCAGAGCGAAAATCTGCACCGCGTATATAAAAACGGAAACAAGGAAATTACGGGAAATCGCGGACAGAATTGGGAACTTTTGCGGCAATCTGCGGAAGCGCAAGGATTGTATTTCCAGCCGCTCGAAATGCCCGATAAAAGCGCGACTCACGCCCTTGTCTGGCTTGCCAAAGAAGACTTGGAAAGCAACAAAAATACGAAATACGACGGGCGATTCTTAAATATCAAAAACCCCTGGAATGACGAGCGTTTAAAAAATTGGAAAGGTTTTGAAGAAATCCGCTGGTTTGATGAAAATAATCGGGAAGTTGAAGCCGGCGCACCGAACGCCACGCCGAAAACATTGATTCCGCTGGCGCTTTACGGCTTGGATCTTCCGAAAATACCGATGATTCTGGTAGATTTCCGCGATCAGAACAATCCGAAAAAACGCGAGATGGCGCGCCGCATTTTGAATGATTTGACGCGCAATGTGCTTTCGATCTCGAGAATCAATAATTTACCGTTTTTTGTCGGGAATTTTATCTATGATTTTGCCACCAAGCGGCGCGGAATTGATATAAATCAAGTAACGCGTCAGCATTCATACGCTCAGTTAAAACTTCTTCTTTCACTGAATGCCTCGCTCAAACCGGAGTTTCGTGATGAAATTTCGCATCGTTTGGAAACGATCTCGCTCAATCCTTTGGAAAATGATCTGAAGGTCGAGGTGCGTCTGGCAAAACGTCAATATCAAAATTTGATGGAATATGCGGCAAATCCGAACGGCTTGGCAAAAGTCATCGAAAAAGACCGGCGTGAAGAAATGACGCGGCTCAAACATACGAAAAGGCAAAGATTTCTGTATAATCTGGCGCGGGTCGTTTCATTCGGAGTTTACAAACACCACGAAAAATTTACGCCCGAATTGCTTGCCGAAATGGATTTGCGGCGGCAGCTCGAATATCACGAGCGATTTTTGCGCGAAGTTGCCCGAAGTTCCGCCAAACCGGAAATTGACAGCGATCTGCGGGCAATCGAAAATTCGCTTGCATTTATTTCCCGGTACGGAGAAAAAGCAAAGCCGAAAACGGTCAGGGCGATTGCCAGTATTTTTTCGGTTTCCGAAACCGAAGATATTCTTTCATTATGTTTAAGCGGTTTGCACAAAATTGATAGTTCCGGCTCAAAAAAAGAACTCCGCGCCATTTATGAAGATAAAAAAAACGACTTCCGCTGGCGAAATGCGGCGGCGGTTTATTTGAATATTACTACGGATAATAAAAATGCGGCGATTGATTAGAAGCCATCTCAAAAACAACGATTACCGCTTGAGTAAATCTCAGTCGTGAGTTGAAATAATGGCAGATTTTGTTACCACAGATGAACACGGATCGAAGATGATAAACACTGATAATTTTCAGTAATTCTTTGATAAAATCCGTGAAAATCTGTTTTTATCGGGGTTCATCGGTGGTAAATTTCCGCCATTTATTTCAACTCACGATTGGAGTTAAGTAAGCGTTCTGGGACCGCGATTTGGTAAAAAATTGGAGTTTTGGCAGTTCTAAAGACCGCCGATTAAACGATGTTTTTATTTTTTAGGCAGATTTTTAGTAATTTAGCAAAACAAAAAAAATTAAATGATTAGAAGTCTCGGCAAGCGGATTTATTTTCCCTGTCTTATCCTAATATTATTAATTTTTTCTGCATTCGGCGCGGCGCGGGCGCAAAACGTCAAACGCGTTGTGATCATTAAAGTTGACGGGCTTTCGGGAGATTATCTCGATCAATATGTGAGGCAGAAAGACGAAAAAACCGGGAAAAGTATTTTGCCGTGGTTTGATGAAATTTTCTACAAAAACGGCACGCGGCTCTCAAATTTTTATTCACGCGGAATGAGTCTTTCGGCAACCTCCTGGTCGCTGCTCGATACCGGACAACATTTGCGGATCAAGGGAAATGTCGAATACAACCGTTTGATTCCGCAATCGTTTTATTATCTTAATTTTATTCCGTATTACGTGGATTACGGAATGAAAAAAAGAGTAGATATGCCGGGAATGGAAGTTCTCGATCAGTTGGAAGTTCCGATTCTCAGCGACGCTTTTCCGCACGACCGACGCTATACGAGTTTTCAGCTTCTTCAGCGCGGAACCGATTGGGGCATTTTCTCTAAAGGCTTTCTCAATCTTTTTCCCAAAAACTCTGCGGATTTTATTGATGAATGGACAATCGGATTTGATTTTGTCAACACGACCTTTAACCAGCAGGAACGCGAAATTATCAGAAAAATCGAAAGTCAGCCGGAAATTGAGTATTTTGATTATTTTACGCCGGATTTCGATCACGTCGCCCATCTCGATAAAAGCCCGGAAGCGCATTTCTCCGTTTTGCAGAAACTGGACCGGACGCTCGGACGTTTTTGGGTTGCTATTGAAAAATCGGAAAACCGGGACGAAACCGCGCTGATTCTCGTTTCGGATCACGGGATTAATACAAACGATAAATTTTACAGTCAGGGTTTTAATATCATCAAACTTCTGCAGAGCCGCGCCGCCGGCGGACACCACGTGGCGACCAGGCAGCAGTTGATGCGTAAATATACGATAAAAGGTCTAAACCCTTTTGTTTTCATTGTTTCAAATGAATCGAAAGAATCTTTTTATCTGCAAAAACAAGCCCAAAATTACCCGACGATCAAAATTGATTTTGACGGAAATGAACGCGCTTCTGTTCATTTGCGCGACAGCGATTTGAATATTTTGCAGATAATTTTTCAGGAATTGCAAAAAAGAAAAATCTCTAAAGAAGATGAAAAAGCCCTGAAAAGTGCGTTTTTCAACATCTTAAACCGCCGTCGCGCCGATTGGCAAAAAACTCTGGAAAGTTTAACTGAAGAACTTGAAACGGTAAATCGCTGGATAAAAATTCAGGAAAAAATAATCGAAGGTCAGCCGAGGGAGTTTTCGCCCGAACAAATTTCAAAAGGCGAAAGACAGGAAGCGCGCCGCATCGCGGTTCAATCGGAACTGGCGCGGAAAGATGAAGCGGAATATCGGCAGTATTTAAAAACTTTGAGCAATTTGCTCGCGCTCGAAATCGAAACATTTAATCCGAAAAAGCTGCAAATAAAAGACTTGATCGCCGAAGGCGCGATGGGCGAACGCAATTCGATCTATCAATTGCAGAATTACGCGGTCGGCGTATCAAAACGCGGTTTTGTTTTCACAGAAAGCGGCGATCTCGATTTTGAAAGAAGCTTCGAGCGCGTCAATTATTTTGATTTATTTACAAGTCAGATGGCGCGCAGCAATGTTCAAAAAGAAGTCGCATCAAATCCGATTGATTTTGTCGCCGCGCAGATTCCGCTCAAAGAAATCTCCGCCGAATTACCCGAAAATCTGCAATTTGATCAAAATCCGGTTTGGATTTACGGCGACAAAGATAAGCAGGCATTGCTTTTAACGCGAAAAAACGCAGATTCGACAAACAGTTATTTTTATCTGCCGATTGCAAATCTGACGCAAAATGCGGCAGGGAAATTCTCATTTGAAATAAAGCCGTGGAGCGCGGGTTTTCCTTTGAAAATCTTTGAAGACGAAAATTTTGCAATTGAAAATTCCGCCAGAAAAGAATGGTTGAGCGATTGGCGCACGGAAACCGAGTGGCTTCGCGCTACGCATAAAACGCAGTATTCCGCCGCCGTCATTAATCTCTGCGAACAATTCAACGATCATCTTTCCGATAATTACAACAGCGGCGAAGCTCTTTCGGAAGACGAAAAACTTCTGCGCCGCTTTCGGATTCATCAGAGACGCCTGACCGAAACCGATCTGCTCATTCTGGCAAATAATCTCTGGAATTTCGACGTTCGCGGCTTTAACGCCGGCGGAAATCACGGCTCGTTTTTCAGAATTTCGAGCAATTCCGCACTAATGTTTGCGGGCGGTGCGAAAACCGGAATTCCGCGCGGTCTGAATATTACCGAACCTTACGATAATTTGAGTTTCGTTCCGACCGTTTTCGCTCTGATGAACAAAATTGATGATAAAAATTTGCCGTCGGAAGATGTGCGAAACAAAGGTTTTCAGAAATTTCCGGGCAGAATTATCGAGGAAGTGTTAGAAGCAAGTAAATAGAATTAATCATACGGAAAAGATTTGATAAGATTGATGAAAATGAAAAAACTGATTTTTCGCTTATCCAAAAACCGCAAAAACTCAGGATTACAATGATAAAATCGAAACTCAAACGAAGATTGCGAAAGAAATTTCATTTGGGCGAGTTTCACGCGTTTGGGTTTGAGATTTCGGTTTATTTCAAAAATGGAACTGATGAAATTCAATTTGATAAATTCTGGTATGAATTTATTCAGGAAATCGAGAAAAACGGTTTAATATGCGGCGGTGGCGGAGATTTTAAGGTTTGGAAAGTATTTGTAACTTCAGAAAAGAAATTTGCTTCGCCGACAAATATAGAAAAAGAAAGTATAAGAATTTGGCTTGAAAATTGTTTTGAAGTTGAAAGTTTTAAATTCGGAGAACTCAAGGACGCTTGAAATTAAATAAATTACCTTAAAAAAGTAATTATTCAAGTTGCTTTGAATTTTTCTTTTCCATTATTTTGTGAAGTTCATTATTGATTTGTTCTACGATTGATTAGTCCGAATGATTTTGCAGATTAATTTTAGCTTAATTTTCATCGAAATAATAAAAAACACTTCTCATCAACAAGTTTTTGGTGTAGGATAATCCCACAAAAGTAAAAAGAGTGTCTTAAAGAAAATCAATTTTTTGTTTTCGGCTGAAAGCGTTTGCCTCGTTAATAGCTGAAAACAAAACGTAGAAACCATTTTCAAAAGGATAAAACTACGATGACCGGACAAAAACCCCTTTTTTGGAATTGTGTCTTTTTTAGTTTGCTGATTTTTACCGCAAGTTTAGCGATTCAGGCACAATCAACAATTTTTAATATTCCTTCAACCGATGTTGTCGGCGAAGACCGCCTTTTTGTTGAAGCCGATTTTATCGGGCATTTCGATAAATTTGAAAAAGGCGGATTTCAAACCTTTGGTTATCGAACTGTTTATGGTGTAAGAAAAAATCTCGAGGTCGGTATCAATTTTTTCTACACGCGCAACGGCAGCACTTCGCCGAAGGAACTGCAGCCGAATGTCAAATATAAAGTTTTTGAAAAGGAAAAATACGGCATAGCGGTTTCGACCGGCGCACAATTTTTTGTTCCGCTCAACAAAACCGCCGGAAACCGAACATACGGAATGATTTATTCAAACGCCAGTAAAATTATCAAGAAAACGGGCGAAACACGCATCACGGGCGGAATTTACCAATTTGTCGGCGCGGAGCGCGATTTCGGCACAAAAACCGGCACGATCATCGGTATCGAACAACCGATCAAAGGCAAACTCAATTTTGCGGCGGATTGGTATAGCGGAAAAAACCGGCTCGGCTATTCTGCCGCCGGATTCAGCTATTCATTTACCAAGAAACAATTTTTAATGGTCGGCTATAATTTCGGAAATTCAGGACGCGGAAACAACGCGTTTTCGGCATTTTACGGAATTACTTATTAAACCCAAGCGGGAATCGGTTCACGTTTTTTGAGTCAGGTTTTCGGAATTGAATCCGGGATTGGCTGGAGTAAGTTTTTCCGATGAGGCTGCGTAATTTTTGAAAACTTGCAAATTCGCTAAAAAAGTTTTCACCGAAACAATCTCCGATATTTAATCCTTCAAGAGAAAGTTTTGCTCGTTCGATTCGTAAGTTTTCCATTATGCGGCTTTGAGTTTGTCCTTTTCCATTATTTTGTGAAGTTCTTCGTTGATTTGTTTTTCGATTGATTCTTCGGAACGGTTTCTGAGAAAATCAATAATATCGGCTTGAAGTTTGATTTTTATTTCTTTGTTGCTAAAACGTGTGGCGCGGCGAAATTCGTGTTTTCCGACCGGCAGCATATCATCTTCCGTCCAACCTTTATCCAAACCTTTTTTGTAATCTTCTTCGGTTATTTCCAAAATAAATTTTTTATCTTTGTTCATTTGATTCATTATAAAATAATTTTTCCTTCGCGGTAGCTTTACGGGCAGTTATAATGCGAATGATTTCTTCATTTTCTTTTTGCCTGACTGCATAAACCGCGAAAAGTAATCTTTTACTTGAAAACCCGATGCGCCGGAATCTTTGTTCTTTCATCAGAATGCAAAGAGTCGAAAGATTCGATTGAATTAAATCATCAAAAATTTCTTCGGCTTCTGCAAAAGAAACTCCGTGATTTTGCAGATTAATTTTAGCTTTATATTAATCCGACTCAAAAATCATAAAATTTTAAGTTATAATATCACAAATATTCGAGATGCTAATGACATTTTAAACCACTGAAAAACTCTGTTAAAGTTAAAGAAATTATACGGAAAAACTTATGAATAATTTGGCATTTTTCTTTGAAATCGGCGATAAGATAATTTCCAATCAAAAACTCTATGCTCTGATGATAGTTTTGGGCGGTATCGGGGTTATGCTCGGTTATATTCGTTGGTGGCTCGGTTTGATCTGGCTGATTATTCCGGTTTCGATTATCAGTTTTTACATTTTTGATATACGAGACCTTTACGATGATATGGTTAAAGAATTCGGAAAAAATTATATTCTGCATTCTTATATTTCATTTGTCGTCGCAATTTTGCTGAATCTATTCGGGATAATTCTTGGTCTGGTAAAATCATTTAATACAAAGAAATTAAATTTAAGTTAGGAAAAAATTATGCAAACACAAAGAACTTTAGATGAATTTAAGAACGAAGCTTTTACGGATTATTCGGCGCCGGAAAATAAACAGGCGATGGAAGACGCGATTGAAAGAGTCAGAAATGAACTCGGGCGCGAATATCCGGTGATTGTCAACGGCGAAAAAATCGAATTGGGTGCGCATTTTTACAGCGTTAATCCTTCCAGAAAAGAAGAGATCGTCGGGGCTTTTTCCGATGCCGATATTGATGCGGAAAGTCTTGTGGGTAAAGCGATTGACGCGGCGACCGAAGCGTTTAAAACGTGGCGCAACGTTCCGGCGGAAGAACGCGTCGAATATCTTTTCAAAGCCGCCGATATAATCCGGCAGGACAAACATTATTATTCGGCGTGGATGGTTTTCGAGGTCGGGAAAACGTGGGCGGAAGCTGACGGCGACACGGCGGAAGCGATTGATTTTCTCGAATATTACGGGCGCGAAATGCTGCGCTGGGCGGGCGAGCAGCCGATCGTAAAATCGCCATACGCGGAGAAAAACGAGTTTGAATATATTCCTTTGGGAGTCGGCGCGATCATTCCGCCGTGGAATTTTCCGCTGGCGATTATGGCTGGGATGACGATGGCGGCGGTTGTTTGCGGAAACACGACAGTTCTGAAACCTTCGCCGGATTCGCCCGTGATCGCGTATAAATTTATGGAAGTTCTGGAAAAAGTCGGTTTACCGAAAGGCGTTGTCAATTTCCTCGCGGGAAGCGGCGCGAAGGTTGGCGAATTAATGGTTCAGCATCCGAAAACGCGTTTTATTTCGTTCACGGGTTCAAAAGCGGTCGGACTTCATATTTACGAAGAAGCGGCGAAAACTCGGACAGGACAAAACTGGATGAAGCGCGTCGTCGCGGAAATGGGCGGAAAAGATGCGATCGTTGTGGCGGAAGACGCAAATCTGGACGAAGCGGCGAGCGGCGTGGTCGCGGCGGCGTTCGGTTTTCAAGGGCAGAAATGTTCGGCGTGTTCGCGCCTGATCGTTGACGAAAAGGTTCACGATGAATTAATGGAAAAAATCGTCGCGCTGACGAAAAATTTGAGAATCGGCGAAGCGACCGACATTGATACGAATATGGCGGCGGTAATTAATCAAAAATCGTTTGATAAAGCGACCGAATATATCAAAAAAGGCGTGCAGGAAGGCGGCAATATTATTTTCGGCGGCAAAGGCAACGATGCGGACGGTTTTTATATCGAACCGACGATTATTGATAATGTCGCGCCCAAATCAACAATCGAACAGGAAGAAATTTTCGCGCCTGTTCTGGCAGTTATTAAAGTTGAAAATTATGACGAAGCTCTCGAAGTTGCCAATGATACGCAATACGGTCTGACGGGCGCGGTTTATTCGGAAAGCGAGGAAAATCTCGAACGCGCCAGACGCGATTTTCACGTCGGAAATCTTTATCTGAACCGCAAATGCACAGGCGCGCTCGTCGGCGTTCATCCGTTCGGCGGTTTTAATATGAGCGGCACCGATTCAAAAGCCGGCGGACGCGAATATCTTTTGCAATTTATGCAGGGCAAATCAATTGCGCGAAAAATTTAACCAACAGACTTATTTAGTTGGCAGAGAAAAAATTAACAGGGATTGACAGGATAGACAGGGATAACAAAAAAACAAAAATTTCTCTATTATCCTATTTAACGTGGTAATCCCTTTTAATTGAATTTTTTCAACTGAGGAGAATTTCAATGAAAAAACGAAAAATTTTAATAATTTTATCAATCGCTTTATTGCTTGTTTCAGCGGCTTATGCCCAGAAAACAACGCCGAAACGCACGATTTTTGCCGTGTTAAATGACGGCAAAACACTCGAACCGATCGCATTTATCGAAAACGGTAAATTAATGGAACTCGGCGAAGAAGCGAGCGGCGAGAAAACGCCCGAATTTGTTAAGGCAAATTACAAACCGAAAACCAAGTACAACATAATTTTCGGCGGTGCAAATGTCGGAACGGCAACAGTTACCAAAGATTTAGCCGACACCGAATGTGCGGCGAATCAAGCGCAGATTTCGGTTGTGTCGACCAAATTCAAGCCGAAAGGTTTTCTGATGGGACTGGCAACGAATGCGACTCAAAAAGCAAATGCAAAATTGATTCGCCAGATGCCGACCGCCGCCGAACGAGCCGAGATTAACAAACTCGTGATGGCGGAAATGAAATCAAACGAAATTGCGATCAAAAATACGGGCGAACTGCGCTATCACAATTTGACCAAACTCGACGTTGACGGCGACGGAAATGCTGAGTTCGTTGGAACCTACTGGTATAATACCGCCGCCAAAAAGCGTTCGCTGATGTTTTTTATCGCTGAAAAAAATGCAGGAACGATTTCGATTCCCTTTACGAAATTTAATGAGGTTGATGAAGAAAATGTGATGAGCGGCGAAATAAAAACAATAGATGAAGGCGTTTATCACGAACTTCTGCTCGATATGTTCGATTATGATAATGACGGGCAGAGCGAGATTTTTACCTATTCGCAGGGTTTTGAAGGCAGTAATTTCAACACTTATAAACGTGTTGGCGGAAAATGGACGCAGGTTTTGGAAACATCCAATTATCATTGCGGATTCTAAAAATGTACCGCCGCCGTCCCGCTGCCACGATCTTAACATTTAATCAATTTGAAAGTGAGAGCGGGACGCTCTCACGACAGCCAGCGGGACGCTGGCGGTACGGTTTCTTAATATCGAATTAATATCATTAGTGTTAGAATTTATTAAAAAGTTCTAACACTATTTTTAATGGAAAAATCTAAAATGTTTAAAATTACAAAAATCAGAAAACTCCTTGTATGTTCGGTATTTATAGGATTATTCGGAACGACTTTCGGGCAGACGGTGCAGAAAACTTTTCCGGTCAAGCGTCCTGAATCGCCGGAAACCTGGCGAAGCGGCGGCGAGGCGGCGATTGCCAGAGCAAAAAATCTGAAGACGAAAAAAGGAAAGGCGAAAAACGTTATTTTGTTTGTCGGCGACGGCATGGGAATTTCGACCTTGACGGCGGCGCGGATTCTGCAAGGTCAGATGCGCGGCGAGAGCGGCGAGGAAAATCTTCTGAGCTTCGAACAATTTCCGGCAATGGCATTATCTAAAACTTACAGTGTAAATCAGCAAACATCGGATTCTGCGCCGACGATGACGGCGATGATGACGGGACTCAAAACCGATGAAGGAATTATTTCGGTCAATCAAAATGTGGTTTATAACGATCACAAAACCGTCAAAGGAAACGAAGCGGTTTCACTTTTGCAGTCGGCGGAAAAAAACGGTAAATCAACCGGAATTGTTTCGACGGCGCGCCTGACGCACGCGACTCCGGCAGCGTGTTATGCCCATTCGCCGAATCGGGATTGGGAATCCGACGCGGATATTCTGCGAACTGCCAAAGACGCGCACGAAGCGAAATTTCCCGATCTTGCGCGGCAGCTGATCGAATTTAATTACGGCGACGGTTTGGAAGTCGCGCTCGGCGGCGGACGGACAAAATTCCTGCCGAAGGAAATCGCCGATCCCGAATATCCCAATCGAACAGGCGAAAGATTAGACGGCAGAAATCTGACCGAAGAATGGACAAAAAAATATAAAACCGCGGAATTTATCTGGAACAAAAAACAGTTTGACGCAATTGATCCGAAGAAAACCAAACATCTTTTGGGACTTTTCGAGCCTTCGCATATGAAATATGAATACGACCGCCCGAAAGATCAGGCGGGCGAGCCGAGCCTTGCGGAAATGACGGCGAAATCAATAGATGTTTTGTCGCAGAATAAAAACGGATATTTTCTGATGGTCGAAGCCGGAAGAATAGATCATTCGCATCACGACGGCAACGCATATCGCGCTTTGACCGATACGATCGCGCTTTCCGATGCGGTCAAACTCGCGCAAAGCAAAGTAAATTTAGATGAGACGCTGATAATTGTCACCGCCGATCACAGCCACGTTTTCACGATTGCGGGTTATCCGGCGCGCGGAAATAATATTTTGGGTTTGGTTAGAGATGTTGACGGCAAAGGCGAGATTTCGAAAGAACCGAGTACCGACAGAAATAAAAAGCCTTATACGACATTGGGTTATATGAACGGTACGGGAAATCGTCCGGGCGAACGCCCCGTTTTAACCGATGAAGAAACGACAAATCCGGACTATAAACAAGAAGCATTAATTCCCCTGGGAAGCGAAACACACGCGGGCGAAGATGTTCCGATTTTTGCAACCGGAATTAATTCGTATCTGATTCACGGCGTAATGGAGCAGAATTGGATTTTTTATGTGATGAAAGATGCGCTAAGATTGAAGTAGGAAGTAGGAAGTAGGAAGTAGGAATACGCTTTCCCGTTAGAAATTGTGCATTAAGTCAGTAGCGGTTGCGTAAGCAACTGCGTCAATTGTTCATCAGGGATAACGCATCGGCTCACGCCGACGCTACTGACCAATTCACAATTTCTAATCGTAAACGGTATAAGTAGGAAGTAGGTAGTAAAAAGGTTCTAAACATTTTGGTTCACTGATTTTTTTCTTTTCTACTTCCTACTTCCTACTATCTACTAAACACATTATGAAAATCGTTTTTATGGGAACGCCGCTCGCGGCTGTTCCGAGCCTCGAACAAATTTTGCAGGACGGACACGAAGTTGTCGCCGTTTGGACACAGCCCGACCGTCCGGCGGGTCGCGGAAATAAATTGACCGCGCCGCCCGTCAAGGAATTTGCGCTCGAAAATAATCTGAAGGTTTTTCAGCCGACGAAAATTAAAACAAAAGACGCGCGCGAGCTTTTCAAATCGCACAAGGCAGATGTCGCGGTCGTCGTCGCTTACGGCAGAATCTTGCCGGAGAGTTTTCTGGAAATGTTTCCGCGCGGCGCGATAAATGTGCATTTTTCGCTGCTTCCAAAATATCGCGGAGCCGCGCCCGTCAATTGGGCAATCGTCAACGGTGAAAAGAAAACCGGAATTACGACGATGAAAATGAACGCGGGACTCGATACCGGCGATATTTTATTGCAATCGGAAACCGAGATCGGCGAAGATGAAAATGCGATTGATCTGATGGCACGGCTTTCTTTTGAAGGCGCGGCACTTTTGAGCGAAACTTTGAAATACGACGAGATCGAACCGCAAAAACAAGATGAATCAAAAGCGAGCTATGCGCCGATGCTTGTTAAGGAAGAAGGAAAAATTGACTGGAGCGCAAATGCCGCAACGATCAACAATCACATTCGCGGTTTTCAGCCGTTCCCGACTTCCTACACATTTTATCAAGACAAAAAAGTAACGATCTGGAGAGCCGAAGTTTGGGAAGCGGAAACGGGCGAAATTGAGCAAAATTACGGTAAAATCCTCGATGCCGCTAAAAAAGATTTGTTTATAAATTGCGGCGCGGGAACGGTTTTAAGAATAGAAGAACTGCAAATCGAAGGAAAAAAACGAATGAAAACCGCCGATTTCTTAAACGGGGTAAAAATGCAGATCGGAGAATTTCTTGGAAGTTAAAACGATAAATTTATTTTGAAAAAACATCGCTGTTCGTTATTCGCTTTTAACTGATTTTCATTGGAAAACAGCGAACAGCGAACAGCGAATGGCGAACAGTTTTTCTACTTGATTATCGAAATATCTGAATGGAAAATAATTTTCAAATTATTACTTTTTACGAATTTAAACATTTACAGGATTTAGAGAATCTAAAAGATTCTCTAAAATCTCTGATGCGCGCGCACTGCGTTTCCGGCACTGTAATAATCGCTGAAGAAGGTTTTAATTCAACAGTTTGCGGGCAAGTTGAAGATATTGAAAAATTCATTCCTGAAATCGAAAAAATTCTTGAAACGCGGCTTGTTTATAAATCTTCTTTTCACGCCGAAATTCCTTTTAAAAGAATAAAGGTGAAAATCAAGCGGGAAATCGTTACTTTGCGGAAAAAGGTTGATTTTGAAAAAGGACTCGGAACACACGTCAAAAGCGCGAAATGGAACGAGATAATTTCCGATTCGGAAACTGTTATACTCGATACGCGCAACGATTATGAATATAAGATCGGAACTTTCAAAAATGCGATAAATCCGCAAACGTCGAGTTTTAATGAATTGCCGGAATTTATCGAAAAAAATCTCGATCCTGAAAAGCATAAAAAAGTCGCAATGTTCTGCACGGGCGGGATTCGCTGCGAAAAATTCGCGCCGTATTTGAAAACTCTCGGTTTTGAAGAAGTTTATCAACTCGAAGGCGGAATCTTGCGTTACTTGGAAGAAATTCCCGAAAACGAAAGTCTCTGGCAAGGCGAATGTTTTGTTTTTGATGAAAGAATTTCGCTCGACGAAAAACTGGAAAAGGGAAGCGAAACGGATTTTAGCGTTTCGAGCAAAAAAGTTTTACAAAAATGATAAAAATCTCACCGGCAAGAGTCGCCGCTTTTGAAATTCTATATAAAATCGCAAAAGAAAAGGCGTTTTCATCGGTTCTTTTGCCGCTCTATGAAGAAAATTTGACGCAAAAAGATCGCGCACTCTGCCACGAATTGACGCTCGGAATTTTGAGAAAACAGATTTTTCTCGACAAATTGATCGAAAAATTCACCAAAAAAAATATCGAAAAATTTGATTTGGAAGTCATTTTGGCGTTACGTTTGGGAATTTATCAACTTTTGTTTCTTGATAAAATTCCGGCATTTTCGGCGATAAACGAATCGGTAAATCTTGTTCACCGCGCAAAAAAGCGGTCGGCGAGCGGTTTGGTCAATGCGGTTTTGCGACGAGTTTCGCGGCAGGAAAATTTAGAATTGGAATTTTCCGATGAAATCGAGCGGATTTCCGTAGAAACTTCGCATCCGAAATGGTTAATTGAAAATTGGATCACGCAGTTCGGCATCGAAGAAACGGAACGAATCGCCGATGCAAATAATAAAACGCCGAATTCGGCTTTTCGCTTTACGGTAAAATTTTACCGCAAAGACGCAGAGACGCAGAGAGAAGTTTTAAGTTTATTAAATGAATTAAATTTGGAAAAATCTGAATTAGTTGACGAATGTTTTATCGTCGAAAAATCAAACGAAAAATTACGCGAATTGGCGGAAAGGGGTTTGATCTATTTTCAGGAAGAAGGCTCACAACTCGTCGCGGAAGTTGTTAATTTACGGGAAAATGAGAATTTACTCGACGTTTGCGCCGCGCCCGGAAGCAAAGTTAGTTTTATAGGTTCAAAGCTCAAAATTCAAAGTTCAAATTTTATTGTTGCGGGCGATATTTATGAGCAACGCGTGCGGTTTTTGCGCGAAAACTGCCGGAATCAAGGCGCGGAATTTGTTCGGGTTTTGCGGTATGATGCGGAAAAATCTCTGCCGTTTGCGGACGGAAGTTTTGACGCGGTTTTACTGGACGCGCCGTGTTCGGGAACGGGAACGATCCGGCATAATCCCGAAATTCGATATTTTTTGCGCGAAAAAGATTTTAAAGAATTACAGGACAAACAACTCGAAATCATCCGAAATGCATCAAAGTCGGTTAAAAGCGGCGGAAGATTGATTTATTCGACTTGCTCTCTGGAAACGCAAGAGAATGAAGAAGTTATTGAAAAGTTCCTAAGCGCAGATTTCGGGTTTGAAAAACTCTCCCCAAATATTAATAAAGGTTTTTTGACTGATAGAGGTTTTGTGCGAACTTTTCCGAGCCGCGATAAAATTGACGGGTTTTTTATTTCGGTTTTTAAAAAGAAATAGGCATCTGTTAAAGTTTATAAAGTTTCGGGTTCGTTACTTTTGGCAAAAAATGATAGAATTTCCAGTAATTTTGCGAAGTTTCTAAAAATAAAAAAATGAGTTTTATAAAATCTACGGCATCGGCGTTTGGAAAACTATTTACCGTTTTACTTCTTTCCGCGACATTCCTTTTCGGAATGGTCGGCGTAGTTTATATGTCTCTGCAGGGCGAGGAAATTAAAATCCCCGAACTTGTCGGCAAAGATATTAACGAAAGCGAAGCCGAACTTGCCAAACTCGGACTGAAAATCAAGGAACGAGCCAAAAGGGTCAGCAATGAAAAACAAAATACGATTTTAGAACAGCTGCCGAAAGCCGGTGAAACCGTTAAAACCGGACAAATGATTCTGGTCGTCGTCAGCAAGGAAAATCCGAACGGTGAAGTTCTCGACACCATCAAAAAAGACGACGAAAAAGACGATATTGAAAAAATCGAAGAATTAATTTCCGATAAACCGACGAAAGCGAACAAAAGCATCGATAATTCCAATAAAAAGAAAAGTTCTAAAACACGCGACGTAATTTCGAATAAACCCGAAGATGCAAATAAAGCCGACAAAAAAGGCGATGATCCGGCGGATAAACCGAAAACAACTGACGACAAAAAAACGACTCCGGGCGATAAACCGGGCGACAAGAAACCTGTTGATAAACCGGGCGACGGTAAATCCGATTCCAGAAAACCGGCGACTGCCGCTCCGGGCGCGGGCGATACGCGACCGCGCAGAACACCGTAATTTCAGAAGCGGCAGATGTTTTTACACTTTAAATAATATAAAAAACGGAATTTCCCCAAACAAATTTAACAAATACGAATGTTTGAAATAGCACCTTCAATTTTATCTGCGGATTTTTCAAGACTGGGCGAGGAAATTCGCGCCATCGAAGCGGGCGGCGCGAGCATTTTGCATTTTGATGTGATGGACGGGCAATTCGTGCCGAACATTACGGTCGGTCTTCCGGTCTTAAAATCGGTCAGAAAAGTCACGGATTTAACGATTGACGCGCATTTGATGATTGAAAATCCGGGAAATTATGCGGTGCAGTTTGTCGAAGCCGGAGCCGATATGGTTTCGGTTCACGTCGAAGCCGACGCACATCTTCAGAGAACTTTGACGGCGATTCGCGAAGCGGGCGGAAAAGCCGGAATTGCGATAAATCCCGGAACGCCGCTCATTTTTTTGGAAGAATGTTTGCCGTATGCCGATTTTATTTTATTGATGTCGGTAAATCCGGGTTTCGGCGGACAAAAATTCGTTCCGACAATAGTTGATAAACTGCGCCGTCTGCGGCTGATGATTGATGAACGCGGTCTGGAAACGAAAATCGAGATTGACGGCGGAATTGATGCGGACAATATTGCGAAAATCGTTGAAGCGGGCGCGGAAATAATCGTGGCGGGTTCGGCGGTTTTCGGCAGGGGAACTCCGACCGAATCGGTTAAGGAATTGATCGAAGCGGCAACGGTTTGGGTTTGAAATCCGGACCTGAGAATAAAATTTTGAATTCGGTATATAAACGAGGTAATTATGTTTTTTCTTAAAAATAAATCAATAGTTTTAAGTTTGATTTTACTTTTGGGTCTTTTGTCCGTGCCGTCTTTGGCGCAGACCACAAATTCGTCAACACCGCTCCAGCGTCTGGAAATTATGCAGCAGAAGCTGAATGCGATGCGGCGTTCGCTCGACAGCACGATGTCGGTTGTCAGAGATGAAAACAAAGATGACAAATCGAAAAAAGACGATAAGGATTCTTTGGAAACACCGCTCGGACGGCTTCGGGCTTTGGATAAGGAAGCTTCGAGTTTGCAATCGGAAGTAAATAATCTACGCGGCAAGGTTGATCGGGCAGAAAAATACGAGATGAGCGATATTGATTCCGTCGAGGAAAGAGTTACCGATTTTCAGACGAGAGTTGATAAAACCTTGCTTGAAACGGCATCCTCGCGCGCAAATCCGGTTTCCGATGTCGGAACTGAACGCAAAATTAAGAAAAAGAAAAAGTTTTTGGGAATTTTCGGCGGCGGCGGAAATGATGAATATGACGAACTGATCGGCAGCATCGTGCCGGGACGCGACCGCGAACTGTTTATCGAAGCGACCCGCAATGTCCGCAAAAACCGCTATGATGTCGGACGGCTTTTATTCCAAACGATTATCACGACTTATCCCGATTCGCCATATCTGCCGATGGCAAAACTGGCGGTAGCCGATTCGTTTTATCTGGAAGGCTCGACCAGCGCGTTGATTCAGGCAACCGCCTCGTATCAGGATTGGCTGACATTTTTCCCGACGCATCCGCTTGCCGACCGCGTTCTGCTGAAAATTGCCGAATCGCAGATGAGAAGAATAGGTTTGCCCGACCGCGATTCGACATCTGCCAAAGTCGCCGAACAGCGGCTTAAAGCACTTCTCCAGCAATATCCGAAATCATTGCTCAGGCAGGAAGCCGAATCGCGTTTGAGGGAAGTTCAGGACAATCTCGGTTTGCACAATCTGATCATTGCCAATTATTACTACAAACAATCGGTTGATTATAAAAAAGGCGGTCTGAAGGGAGCGCAATCGCGTTATAACGAAATTTTGGACAAATATCCGAGTTTCAGCTTTATGGACGAAGCCCTTTATAAACTTGCCGTAACTTATCTGATCGAAGAAGAAACCGATCAGGCGGCGCGGTTTTTCCAGCAAATCGTCCGTGATTATCCGAACAGCGAATGGGTTAAGAAATCGAAAGAACAACTTGAACTGCTCGGGGCAAGCATTCCCGAACCGAATCCGGAAAGAATGAAGGTTCTGCCGCCCGAAGACGTTTCGTTTGTCCAAAATTTCAGAAACGAACTTTTCGGCATTTATCCTTTGACCATTGATAAAGACGGCGTTTTGATGACCAATAATTTCGATAAGACAAAATTCGAGTTAATTGATCAAATTATCGAAAATCAGGGCGATATCAGCGAATCACAGATTCCGAAATCGCTGACAACGGTAATTTCGCAGCGTCAGGGCGCCGAGGTTCAATAATGAATCCGGTTTGATAAATTCATATTCATCAATGATTTGTTGTAGGTCGGAGCATAAAATTTATAATTGTGTTCCGACCTAATTTAGTATTATGAACGAAATTTCGACGGAAAATTTATCCGCACTCAATAAAAAATATAAAGCGACTTCGATTATTTTTTTAGCGCAGATTTTTTTTACGATTGTTTTGGTGATAATCGGCTGGTTTTACGCGGGAAATGTCGAAAACGCGATTTCCGAAGAATCTTTGATGTCGTTGCGCGTCGGCGTGATTTTTATAGCGATTACGACATTTGTACTGCGCCGAATGCTGATGCGATGGGACAGGTTGAAAAATATCGCGCTTCTTAAAGGTATTCCGGGACTCCTTAATTCATTACAAACAAATGCCGTAATACTGGCGGCAATGGCTGAAATCATTGCTATTCTCGGTTTTTTGATCGCAAGCTTGGGCGGAATTAAAACCGATGTTTTAACCTTCGGCGCAGTTTCTCTGATTCTCTTTTTTATAAATTTCCCGCGCAAGGGCGTTTGGGAAAAAATCGTCGCTAATCTTGAAAAAATTTAGAGGTTTTAATGAAAAAAAATACGAGTTTGCTAATAATTACTTTGTTTTTGCTGACAATTCAGACAGTTTCGGCACAAAATGAAACAAATCTACCGCCGCCGCCGCGACCGATTTCAACTCCGGTCGGACAAAAGCCCTCAACCGGAACTTTGGAATATCTGCAGCAAACAACGGAAATTCCGCGTGAAAGACGCGAACAAGCCTACGCCAAATTGCTCGAAGGTCAGCGGTATATCTGGAGTTTGAGCAATGCCCGTTCGGCGGCGGGCATTACCGCCGGAACAAGATTAGCCAAAGACGCGCTTCAAAAAGCGGTCGAACTCGATCCGACGCTTGCCGAAGGTTATACGGCACTCGCCGAATTAACCTATAAATCGCCGCCGAATGATGATGATGAGGCAATTCGACTGGCAAATATCGCCATAAAAATCAATCCGAATAATTTTGGCGGACATCAAATTATGGCGCGGCTTTATACTTTAAAAAGCCGTCTGAATCGCGGAACGCTTGATGCTGCATTCACGCAAAAAGCCATTGAAAGCTGGAAACAGGTTGTCCGGCTTGATCCGCGAAATGCCGAAGCCTACGCTTTTTTAAGCGAATTTTACGGCGTTTTAAAACAGCCGAAGGAAAAAATTGCCGCTCTGCAAAATTGGCTCTCATCCGCCCAACCGATTGATCAGAGATTTTACGGCAGAATTATGAGACAGGAAGATTTATCGCCGGAAAGTGCTCTGGTAAAACTCGGTGCGGCTTTAATTGACGAAGGCGAAATTCGCGAAGCCGTCGAAATTTTGAGTCGGGCGGTCGCCGATAAACCGAATGATGAAATTGCCGTCGAATTATTAAGCCGGGCAATCGATTCGGCAGACGACCGAACGGCAACGACCGCCATTGAAGCACTCCAGCAAGCGACTTTTGCCAATCCTGAAAATGTTGCTTTGATTACGCTGCTCACTCAAATCCAGATAAGATCGGGAAATATTGCCGGCGCGGCAAAACTCCTTCGCGATTCGGTAGATAAATTAAAGGGGAAAAATAAATTTGCCGCCGCCAATTTACAGATAAGTCTGGGTGATCTCTTTGCCGAAACCGAACGCTTTGATGAAGCTGTCGCGGTTTATAAAAATACCTTGCTCATTCTCGGACTTGAAAATAATCAATTAGTGACCCAATCAGATCGTGATGCGGCAGAAGTCGTTTTTGGAAAAATGATTCAAACCTACAAAAATGCCGATCGCCGCGCTGATGCGAAGAAAATAATTGATCAGGCGGCTTTATTATTTGGAAAAGATGATTTATTTGCCGATAAACAATTAATTGCTTTTCACCGCGAAAACGGTGAAAAGGCGGAAGCTCTGCAGACAGTTCGGGCAGCTCGCCTGGTTTTTCCGCAGGATTATGAGCTTCTAAGATTGGAAGCCGAAATTTTAACAGAAAACGGAAGGGTTGATGAAGGTGTCGCACTTCTGAAAGCGTTAATTGAAAAGAAGGCGGCTGAAAATCAGAGCGATGGAAGTCCTTTCGGATCTTATGACGATTTTACGAATTATCTGTATATTTCTAATTTGTACAGTCAGGGAAAACGCGGAAAAGAGGCAATCGAAGCGGCAAATCAAGCCTTTGCTCTGGCAAAAGGCGAAGACCGCAAACAAATTGCCAAATTAACTCTGGCAACCGCCCAGCAAATGTCCGGCAATTTTCAAGCCGCCGAACAGACCTTGCGAGAAATCTTAAAACAAATGCCGGATAATCCGATTGCGCTCAATAATCTGGGTTATTTTCTGCTCGAACGCGACGAGCGCATCAATGAAGCACTGGAATTGATTCAAAAAGCGGTTGATATTTCGCCGACCAATTCTTCTTTTTTAGACAGTTTGGGATGGGCTTATTTCAAATTAAATAAACTCGATGAAGCTGAAAAATACTTGAAAAGCGCGGCTCGGCTCGATTCTTCGTCGGCAACGATTCTCGAACATCTCGGCGATGTTTATCAAAAACAGGGAAAAACCGAACTTGCCAGGACAATCTGGCAAAAGGCTCTGAAAATTTCTTCGGATATTGAGGGAAGCAATCGGTTGAAAACAAAATTAGGCGAAAAAAGAGCGAAATAATTTTTCTAATTTCAAAATTTTTTACAAAAAAGGAATCTGACAGGAGAAAATTTTATAAGCTTTTCAGATTCTTTTTTATAGTGTTTTGAACAATATAAACTCAAAAAACCCAGGCTGTTTAAACAAATATAAAATATTAAACAAATTTTATGATTTTTTATGGAATATAAATTAAATTAAGTGTATTCTATTAAAGAGGCAAAAAAACTCGTAAAGAGTTAGCCAAAATTAAAATAAATAAACCTTGACCGACAATGGCAACTCCGTAGTGATGCGGCGACGCAAAATCGTGAATCTCAAATTTTATTTGAGATGGTCAGATTTCCGAAGTGAGGTTACAATGAAGCTATTTCCCATTCTTAAGGGTGTTATTACCCTTTCACTATTATTAGTATTTTCACAAACAACATTCGCACAATTAAACAAAACCTTTAATCAACATAAAATCAACTTTTACGCGGGTTCTGAAAACATCGGTTCAAAATTAAGAACCAGACCGAGAATCTTTGTCGAAACCGTAAAACCTGCAACCGAAGGTGTGAAAACCGCCAATGAAACTCCGAACCCGGAGAGCAAAGCAGTTTCAACTTTCGAACTCGAACGCCAAGCCTTTGACCTCTTAAATAAAAGAAGAATTGAAAACGGACTGCAACCCGTCATCTGGAGTGATGAGGTTGCCAGAGTTGCCAGAATTCACTCACAAAATATGGCAAAGAACAATTTTTTCAGCCATCAGGGACTTGACGGGTTAATGGTTGATAAACGGGCAGATTCTTTTGGTCTGAAAAACTGGCGCCGAATCGGAGAAAATATCGCCTACAATCGCGGTTATGCCAATCCGGTCGAATATGCGGTTTTGCGTTGGATGCAATCGGCAACGCATCGGGAAAATCTTTTGTCTGATAAATGGAAGGAATCCGGTGTCGGCGTGGCGATTGCCCCCGACGGCAAAACCTATTATTTCACGCAGGTTTTTATGCTGAGAAAATAAGCATCAATGAAAAATGGATAATGGATAATGGATAATTAAGGAATTATTACATTATCCATTATCCATTTACATTGGATTAAAAAGATTTTCAGATCTCAAAATAACTAAATCCCAAAAGAACTGAATCAGCCGAATTTTTTATAAAATCGGTGAAAGGATGAACGTGTTTTTTGCTTCATCCTTTCTCATTTTTTGGTATGCTTACTTTCGATGCCAAACGATACTTTTTCACTTCCATCCTTTGCCAAGATAAATTGGATTTTGCGGATTAAAGGAAAACGCACCGACGGTTTTCACGAATTATGCACGGTTTTCCAGATGGTTTCGCTCTGTGACCGTCTGCATTTTTCCGAAAATGAAGATTTGGTTTTAACTTGCAAAGAAAAGAATATTCCGACGGGCGAGAATAATTTAATTATCCGCGCCGGACGGAGTTTGCAGGAGAAATTCGCAATAAAAGCGGGCGCGAAAATTCATCTCGAAAAAAATATTCCCGCACCGGGCGGACTCGGCGGCGGTTCTTCAAATGCGGCGGTTGCCTTGATCGGTCTGGCACGGCTTTGGAATTTGCCGATAAATTTTGAAGAATTAACCGAAATCGGACAAAACCTCGGTTCGGATGTTCCTTTTTTCTTTTATGGCGGAACGGCAATCGGCGCGGGGCGCGGAACTGAAATTCTGCCAACGGAAGATTTAACGGAAGACCATATTTTGCTAGTTACGCCGGACGTTGACGTGCCGACCGCCACCGCCTTTGCGCTTTTAGACGCGCCGCGCTTGACAAATTCCGGCTCAAAAAGTATTCTTCAAATTTGCCGTTCCGAAGCTAAGGCATTGAATTTACGGCAATCGGGCTTAGTAAATGATTTTGAAACTGCAGTATTTGAAATCGAACCTGAAATAAAGCGCGTAAAAGAAAAGTTTTTTGAATTAGAAGCAAAACACGCACTAATGTCCGGCAGCGGAGCCAGCGTTTTTGCCGTCTTTGACAGTAAAGAGAAACTTCAAACTGCTTTCGACGCTCTACAGGTTGAGAAAACTTGGCGAAAATATCGGGTTAGAACCGTTTCGCGCGAAAGTTATCGGCAAGCATTGAATCGAGTTGCAAGTTTGCTTCATTAAATCAATTTTTATTGGGGCGTAGCCAAGTGGTAAGGCACCTGGTTTTGGTCCAGGCATGCGTAGGTTCGAATCCTTCCGCCCCAGCATTTTTTATTAAACCGGACGGGCAACTTGATTCAATTCAATGTTGCTCGTCATTTATTTGTATCTGCACGACAAATGAGCGTAACGGGAAATATCAAGATTTTTTCAGGCAATGCCCATCAGGGACTTGCCGAGGAAATTTGCCAGCATCTGAGTTGTGATTTAGGTCGCGCCAGCACCGGAAGATTTTCCGATGGCGAATTTAACTTTCAGATCGGAGAAAACGCCCGCGGCGCGGACGTTTTCATCATTCAGCCGACGTGTCCGCCGACCGATCAGAATTTAATGGAACTGCTGATTATGCTCGACGCGTTTCGGCGGGCTTCCGCCGAGAGAGTGACGGCGGTTATCCCGTATTTCGGGTATGCGCGTTCGGATAAAAAGGATCGTCCGCGAGTTCCGATTACGTCGAAACTGATTGCCAACTTGATTGATAAAGCCGGAGCGCAGAGAGTTTTGACGATTGATCTGCACGCGTCGCAAATTCAGGGATTTTTTGATATTCCGGTTGATCATCTTTTCGCCGCGCCGGTAATTGTCAATTATTTTCAGGATAATCCGATTGAAAATTTGATCGTCGTCGCACCCGATACAGGCGGAGCGGAGCGCGCCCGCGCCTACGCGAAAAGATTAAATACGGGGCTGGCGCTCTGCGACAAACGACGCGAAAAGGCAAATGTCGCCGAGGTTATGAATGTTGTCGGCGATGTCAAAGGCAAAAATTGTTTGATAATTGACGATATGTGCGATACGGGCGGCACGATTTGCAAGGTTGCCGACGCGCTTTATGCCAACGGCGCGAACGACATTTATGCGTGTTTTACGCACGCCGTTTTTTCAGGCAGGGCGATTGAAAATTTGAGCGCATCGCATTTAAAGAAAATTATTGTTACCAATACGATTCCGCTTTGTGAGAAGGGAAAACCGCTTCGGGAAGAAGGCAGAATCGAAGTTTTGAGTGTTGCGAAACTTCTCGCATCGGGAATCAAATCAATTCACGATGAAACGAGCGTTTCGTCTTTGTTTATTTAAGATTTCAAAAAAAGGTCAAAAGATATGGCAGATAAAGTTGTAGTAAAAGGACAAACAAGAGAAACGCGCGGCAAAAATGATGCGCGTCGGCTTCGCAGTGCCGGAAAACTTCCGGTTATCGTTTATGGAGGCGATGTTGAAAATGCCGCCGTGACGGTTAATTTAGCTGATTTGGCGGCGATTTTGCGTTCTGATTCGGGACAAAATACGGTTTTTTCATTGGATGTCGAAGGCGTTGGCGCGAGCGATGTAATGTTTCACGACCGTCAGATTGATCCGCTGAAAGGTCGCTTGATGCACGCCGATTTGCGCCGGATCAAACGCGGCGAAAAGATCGAAGTTACCGTTTCGATTAATCTGGTCGGCGAACCCGAAACAATGCAGGAAGGCGGAGTTTTGACGCAGCAATTGCGTGAAGTCAAGATTTTCTGCACGCCCGGCAACATTCCCGAATCAATTGATGTTGACGTCACGAAATTGGAAATGAACGAATCAATTCACGTTTCCGATCTAAAGGTTGAAGACGGCGTTGAAATTCATGCAGATATGGACGCTCTCGTCGCTTCATTCGTCTTCGTCAAAGAAGCCGATCTCGAACCGACACCTGAAGAAGAACTTACCGAACCGGAAATTGTCGGTGAAGAAAGCGAAGGCGACAAACCCGGAACCGAAGAGTAATAATTTTCTTCCGGCGATTTATAGATTTTATTGTTTATTCTTAAAAAATAATGAATTCGCTGGCTGAAAAAAATTGGCTGATCGTCGGCTTGGGAAATCCCGGCGACCGATACGCTAAAACGCGCCACAATCTCGGCTTTATGCTGATTGATCTGCTGGCGCGGGAAGCCCAAACGCAGGTCAAGCGCGAAGAATGCCGCGCTCTGGTCGGACGGGCGGAAATTGAAAATCATCGGACGGAACTCATTAAGCCGCAGACCTATATGAATTTGAGCGGCGAATCGGTGGCGTGCCTTTTGAAAAAAGAAAACCGCACGGCGGAAAAGCTCATCGTTATTAGTGACGATTTGGCTTTGCCTCTGGGGACGATTCGGCTTCGACCGAAAGGTTCGGACGGCGGACATAACGGTTTGAAATCAATGACCGCTTGTTTGAAAACGCAGGATTATATTCGGCTCAGAATCGGGATTAAGCCCGATCATCCGATCAGCGACACGGCGCGTTTTGTTCTGGAAAACTTTTCAAAAACAGAACTTGAAACGATTGAAAAAGTTTTAGACCAGAGCGCACAAGCCATTTGCTCCGTCTTGTCGGACGGAATCGAAAAAGCAATGGCAAGATATAATTGATAACGAATAATTGATAATGGATAATTGATGAATAAAAAATATTATCAGTTATCCATTATCAACTATCCATTAAGAAACACCCTTCTTGCTTCAATAAATTTTATTGAGGCTAGACGAGCCAAAAGGAGGAAAACATTGGCAAATAGAGTATATGAAGTGATGTATATCGCCGAGCCGGGAACGGCGGACGAAACGGTCACTCAATTAAACGAAACAATCGAAAAATTGGTTACGGACAATGGCGGCGAAGTCGTCAAAACCGATGTAATGGGAGTTCGCCGGCTTGCTTACCCGATCCAGAAGCATACCGACGGTTATTACGTGCTTTTTGAAATAGCAGGGTCCGGACAGGAAATCGCCGAACTCGAACGAAGAATGCGCGTCAACGATTTGGTGATGCGGTATCTGACGGTCAGAGTTGACGAAGAACGCAAAACTGCTCAAAAACTTACCGATAAACGCGAAAAGAAAAGAAAAAGAGTCAGCGATTTAATGAGAAGTAAGGGCGGCTCGCAAGCAGAAGAATTCCAAACCGAAGAAGATCAGGATGGAGGCGACGACGAATAACATGGAAAGAAAGAAACCCGTCAGAAGAGACGATGAAGATGACGATAAAGTTGGTTTTGAAAGTGATGACGAGAAATCTCTGAGACCGCAGAGACGTTTTCAACGCCGCCGCCAGACGATGTTCGTCCCCGACTATATTGATTGGAAGGATGTTGATTATCTAAAGCGTTTTATTCCTGAACGCGGCAAGATTTTGCCGAGAAGAATTTCGGGAGTTACCGCCAAAGATCAACGCCGGATTGCGCGGGCGATCAAACGCGCCAGAACAATGGCTTTGCTGCCATATGTCGCAGACTAGAAACACAGGAGAATTTTTTTTATGGCAACAATCAACATTTTATTACGCGAAGATATTGACACCATTGGCGGACGCGGCGAAATTGTAAAAGTTAAAGCCGGTTACGCCAGAAATTACCTGCTGCCGCGCGGCTTGGCAACTCTGGCAACCAAAGGAAATATCAAACAGGTTGAACAGGAACGCACTTTTTTATTGAAAAAAGCGTCGCACGAAAAATCAACCGCCGAATTGCAATCCGATCAAATGAAGGATATTTCGCTTTCGTTCGTACGCAAGGCGGGCGAATCGGGAACGCTTTTCGGTTCGGTAACTTCGATTGATATTACCGAAGCCTTAATCGCCAAAGGTTATGAAATTGATCGCCGAAAGGTTAATTTAAAAGACCCGATCAAGGAAACCGGAGAATATACGGTCAGCGTCAAACTGCACCGCGAAGTTACTCTGGAAATTCCCGTAAAGGTCAAAGCCGAAGGCGCGGTCGAAGCGATTGAAACAAAATCCGATAAATCAGCCGAAGCCGTTGAAGAAACAAAAGCTTCCGACGAAGAAGAATAAAAACGCCGAACGAAAAGGGAAAATTTTACAAAGGTTTCTTTGTCAGCTTTTCCCGATTTATAGCAGCATCAAAAGACTGTGAGTTTACATTTAACTTGCAGTCTTTTTTTTATAAAAGTGTTTTGATAATTTTACTTCACAACTTTCATTCACCGGCTTTTTGTGTGATAAATATGAAAAAGAAAATTATGATTCAAGATAAATTCAGTTTATTGTCATTTATTTTGATTTCCTGCATTGTCACACAAAGTCTTTATTCTCAAACAAATAAAAGTATCTATAATCATTCCGACTATTCATATTATATTGGAGAAAGCTTAGCCCATTCTTTATTTCAGGGTTGCTCCATATTTGCCGGAAGTATTGATAATACAGATGATCCCAGTATTAGTCTGATAATTAAAGAAACAATTTTTGGTGAGCCGCCGGATGAGAATTCAATTTTGTTAAATTATACCGAACCCCGCCCGCTTGCCCGCTTTCGTTCTGAGTCCTATTCGCCGTGGATTCTTGTAGATGTAAAGAAAGGGAATGAATTAATTGTTTCAAATTGTAAGGGCAAAAACGGAATTAGAAAATATGGTTTGATTGTGTCGGATACAAGTTTGTTTCCCGGTATCAGGGAATCAATCTCGCATTTTGAAAAATATCGGGAAACCCCGGAGATTTTACTGAAAACTTCGCAATATGTTGATAAATATAAAGATGAGGTCTTCTCAGGATATATTATTTTGCTTCTTACAAGATACGGAACGAATGTAAATAAAAATTATTCTGCTTTGGTTTTGAGCGAACTTATTGAAAACGAAAAAATGCCAAAGCCGGGTTTTGCTTTTGCTATAGTTTCATTACAAAGATTTTTAGTTAGGGAAGATGATTTGAAAATTGATGTAAAGAAAAAACTCATCAAAAGACTGATAGATGCCGGAAGCAGTAAAAAATCATCAGCCACCCAAGCTATTTATGTTTTGTTACGAGTTGCTGATGATAATAGATTAGATTTAAGACCGTTTCTAAACAAACGGCAAAAGAAATTATTACTCGAAAATTATAGAGCAAATAAAGATTTTTTATTCCGGATGGTTTCGGCGGAAAGAAAGTCGAAATTTGAAAATCTGCTTCTATTAAATGAATAGAACAATTCAATTTCTAATTCTTCAGTTAATTTTTATCAAGAATTAGGGCAAGACCACTTCCAATTGGCTTTGAAATTGGTGGTGGATAGGGCGCGTGTCCACCCCGGTTTTTGCTTTGTGTTGTGATAAAACAGAGGCAGATTCGAGACAGATTTGCTCTCTCTCCCGAATCCCGATCAAATAACCGACAAGTTGAGTTGACGGCAAATGACT